>JBJDXC010000098.1:0-2966 GCA_051866475.1 Phascolarctobacterium sp.
CTACTAAGGGTGCGTCGCGGTGGATTTACTTGGGGCCAATTTCTATTCAGCCTTCGGAATTTGCCAAGCTTTCAGTGATTATGCTGGCGGCTAAATATCTCGGTGGAATGCTACGTCGTGGTGAGCGAGTGAGCTTTTTTGCCAAGGGAGATCATCGCATGGTGTTAGCAGCAACCTTTATCTGCGCAGTGCTAGTATATAAGCAGCCCGACCTGGGTACAGCGGCAATTATTGTGGCGCTGGTGTTGGGTGTATATATTATCGCCGGCATTCCGCGGTGGCAGCTGACAGGTATTGTGGGCTTGGGTGGCTTAGCTGCTATAGCTACGACCTTAGCTTCCACCTATCGTATGGAGCGTGTGCAGGTGTGGTTTGATCCTTGGCTGGACCCTAGGGGCAAGGGGTATCAGATGGTGCAGTCTCTGCTAGCTATTGGTAGTGGTGGCCTTGCGGGCACCCACTGGGGCCATGGGGCAGGTAAATTTTTCTATTTACCCGAGGCCCACACGGACTTTGCCTTTGCTATTTTCTGCCAAGAAAACGGTTTTATTGGTGCTTTAATCTTAATGCTGCTTTTTGGACTTTTGGGCTTTGCCTTTTGTACGATTACTGTTAACGCTAGGGATAGACGTGGCTTTTTGTTGGCCGGGGGCGTGACCTTTTTGATTATCGGTCAAGCGGTGGCCAATATGGCCATGGTCTGCGGCATTTTGCCCGTTATTGGTGTGCCCCTAATTTTTATTAGCTATGGCGGTAGCTCCATGGTGCTGTCCATGGCCGCCATTGGCCTTTTGCTATCGGTGTACGATGAGGAGGCCAGGGAAGCAGAGCATGCGGCCATGCCTCCGGAGGAGCGACGGGACAATTTGCGCATGGTGCGCAATGAGAGGTGGCGCTCATGAAAAAATTCACTTTGAATGATGGCCGCATTCGCTTTGGTTGGATGTGCTTTTTGCTGTTGGCAGTATTTGTGGGCGTTATTGCCCGTTTAGGCTGGCTGCAGATTGTGCGTGCCGATGATTTGCGCAAGCAGAGCGAAAGCCAGTTGACGGCGGATTTGACCCAGAAGCATCCCCGCGGTCGCATCGTCGACCGCGACGGGGAGGAGCTGGCTGTGAGCATTATGACGGGTTCACTGTATGTGGACCCGGAGGGTATGAGTGATGACCCCATGATGAGCAAGGCAAGGCCCCAAAGGGATGTGCGCCGCATCGCGGCGGAACTTTTGGCGCCGGTGCTGCAGCGGGATAAGGACAAGCTCTACAGTATTTTCACCGGTGGCGGGCGCTTTGTGTGGCTTGAGCGTACGATGGACCCCAAGGACGAGGAGCAGGTGCGCAAGATTATTAAGGAAAATAAACTGCCGGGCCTGCATTTTCTGGAAGAAAGCAAGCGCTATTATACCAAAAAGCGCACTGCAGCCCAGATTTTGGGCTTTATCGGTACCGATGATGTGGGACTGAGCGGCATTGAGTACCAGCTCAACGATGTTTTAAAGGGTAAGGATACGAAATATTCCCTGATGGTGGATGCGGCAGGCCAGCAGATTTTGGGCAGTCTTTTAAGTGATAATCCTCAGGATATGCATAAGAAGCAGGAGCAGTTGCCAACTGTTTATCTTACCTTGGACAGCAAGATGCAGTATGTGTTGGAGGATGCCATGGATGATGCCATCGCCAGAACCCATGCCAAGGGTGCGGCAGCCATCATTATGGATCCCTATACGGGTGAGATTTTGGGTATGGCCTCCCGTCCCACTTTCGACCCTAACCAGTTTTATAAGTATAGTCAGGAGTCCTGGAATAATAAGGCTGTGTCCATGATTTATGAGCCTGGCTCCGTTTTTAAGCCTATAGTGGGCTGTATGGGCCTAACGGAGGGCATTATTTCCCCCAACACCATCTTTAATGATGCGGGTAGCATTCGTATTGCGGACCGCATTATTCATAACTGGGATGGCGAGGGACTTGGCTATGTGCCCTTCTCCACGATTATCAAGTTTTCCATTAACACGGGCATGGTACAGCTTGGCATGAGTCTGGGTGCGGATAGGCTTATCGGCTATGCCAAAAAGTTTGGCTTCGGCTCGCCTACAGGCATTGATTTGCCGGGCGAGGAGCACGGCATTTTGTACGATCCTAAGATGATGTATGAGCCCGATGTGGCCACCATGGCCATCGGCCAGGGTATTGCGGTGACGCCGATACAGGTGCTACGGGCAATTTGTGCTATTGCCAACGGGGGCGAGCTTTTGGAGCCTTACATTATCAAAAAGATTGTGGCTCCCGACGGTACGATTATGAGGGAAGGGCAAAAGCATGTGGTTCGCAACGTGATTACACCAGAGGTGGCATCTCAGATGCGCGCCATGATGGAAAAGGTTGTTAGTGAGGGCGGCGGTAAAACCGCAGCCATTAAGGGCTATCGCATTGCAGGTAAGACAGGCACAGCTGAAAAGCTGGCTGAGGGTGGCGGCTATGCTGCAGGCCAATACATTGCTTCCTTCGTGGGCTTTGTGCCGGCGGATAAGCCTAAATATGCTATGCTGGTTATGCTGGATAGGCCTCAGGGTGCCTTTTACGGCTCCCAGGTCAGCGCGCCTATTTTCCGTGATACGCTGCAGCAGATTTTGGTTGCCAAGGGTATTCAGCCCACTAATAGAGAGGGCTTGCCTTCCTTTGATATGATGAACGACACCAAGGCGAAGAGCAAGCCTAAGCAAATGCCTCAGGTGCTACTCTTGCCCAACGGCAAAATTAAGTTGCCAGATTTTAAGGGAATTGACATGCGTTACACGGCAGAACTGTTGCAGCAAGGGCATTTGCGTCTCAAACCTTATGGCAGCGGTATTGCTTACCAGCAGCGTCCTGCGCCTGGTACGGAGGTAGCCGAGGGTACTACGGTTGAGGTATGGTTTAACTAAAAGTATACAGAATTATTTTGGCTTATGGCAGGAAAAAGCGGGC
>JBJDXC010000099.1:0-13908 GCA_051866475.1 Phascolarctobacterium sp.
ATATCTAGAAAAGATGAGAGGCAGAGTAAATTGTAATGAAAAAGTTATTACTAAGCTTATTATTAATATGCGGCATGATGAGCGCGCCCATGGTTTCGGCAGCCAATAAAGAAGCAGCAAATGAGGTTAAGCCGATAAGTACTCAGGCAGCAGCAAAAGCAATCCCTGCAAACGAAGCAGCCCTGTATATGCTAAATGGCGGGGATGTGCTGAACATCCAAGTCTTTGACAATCCTGAGCTAAGCTCACCCAAGGAGGGTGGCGTAGAGGTGAACCCTTATGTGGTGCGCCCCGACGGCTATTTTGCCATGCCCTTGATCGGCGACATCAACGTCAATAATAAAACCACCTTTGACGTAACCAATGAAATCACTGCCAAGCTGGGCGAATATTTAAAGAACCCCATTGTGACCATCAACATCATGCGGGAAGGCTCTACCAGAGTTTATGTGCTGGGCGAGGTGAAGCGTCAGGGCTTGTACGAGCTCAATAAAAAGCACAATCTGCTGGACGCTATCGGCGCAGCCAGCGGCTTTACCCAATTTTCCGCCAAGAAAAACGTCTTCGTTATCCGCAGCGGTCAGCAGGAGCCCATCATCAAGGTCAATGTGAAGGAGCTCTTGAAGGGTAAGAATAAGGTCAGCAATATCCCCTTGTACGAGGGGGATTGCGTCTATCTGACCAGCAATGGCAAGGTGGACTTTGGCGTGGATATCTATCCCTTCTTTCGCGGCGCTTACTATGTCAGCGAGGCTAGGGACAACATGTCCAGCGGTAACGATAATTACAAGAAGGAAAATCTTACCGGTAACGAGCCCAACCGTCCGCCCACCAATAATAACGATAATGACATGGACAACGATGCTGGCGGCGGCATCTAAGCAGTTTGCAGCTAATTCTAATTCTCTGTGGAGGTATAAGATACATGATTCGCACCCTAGATATTGTTTGCAGCGAGTGTGGCCAGGCCTTCGTGCCCGGCGAGAAGCTGTACTACCGCGATAACTACATGCAGACCAGCATTCGCGATACTAATTTCATCTGCCCCGAGTGCATTGCCAAATGGCGTGCTAAATGGCAGATTAAAAACGCTGTTTTCCACGAACAGGATTACGTCATGACCGTGGATATCGAGCTAGAGGATGGCAGCATTTATGAAAAAATGGACTGTACTCCCATTGATGAGACCGGCACCGTGGTTATAGGCGAGGATGTGCCCGTGGAGGCCCAGCAAAAGCTCTATGCTATCTATGACGCATGGGACAAGGAGCGCAAGGCCCATGTGCTCAAGGATTGCATCTTCACCGATGAATTTATGCGCACTGCCGTGACCTGCGAGACCTACGCCGGTGAAAAATATGAAAATGTGGCCTTCCGCGTGACCATGCGAGGGGAGCTGCAAACGGAAAAGCCCATGCCTGATTATATCAAAAAGCAGGTTTTGGAAGCCTATAAGCTCTATGAAGCACAAAATATGGATGATTATAAAGAGGAATAAGAGAGGAAATCTATGCAGGAACTATTAGAAAGAATTGAGAAACGTCGCACCTTTGCCATCATCTCCCACCCGGACGCCGGCAAAACCACCTTAACTGAAAAGCTGCTGCTCTACGGCGGCGCAATTCACCTGGCGGGCTCCGTTAAGGCTAGAAAAACCGCCAAGCACGCCGTATCCGACTGGATGGAAATCGAAAAGCAGCGTGGTATTTCTGTAACCAGCTCCGTACTGCAATTTGACTATGATGGCTACCGCGTCAATATTCTTGATACCCCCGGTCACCAGGACTTCTCCGAGGACACCTATCGCACGTTGATGGCCGCCGACAGCGCCGTCATGCTCATTGACGCTGCCAAGGGCGTGGAGCCCCAGACCAAAAAGCTCTTCTGGGTGTGCCACCGCCGCCATCTGCCCATCTTTACCTTTGTGAACAAGCTGGACCGCTATGGCCGCAATCCCTTTGACTTAATGGACGAGCTGGAAAAGGTGCTCAATATCCGCGCTTATCCTATTAACTGGCCCATTGGTATCGATGGTCATTACAAGGGAGTGTACGACCGTTTGCAAAACACCATCGAGCTTTTTGAGGACGACACCAGCCACGGTGCCAATAAGCTGAAGTCCACCACGGGCTCCCTGGACGACCCTAAAATTCGCGAAATGCTGGGGGACGAGCTCTACGAGAACCTTGTTAACGACATCGAGCTGCTGGATATGGCCGGTGACGAATTCGATTTAGAAAAGGTGAAGGAGGGCGAGCTCACCCCCATGTTCTTCGGCTCCGCCATGACCAACTTTGGCGTGCAGGCCTTTTTAGAAAAATTTTTGGAACTGTCTCCTAAGCCACAGCCAAGACAATTGCAAGATGGTACAATGATTATGCCGGAGAATGAAAATTTTTCTGCCTTTGTGTTTAAAATTCAAGCTAATATGAACCCTGCCCACAGGGATAGAATTTCCTTTATGCGCATCTGCTCAGGCGTTTTCGACAAGGGCATGAGCGTGTACCACAAGCAAAGCGGCAAGCTGGTCAAGCTGGCCCAGCCCCAACAATTCCTGGCTCAGGAGCGCACCATTGTAGAAAAGGCCTATCCCGGCGACATTATCGGTGTTTTTGACCCCGGTATTTTCGGCATCGGCGACTCCTTGAGCGACAACAGCCTTAAGCTGCAGTTCGAGGATTTCCCCGTGTTCCCGCCGGAAATCTTCGCCCGCGTGCAGCCCAAGGACTCCTTGAAGCGCAAGCAGTTCGAAAAGGGCATCATCCAGCTGTCCCAGGAGGGCGCGATTCAGGTCTTCCGCCAAGAGGGCGTGGGCCTGGAAAGCTACATCGTGGGCGTGGTTGGCGTGCTGCAGCTGGAGGTTTTGGAATACCGCCTGCTTAACGAGTACAGCGCTAAGCTCTTAATGAACCAGCTACCCTACAGCGTGGCCCGTTGGGTATATGCGGAGGACAAGAAGCTGATTGAAAATATCAAAGGCCTCGATAACGGTATGCTTGTTTATGACAAAAAAGATCGTCCCGTTATCCTCGTCAATAATGAATGGTCCTTAAACTGGATTTTGGACCGCAATCCCGGCATTCAGTTCTTAACGGTGCCTGCAGATGTGGAAAAGATTTAATTTTGATAGCTTAAAACTGAATAAAAAATTTACTCTGTCCCAGCAGATCGTTATTTTGATCACGCTGGTGGTGTGCATTGCCCTGCTGCCCGCCTCCATGTTCACAACCTACAGGGTTTCCAAGGTTATTTATGACCGCGTCAGCATTAACGCTGTGAGCATCAACAATATCCTCTGTAATTCTGATGAAATCCAGAGGGGCTTAACCTCTCAGAATCTCCATGTAAATCCGGCAGTGGATAAAATGATGGCCAATTATGTGAATGAGGTTGACCATTCCGATGAGGCCGGCGTAGCCATTTACGATAAGCATGGCCGCCTAAGGGTAATGTATAATCCTGGCAACCTGCCTAATTTTGAGGAGAGCGCCAGGGATTTGATGCAAAAATACGCCAAGCTGGACACCATCAGCTGGAAGGAAAATTATGCCATCCCCAATAAAGCCTTTGGCTTCGTCAAAAACAGCTTTAATGAAACCATTGGCTATGTTGTTACCGGCTATTCCGATGATATCCTCAATAAATCCACCATTGATGCGGTTTTGTTTCTGCTTTTGACCACCACTTTTGGCTTGGTCATCGGTATTTTGGGCGCGATTTTCCTGGCAGGACGCATTAAAAGGGTCCTCTTCGGCTATGAGCCTGAGGAAATTGCCCGCCTTCTGCAGGAGCGCAATATTATTTTGAACTCCGTGCGCGAGGGCATCATTAACATCAATGCCAAGGGTATTATTACTGTGGTTAACTCCGAGGCACGCACCCTGCTCAAGCAGGCCAATATTTCTGATACGGATGACCTGTGTGGTAAATCTGCCTTGGATGTCTTGAAGAATGTGCCCCTGCATGATATTATTAGGGAAGGGAAGAGCTTTGCCGATGCTTCCATTAAGTTTGGCGATACGGTGTTCGTTATGACTGCCGTGCCCCTGCTGGGCTTGGATGGTGGCGAGCGCATTTTAGGCGCAGTTATTACCTTCCGTAAAAAATCCGTGGTGGAGGAAATGGCCAATCAGTTGACCGGCTTTAAAAACTACGCTACGGCCCTCAGGGCTCAGACCCATGAGTTTATGAATAAAATGCACGTTATTATGGGCCTTATTGATATGAAGGCCTATGACGAGCTGAAGAATTATACCCAGGAGATTGCCTATAACAGGCAGTCCGAGGTCTCATATATCGTGACCCGTCTGAAGGACATCACCCTTTCCGGCTTTATTTTGGGCAAGATTAGCCGCAGCCGTGAGCTGGATATCGATTTTTCCCTGACCGATGAAAGCGAGCTCCATGGTGAGCTGGATGTGCCCTCCGTCCACGATATAGTGCTGATTGTGGGTAATTTAATTGAAAATGCCTTTGACGCTTTAAAGAATTTTGATGGGGAGCGTATTGTTAATCTTTCTATTTTGGATTTCGATAAGGAAATTGTCATTGTGGTGGAGGATTCCGGTCCTGGCATGAGCGAGGATACTATTAAGCGGATTTACCACCGTGGCTTTAGCACCAAGGGGGATAGCGGCCATGGCTTTGGCCTCTTTTTGGCTAAGCAAAGCGTGGATAGCCTCAACGGCACTATTTCCGTGGAATCCAGCGTAGGTGAGGGCACCGTCTTCACCGTAAGATTGCCTGTGAAGAAGGAGGTAGATTAGCATGATCAACGTTCTCGTTGTGGAAGACGACCCCATGGTAGCCCAGCTCCATGAGCATTATTTGAGCCAGATTAAGGGCTTTCAGCTCTGTGATATTGCCAATAACGGCGATACGGCTTTGAAATTTTTAAGTAAAAAGGCCTATGATTTGTTAATTCTCGATATTTTTATGCCCACCATGGATGGCCTGCAGCTTTTGGCTAAAATCCGTGAGCGTGGCTTTGATGTGGACGTGATTATCGTGTCCGCCGCCAACGACAAGGATAAAATTAAGCAAGCGCTGCGCCTGGGGGCAGTGGACTATATCATCAAGCCCTTTGAGTTTGAGCGCTTTAATTTGGCGCTGAATAATTATCTCAAGCGCTACCACATTGTGTCCGAGCAAAGCATAATTGACCAGTCCGATTTGGACCAAACAATAATTCGTCGCGAGGAGCAGGTGGCTGTAAGCCTGCCCAAGGGCTTGGACAAGAATACCCTGGCCACGGTGTGGGACTGCATTTGCCAATTAGAGGGCATGTTTACCACGGAGGAGGTAGCAGGGAAGGTGGGGATTTCTCGGGTTTCCATCCGTAAGTATCTGGAATTTTTGAAGTCATTACATTTATTAAAGCTGGATTTACATCGCGGCTCCGTGGGCCGACCGGTTTATAAATATCTGTGCCTGGATAAGCACAGCGATGTTTTGAAGGCCTATATTCAATAGTATAAAGCGAGGCTAGAATATGATAGAGCCAATAAAAATTTTGGGCGTGCCCGTGCATCCCATGACCATGCAGCAGGCTGTGGATTCCTTAGAGCAGCGTCTGCTGGCAGGGGAGCAGACCTTTGTGGTAACTGCTAATGCAGAGATTATCATGATGTGTCAGGAGGATGCTAGCTATAACGAGATTATTAGCCATAAGGCAGATCTGGTGCTGCCCGACGGCGCCGGCGCTGTGTGGGCCGGGCGCCATCTGGGCTACAAGGTGCCGGAGCGTGTGGCTGGCTTTGATTTGTACAATCACTTATTGGCTTTGTCAGCAAAAAAGGGCTATAAGGCCTACTTTTTCGGCGGCTCTCCCGGCATTGCGGAGGCAGCTAAGGCCAAGAGCGAGGAAATGTATCCCGGAGTGCAGGTTGTGGGCTGTCATAATGGCTATTTTACCGACGCCGATGTTCCCGGTATCATTGATGAAATTAATAAATCCGGCGCCCAAATGCTATTTGTGGCCCTAGGAGCACCCAAGCAGGAGAAGTGGATTTTAGACCATCGTGAGGAGCTCAAGCCCCGCATTTTGATGGGCATTGGCGGCAGCTTCGATGTGCTGGCGGGCAAGATGGAGCGCGCACCCAAATGGATGCAGGATGCGTCCCTGGAGTGGGCCTTCCGCCTGTACAAGCAGCCCAGCCGCTTTATGCGCATGATGGCGTTGCCTAGGTTTGCGTTGAAGGTGATGTTTTCTTCCTCTAAATAACCCAATATTTTTGTTAAATATTTAACGGTTGTCGTGGACAAAAACCATAAGCTGTATTATAATAAAGTGATGGAATGAGCTTTTTTGCAAGACTCCATCACTTTTTTTCATGTGAATTTGCATGGAATTTATCCTACTTTAGAGTTTAGGAAATTTGGAAAGCGAGGATCCTTATGTTTATCGTCAAAGAGGGTTATCCCTTTATTATAGCTTCATTAGTAGTCGCAGCCATCGTTTATTTCTTGTTTGGCGCCTATTGGGCGGTCATTCCCGTGGTCTTGGCAGTGTATTTTGCCTATTTCTTCCGTGATTTTCACCGCAGCATGCCCTATGACCCCAATATTTTATATTCTCCTGCCGATGGCACCGTTATGGGTGTGGAGGAGATTTTTGATGACGAATACTTAAATGAGCCCGCTTTGAAGCTGACCATTTTCCTTTCCGTCTTCAATGTGCACACCAATCGCAGTCCCTTGGACGGCGAGATTAAATACCAACGCTATACCTGTGGCCAGTTCGTACCGGCCTACGAGAAATCCGCTTCCTTTGAGAATGAGCGCCACGCTGTGGGCATTGACAATGGCCGCATCCGCTTTTTGGTCATTCAGGTAGCAGGTCTTTTGGCTCGCCGCATCGTGTCCTGGGTCACCGTAGGTCATCAGCTGAAGCAGGGCGAAACCTATGGCATGATCAAATTTGGCTCCAGCACCGAGCTCATTGTGCCTCGCAACGTGGAAATCTGCGTGAAGAAGGGTCAATCCGTAGTGGGCGGTGTCACTGTAGTGGGGAGGATTAAAGCATGAATTATCGTCGTCTTGTTCCCAACAGTATCAGCTCTGCCAGCCTGATTTTTGGCGTGCTGTCCATTTTTAAGACTATTCAGGGTGACTTTTTCTATGCCCCGCTTTTCATTGTCATCGCCGTTATTTTCGATTCCCTGGACGGGCGTGCTGCCCGTGCTCTGGGCGTGGGTGGTGGTGATTTCGGCAAGGAAATGGACTCCCTCTGCGATATGTGCTCCTTCGGCGTGGCTCCGGCCATTATGATTTACCAATTCGGCTTGCAGGAGCTGGGCCTTGTAGGTCAGGTTATTGCCGGCCTTTTTGCTGTGGGTGGCTGCCTGCGTCTTGCTCGTTTCAATTGCAATACTGGCGTGGTGCACGGCTATTTCCAAGGCATGCCCATTCCCGCAGGTGCCTGCTTCTTGGCTGCCTATGTGCTCAGCGGCTATATCTTTAGCGCTTATGTAACTGCTATTATGACCTTAATCATCGCTGTGATTATGTACAGCGAGGTCAAATTCCCTGATTTCAAGGGCAAGGGTAACCCCATGTACCGCATTCCCGTTATTATCGCCTTGGTAATCGGTGCGGGTATGCTCTTTAATCGTCCCGGCGCTTGGCCCTTTATCGCCATGTTCACCTATACCATCGCCGGTATTATTAACCATGTTTATCGTGCTGCCACTGGCAAAAATAAATAATTTAAGGAACCCCCTTAGTGACTACTACAAAATTTCTAGCAATCATTGGGAGTAAAGGAGATTTTTGATGTATACGATTTTTGATATAGTCATGATACCTTTGCAGCTCTTGATTATATTTTTTACTCTGTATTATTTCTTCGTGTCCTGGTTCGGCTTATTCGGCAAGAAAAAGGAAGTTAAAATATATGATGAAAGCAAGACCTTCGCCCTTATTGCTTGTGCGCACAATGAGGAGCGGGTTATTGCTCAATTGGTGGATAATCTGCGTCGTTTAAATTATAACGATGCTTTGTATGATATTTTTGTGGTGGCCGATAATTGTGACGACCACACGGCGGAGGTGGCCCGCAAGGCCGGTGCCATTGTCCACGAGCGCTTCAGCCAGGAGGGCAAGGGTAAGGGCTTTGCTCTGGCCTGGATGTTCGAGCGTTTATTTAAGCTGGATAGAAAATATGATGCTGTCTGCGTTTTTGATGCGGATAATCTGGTGCATCCTAATTTCCTGCAGGAGATGAATAGTCGCCTGTGCAACGGGGAGCGCATTATCCAAGGCTATATTGATGCCAAAAACCCCACGGATACCTGGGTTAGTGGCGTCTTTGCCATTTCCTTCTGGATTGTGAACCATGTGTGGAGTCTGGCCAAGTATAATATGGGCCTGTCCTGCTGCCTAGGCGGTACGGGCATGTGCTTTGATACGGAGGTTTTGAAGCGCTATGGCTGGCGTGCCACCTGCCTCACCGAGGATATGGAGTTTACCATTCAGGCCATGATGGAAAATATTCCCACCACCTGGGCCCATGACGCTATTATTTATGACGAAAAGCCCCTGACCTTTATGCAGACCTGGCATCAGCGTAAGCGTTGGTCCCAGGGCCATTTTGATGTGGCGGACCGCTACCTGTGGCCCATGATTAAGAAGGCCATTAAAACCAGGAACATTGTTATGCTGGACTGCTCTGTGAACCTGATCCAGCCCTATTTCCTGATGATTTCCACCTTCTTCATCCTGTGCAGCTATGTGTATAATTTCGTGCCCTTCTATACCAATATTCTCTATACCATCATTCCCTTGGAGGTATGGACAATTGTAGGCATTGGCCAATATATTTTCCCGGTGGCCGTGCTGTGGAAAATACGCGCTTCCTGGAAGTCCTGGCTGTACCTCTTGCTGTATCCGCTCTTTATTTACAGCTGGGTACCCATTACTGCCCTGGGCTGGTGGCACCGCAACGAGCATGAGTGGAACCACACCCTGCATACTCGTGGCATCAGCTTCGATGATGTGATCATCCCTGAGGACGCAGTAAATGAGGGACCTAAAGAGGTCGTTTTCGTAAGAGGCAAGAAGTAGATTTTAAAGAGAACATATGTTTCCTGCCGCGTTTCGCGGTAGGAGTCTAATTCGAACCGATTGTATTTTTACAAGAGACAGTTTGCAAGCAAATAATTAAGCCTGAGTGTGCTGCTCAGGCTTTTTTTATAGCATAATCAGTATACACTGATAAACATATTGTATACTTTTAATCTAGCCGTTCCCTTTAGGCGCAGTTTATGCTATAATAAATAAGATAAGAAAGCATTTTTAAAAAGTGAAGCTAGAAGGAGGCATATCATGCGTAAAATAGCAATTATCGGTGGTACCGGCATTTATAGTCCTGAGGCCTTGCAGGGCTTTTCGGAGAAAATTATCGATACTCCCTATGGTCAAGCACTGTGCAATATCGGAGAAATCGCAGGCAACCAAGTGGTTTTCATAACCCGCCATGGCGTGGGCCATAAGACTGCGCCCCACAAGGTAAATTATCGGGCCAATATTTGGGCCTTGAAGAGCTTGGGCACCGAGGAAATCTTTGCCACTACCGCTGTAGGCAGCCTTAATCCGGAGATGAAGGCAGGTCATTTCGTAGTCTGCTCCAATGTGCTAGACTTTACTAAGAGCCGCATTAATACCTTCTATGATACTCCTGAGCGCGGGGTTGTGCATGTGGATTTTTCCTATCCCTATTGCCCCTGCGTGCGTGAGAGAGTTATTAGATGCTTGGAGAAGCTGGGCATTCCCTTCCATAAGGAGGGCGTGTATGTGGCTACCGAGGGCCCGCGCTTTGAAAGTGCTGCCGAGATTAAAGCCTATGCTATGCTGGGCGGTGATTTAGTAGGCATGACCAATATGCCTGAGTGCATTCTGGCCCGTGAGGCAGAAATGTGCTACAGCACCTGCTCCATCGTGACCAATATGGCCGCAGGCATTTCGCCCACACCCCTGTCCCATATGGAGGTAGTGGAGGCCATGGGTAAGAGCATTACTAATATGAATAAGCTCATTGCTGCCTTTATAAACGATAACGAGCCCGTGGAGGCTAGCTGCGGCTGTCACACTGCTCTGAAGGAATTCGGTGGCTTCAAGCTGTAAGAGGTAGGCTTTAGCTACTTAGCTGTGGTGAACACTTGTGTTCGCTGATGCAGGCAGCGAAGCTTTAAAGGAGTAATTATGGTAGAAACAATGCGCTGGCAGAGCGGGGAGCAAGCACTGGAGGTGCTTGATCAGACGCTGCTGCCGCAAAAATGCGAATTCATTAGCTGCAAGGATTACCAGCGGGTGCAGCTGGCTATCAAGCGCTTAGAGGTGCGGGGCGCACCGGCTATTGGCGCGGCGGCAGCCTTCGCCATGGTGCTGGGTGCGCTAGAGTGCGCTGATAAACCCGACTTTTTGGCCGCCCTGGCCAGGGTGCGGGACGATCTAATCAGTGCCCGTCCCACGGCGGTGAACCTGTCCTGGGCCTGCAAGAAGCAGTACGACCTAGCTGTGGAGCTCAATGAGGCTGGTAATGCGCCCTACAAGATTATCAAGGCCTTGGAAGCAGCAGCTGTGAAGATTTATAATGAGGATATCGCTCGTAATAAGAAGATGGGAGAGTACGGCGCAGCCGTGCTGCCCGGGTCTGCGGTGGTGCTGACCCACTGCAACGCCGGTGCGCTAGCCACCTGTGGCTGGGGAACGGCGTTAGGGGTAATCCGCAGCGCGCATGCGCAAGGGAAAATCAAGATGGTCTACGCTGACGAAACGAGACCGCTCTTGCAGGGGGCTAGGCTGACGGCCTACGAGCTCTTTGAGGACAAAATTCCCGTGACGCTGATTACTGATAATATGGCTGCTTGGACCATGAAGCGCAAGGGCATTAATGCCGTGGTCGTAGGCGCCGATAGAATCGCCGCCAATGGCGACGCGGCCAATAAGATTGGCACCTACGGCGTGGCCTTGGCTGCAAAAGCTCATGGAATTCCCTTTTATATCGCCGCACCGGTGAGCACCTTCGACTTTAGCATCGCCAGCGGCGAGGAGATTCCCATTGAGGAGCGAGCTAGTGAGGAAGTGCAATCCTTCCGCAGCGAGCAGACCGCACCTAGCGGTGTGGCCACCTTTAACCCGGCCTTTGATGTGACTCCCGCGGAGCTCATCGCCGGGATTATTACGGAATATGGCGTGATTACGGCGCCTTATATTGAAAATATTAAAAAATTGCAAGAGAAAAGCAAGGAGGATTTTTGATACATGGAAAGCATGATTAAGGATATTAAGCTGGCCCCCTTAGGCCATCAACGCATTGCCTGGGCCAAGGAATATATGCCTTTGCTGAACATTTTAAACGAGAAATATAGCGAGACCAAGCCCTTTGCCGGCTTGAACATGGTAGTAACCATCCATTTGGAAGCCAAAACTGCCTATTTGGCCATGGTTTTGAAGAATGCCGGTGCTAATGTGGTTGTTACCGGCTCCAATCCCCTGTCCACTCAGGATGAGATTGCGGCAGCTTTAGTTGACAGCGGTATCACCGTTTTTGCAACCCATGCTTGCTCCAACGAAGAGTACGATATGTACCTGCGCGAAGCGCTGAAAAGTGAGCCCGATCTAATTATCGACGACGGTGGGGACCTAGTGAACATGCTCCACGGCGAGCGCCGTGACCTGATTGGCAAGCTTATCGGCGGCAGCGAGGAAACCACCACCGGCGTACACCGTTTGAAGGCATTGGCTGCAGCTGGTCATCTGGCCTTCCCCATGATCGCTGTTAACGATGCATATTGCAAATACTTATTTGACAATCGCTATGGCACCGGCCAATCCTCCTGGGATGGCATTATGCGTACCACCAATATGTCCGTAGCAGGTCGCACTGTAGTTGTCGCTGGCTATGGCTGGTGCGGTAAGGGCGTGGCTATGCGCGCTAAGGGCCTAGGCGCTAACGTCATCGTTACCGAGGTGGACCCCATTAAGGGTATCGAGGCTGTTTTCGATGGCTTCCGCGTGATGCCCATGCTGGAGGCTGCTAAGGAAGGCGATATTTTCGTTACCGTTACCGGCTGCAAGGACGTTATCACTAAGGAACACATGCAGGTAATGAAAAATGGCGCCGTAATGTGCAACGCAGGTCACTTTGATGTGGAGGTTAACAAGCATCATTTAGAGGAGCTGTCCGTAATTCCTCCCTATGAAGTGCGCAAGAATATTATGACCTATACCACTGCGGATGGTCGCAAGCTGAACCTGCTGGGCGAGGGCCGTCTGGTAAACCTGGCCTGCGGCGATGGTCATCCCATTGAGATTATGGATTTGTCCTTTGCTATGCAATTCCTGGCTATGAAGTATCTCTTGGATAACAAGGGTCAATTGGAGAATAAGCTCTATGTGCTGCCGGAGGAGCTCAATACCGAGGTTGCAGCTCTCAAGCTGCAGGCTATGGGCGCCGGCATCGACACTCTGAGCGAGGAGCAGAAGGCTTATTTAGCTGCTGAATAATTATGGAAAAGAAGCTCTTAACGAAAAAAGCAGCTTGTGCTGCCGTCGTAGAGATGGGTCACAAGCTAATTGAAAAACACCTCGTAGCTGGCTCCTGGGGGAATATCAGCACCTTAACCCGTAAGGGCATTGCCATTACTCCCTCCGGCCTGGGCTACGAAAAATTAACCCCTGCAGATATCGTCATCGTGGATGCTGAGGGGCAGACTTTGGCAGGTAAGCATATACCTTCCTCTGAAACCAAGGTGCATCTGGCCATCTACAAGGCCTTTCCTGAGGCCGGTGCCGTGATTCACACCCACAGCATTTATGCCAGCGCTTTGGCAGCTATGCACGAGGATGTGCCCGCCGTTATCGAGGATATTGTGCAAATTTGCGGTGGCAAGGTCAACTGCGCTGACTATGCCATGACCGGTACCCAGGAGCTGGCGGACGCCGCTGTGAAGGCTTTGGCAGGGCGCAAGGCCTGCCTACTGGCCAACCATGGTGCCGTGTGCTGGGGCAAGGATTTGGCGGAGGCGCTTTTGGTAGCCGAGATTTTGGAGAAGGCTGCTCAAATCGCTGTAATTTGCAAGAGCTGCAGTGGCAAGGTCTTCGAGCTGGACGCAGCAGATAGCGAGGCCATGCATACCTTTTACGAGGAGCATTATTCCAAGCGCCAAAGAGGCGAGGAATAAGCATATTTAGTTTTATTGGCTAAGAGGTAGCCCTGGCTATGCTAGGGCCAAAGGAGTGATATTTTGAGTAAAGTACTGATTAAGAATATCGAATTGCTGCACACTCCGAGCGGAGTAATGCAAAATATCGCTATTGAAGATAAGAAAATTATCTATGTGGGCAGTGACATTCCCGTTGGCTTTGCAGAAGCTGAGGTTGTGGATGGCAAGGGCAAGCTGGCCACCGCCGGTATGGTCAATACCCATGGCCATGTTTCTATGACCTTGCTGCGCAGCTATGCGGACGATATGGCCCTCATGGATTGGCTGGAAAATAAAATCTGGCCCATCGAGGCTAAGATGGATGCTAAGGACATCTATTGGGGCGCTATGCTGGGTATTGTGGAAATGCTGAAGGGCGGCACCACCTGCTTTGCCGATATGTATTGCTTCATGGAGGATGTGGCTAAGGCCTGCCTCGAAACCGGCATCCGCGCTAATCTGTGCCGCGGCCTTATCGGCGTGGCTCCCGATGCAGACGTGAAGCTGGCGGAAAACGATGTGCTGGCCGAGAAGTGGCAGGGCGCAGGTGATGGCCTCATCCGCGTTACCTACGGCCCTCACGCTCCCTATACCTGTCCCATTCCGTATCTGGAAAAGGTGATCAAGGCAGCAGCGGACCACAAGGCAGAAATCCAAATGCATTTGTGCGAGACTAAATTTGAAGTAGAGAGCTATACCAAGG
>JBJDXC010000100.1:0-13892 GCA_051866475.1 Phascolarctobacterium sp.
CTTGCTCCATAGTCGGAAAATCCAAGGCTACGATTAATCTATCATCATGTTTCATATTGGTCTCCTATTTATTGAAGAGAGGCATAGAATCTTTGCCGTTCGGCAACGCCAAGCCTACGATGTCGGTAATATTCTGCACCTTGTGGCGGTCCAGATATGCCAGCATGCCATGGGCAATGCTTTCAGCGATATCCGGATGCACGAAATTAGCCGTGCCTACGGCAACGGCGCTAGCACCAGCTAACATGAACTCAATAGCATCCTCCGCACACATGATGCCGCCCATACCAATAATGGGCACCTTCACTGCTTGGGCCACCTGATATACTAGGCGCACTGCTACGGGACGCACCGCCGGACCGCTTAGTCCGCCGGTAATATTACCCAATACCGGACGTTGACGCTCGATATCAATCTTAGTGCCAAGCAAGGTGTTAATCATGGAGATAGCATCGGTTCCCGCTGCCTCCACAGCCTTAGCCATGGACACAATATCGGTAACGTTAGGAGAAAGCTTGGTGATGACCATCTTGGAGGTGTTAGCCTTCACCTGAGCCACTACCTCGGCTGCCGCATCAGGACAAGTACCAAAGACGATACCGCCCTGCTTTACGTTGGGGCAGGAAATATTGATTTCCACAGCGTCCACGCCGTCCACGTCCAGCTTTTTGGCAACCTCGCCATATTCCTCAGGAGAATGGCCGTAGATATTCACAATCACAGGCACATCATATTTGCGCAGCTCCGGCAAGGTATGCTCTAAAAAGTACTCGCTACCGGGATTTTCCAAGCCAATGCAGTTCAGCATGCCGGAGGGAGTTTCCACAGCACGCTGACCCTTATTGCCAGCTGCAGGGAGTAAGGAAGTACCCTTAACGGTTACAGCGCCCACCTTTTCTAAATCCAGAAAATCCGTGAACTCCAGGCCAAAGCCAAAGGTGCCACTGCCGGTGGTCACAGGGGTTGCCATTTTCAGTCCGGCAATATCCACTGCCAAACGACCTTCATACAATGACTTTACCATTCGCCCACCTCCTCGGCCCAAAATACAGGACCATCCTTGCACACCTTGATGCGCTTGCCAATGCCCTCGCAGGCGCAGGAGAGGCAGGCGCCCAGGCCGCAGGCCATATATTTTTCTAAAGACACCTGGCATTTCATGCCAGCTTCAAGACACGCATTGGCCACAGCGCGCATCATGGGCACGGGGCCACACACATACACGCAATCGTAGCCGCCCTCTGCCAAAAGCTCGGGCAGCTTCGCCATGACAGTGCCCTTGACGCCGGCGCTGCCGTCGTCGGTGGTGAGATATACGTTAGGACACAAGCCCTCGTACAGCTTGGTCCAGAAAAGCTCGTCCGCAGTGCGGCCTCCCATCAGGATATCGGCTTTGCCTTCGCCAAAGCCCTCTGCCAAAAACAGCAGCGGTGCCAGGCCCAAGCCGCCTCCCACTAAAAGTGGCTTGGCGGCGCTCATGTCAAAGCCGTGGCCCAAGGGGCCCACGATGCTGAGCACATCGCCGGCGCACACATCGGCGAGGATGTGGGTACCCTCGCCGATGATGCGATAGATCATGGTAAAGGTGCCCTGCGCCTTATTCACTCCGGCTACGCCGAAGGGACGGCGCAGCAGCGGAGCAGTATTCTTGCACACCTGCACATTGACGAACTGGCCGGGCACGGCTTGGCTCGCAATCTCAGGCGCGTACACATCAATTAATTTTGTAGAGCTATTTAGCAGGCGTTGGCCAATGACCTTGGCCAACCCAATCGTTTTAGGCATATGCAGCCCTCCCAGTTAAATTTTTAAGCTTACTGGTAAATCAGCTTCGTCCTACCCAAGGAGCGCAGGCTTAGTCCTCCCAGCTCAGGCTGAGGTCCTGCAGCGCCACTACGCTGACAATGCGGCGACGGCGCATAGCGCTCATGACACGTTGCAGCTCGCGAGCGGTATCCATGCTGGTCAAGCAGGGAATAGCGTGCTCAACGGTGGAGCGGCGAATCTTGAAGCCGTCGCGCTCGGCATCGCGACCATGGTTGGTGGTGTTGATAACCATGCTGATGCGACCGGCCTTGATGTCGTCCAGAATATTGGGATGACCCTCGCTAACCTTGGTAGCAACATTTACATTTACGCCCTGCTCCTTCAGGTATTGAGCAGTACCGCCGGTGGCAGTCACAATATAGCCCAAATCCTCGAAGCCCTTGGCGATTTCCACAGCCTCTGGCTTATCCATATCGGCTACAGTGATTAGGATGGAGCCCTCATGAGGAACGTTAATGCCGGAAGCCAGGCAAGCCTTGTACAGAGCGCGGCTGAACTGGTAATCGCAGGCCATAACCTCGCCGGTGGATTTCATCTCAGGCCCTAAGGTGATGTCAACGTTGGACATCTTGTTGAAGGAGAAGACAGGAGCTTTTACAGCATAATAGTCCGGGAAGAGGCGCAGGCCGGGGCGGAAGCCCTGCTCGCGGATGCTCATGCCCATAGCGCACTTGGTTGCCACATCCACCATGGAGATGCTGGTAACCTTGCTCAGGAAGGGCACAGTTCTGGAGGAACGGGGGTTAACCTCGATTACATAAACATTGTCATCGCGGACAATGTACTGAATGTTAATCATGCCCTTTACTTCCAGGCCCAGAGCCATTTTATTGGTATAGTTAATAATGGTCTTGATAACGGACTCGCTCAAGCTGCGGGGCGGATATACAGCGATGGAGTCGCCGGAGTGAACGCCAGCGCGCTCAACGTGCTCCATAATACCGGGGATTAAAACTTCCTTGCCGTCGCAGATAGCGTCAACCTCGACCTCGGTACCCTGCAGATAATGGTCAACCAGAACCGGATGCTCTGCAGAGGCCTTTACAGCGTAGGTCATGTAGTTACGCAGCTCGTCGTCGTTGTACACAATTTCCATAGCGCGACCGCCCAATACATAGGAGGGACGTACCATAGTGGGATAACCAACATCGTGAGCAGCATTCAAAGCGCCCTCGGTGTCAAAGACAGTGTGTCCTTTCGGACGGGGAATATTGCAGTCAGTTAAGAGCTGCTCGAAGCGTTCGCGATCCTCAGCGCGGTCAATGCTGTCCACGGAGGAGCCCAGAACCTGCACGCCTGCACGGGACAGGGGGCCTGCCAGATTGATGGCGGTTTGGCCACCGAATTGGACGATGATGCCCTCCGGCTGCTCTTTATCGATGATGTTCAACACATCCTCCACAGTCAGCGGCTCAAAGTACAGCTTATCTGCAATATCGAAGTCGGTAGAAACGGTTTCGGGGTTGTTGTTGATGATGATGGTTTCGTAGCCCAGCTCCTTCAAAGCCCATACGCAGTGTACGGAGCAGTAGTCAAATTCTACGCCCTGACCAATGCGGATAGGACCGGAGCCCAGAACTACAACCTTCTTCTTGTCGCTAACCTTAACCTCGTCCTCGGTTTCATAGCAGGAATAGTAGTACGGAGTGGCAGCCTCAAACTCAGCAGCGCAGGTATCAACCATCTTGTAGGTGGGGATGATACCGTTAGCCTTACGCATATCGCGAATTTCAAACTCGGTCTTGCCTACGCGAGCAGCGATGGTCTTATCGGCGAAGCCCATCTTCTTAGCCTTGCGCAAGAGACTGGGAGTAAGAGTATGAGTTTCCAGAGCGCGCTCCATTTTGATGATGTTTTCAATCTTGGAGAGGAACCATCTATCAATCTTGGTGATGGCATTGATTTCGTCAATGGTCACGCCACGGCGCATAGCTTCGGCGATGACGAAGCAACGCTCATCATCGATATTCTTAATCTTAGCGCGGATTTCTTCGTCGCTCAGTGCCTTCAGCTCAGGCATTTCCAAGTGAGTCAGGCCGATTTCCAGGCAGCGCACAGCCTTCAGCATGGATGCTTCCATGGTACGCTCAATAGCCATAACCTCACCGGTAGCCTTCATCTGGGTGCCCAGAGTGCGGTCCGCGGTAACAAATTTATCAAAGGGCCAACGAGGGAATTTCAAAACGATGTAGTCGATGGCGGGCTCGAAGCAAGCCTTAGTCTTCTTGGTAACAGCGTTTTCGATTTCGTCCAGATTGTAGCCCACGGCAATCTTACTGGTAACCTTAGCGATGGGATAGCCGGTTGCCTTGGAGGCCAAGGCGGAGGAACGGCTTACGCGGGGGTTAACCTCGATAACATAGTAGTTTTCAGAATAGGGATCCAGTGCCAGCTGCACGTTGCAGCCACCTACTACGCCCAGCTCGCGGACGATGTCGATGGAGGCTTGGCGCAGCATTTGCACCTCTTTATCATTCAAGGTTTGGGCCGGAGCCACAACGATGGAATCACCGGTGTGCACGCCAACGGGGTCCAGGTTTTCCATGGAGCAGACGGTGATGCAGTTATCAGCAGCATCGCGAATAACCTCGAATTCGATTTCCTTCCAGCCAGCGATGGAGCGTTCAATCAAGCATTGGCCGATGGGGCTGTAGCCCAGGCCCTTTTGCACGATATCAACCAGCTCGTCCTCGTTTTCAGCAATACCGCCGCCGGTACCGCCCAAGGTATAAGCAGGACGTACAATCAAGGGATAGCCAATCTCGCGACCGAAGGAGCAGGCAGCCATAATGGTTTCTACGATGGTAGATTCCGGAATGGGCTGATGGATTTTTTCCATGGTCTCCTTGAACATTTCGCGGTCCTCACCACGTTTAATGGCGGAGATTTGGGTACCCAACAGGCGCACCTTGTACTCGCTCAGAATGCCCTTCTCCTCCAGCTTCATAGCCATGTTCAGACCGATTTGTCCGCCCAGGGTAGCCAAGAGGGAGTCAGGACGCTCGCGCTTAATAATATTTTCCAAAAACTCTACGCTAATGGGCTCCACATAAACGCGATCCGCGATGTGAACGTCGGTCATGATGGTTGCAGGGTTGGAGTTAACCAGTACAACCTCCAGGCCTTCCTCCTTCAGAGCACGGCAGGCTTGGGTACCTGCATAGTCAAACTCGGCAGCTTGGCCGATGATAATGGGGCCGGAGCCGATAACAAGAACCTTTTTAACATTAGTGAGCTTCGGCATGATAACGACCCTCCATTAAGTCAATAAAGTGTTGGAACAAATATTCGTGACCACCGGGGCCAGGGCAGGCTTCCGGATGGTATTGCACGGTGAAGGTGGGATGATTTGCATATTCCACGCCTTCAATAGTGCCATCGTTCATAGAAATATGGGTTACAGTGATGCCCTTGCCCTCAATGGAAGCGGGATCCACTGCATAGCCATGGTTTTGAGAGCTAATATAGATGCGACCACTGCGCAAATCCTTAACAGGCTGGTTCACGCCGCGATGACCAAACTTCATCTTATAGGTATCGGCGCCGTTGGCCAGAGCCATCAGCTGATGCCCTAAGCAGATGCCGAAGATGGGACGACGGCCAATTAGCTTCTTCACGTTTTCGATAACGTCCACCAAATCCTTGGGGTCCCCAGGGCCGTTGGACAGGAAAATGCCGTTAGGATTGCAGGCCAAAACCTCTTCTGCTGTAGCGCTAGCGGGAAATACCGTCAGGCGGGTATCGAACAGCAGCAGGAAGTTCAAAATATTTTGCTTAATACCAAAGTCCATAACAGCGATATGGTATCTGCCACTGCCCATAGTATAAATCTCAGGAGTGGTTACAGTGGCTACTTGGTCGTGGACAGCAGGCAGATCCAGCAGTGCTTGCACCTCGGCCTCAGGCATGTCACTGGGCACAATTACGCCAGGCATTACGCCGTGGTCACGGATTTTGCGAGTGATGGCGCGGGTATCAACACCTACCAAAGTGGGCAGGTCCTGCTCCTCCAGCCAATCCTCAAGGCTCTTTTCGTTACGCCAATTGCTGGGGCAATCGCAGAGCTCACCAATGACATAGCCTTGGAAGAAGTTCTTGCGACCTTGGTTAAACATGGGGTTAGTGCCATAGTTGCCCACCAGAGGATAGGTCATAACAACAATCTGGCCACAGAAGGAGGGGTCGGTGAGGGTTTCTTGGTAGCCGCTCATGCCGGTGGTGAAGCATACTTCACCCACTGCATTACGCTTGCCACCATAGAGAAGGCCCTCGTAAACACTGCCATCCTTTAAAACTAATTTACCTTTTCTTACTTCTTTGTGCATACTACACCATCTCTCATCACAAATTTACCGTGCAGCATAGTGGCAACTGCCTTGCCCTTGCAAGCCTTGCCTTCATAGGGGGTGAACTTGCCGCGGGTATAGAATTTGGAGCTGTCAACAGTCCATTCCTTATTCAAATCCATAATGGTAATATCAGCAACGCTACCCTCCTTCAGGGTACCGCCGGGCAGACGGAATACCTTAGCCGGCTCGCAGCTCATCTTGCTGATAATGGTCTTCAAGTCAAAAATACCGGTGTGGTATAAATCGGTCAGCATTACGCCTAAGGATGTCTCCAAGCCGCAGAAGCCGCAGGGAGCATAGCGGAACTCCACGTCCTTTTCTTCAGGAGCATGGGGTGCGTGGTCGGTTACGATGCAGTCCACAGTGCCATCCAGCACGGCCTCACGCATTGCTTGCACGTGGTCCCAGCTACGCAGGGGCGGGCTTACACGAGTTGCGGAGCTGTAGTTAGAGCATGCTTCATCAGTCAGAGTCAGATGGTGTACAGTAACCTCGCTGGTTACATTAATGCCTTTTTTCTTAGCTTGGCGAATGATATCGATAGCGCCCTTGGAAGCTACGTGGCAGATGTGTACATGTGCGCCTGCATATTCAGCGATGATGCAGTCGCGAGCTACAGCGATATCCTCGGAGATAGCGGGTACGCCGGGCACGCCGATGCGAGCAGAAACCGCGCCCTCATGCATATAGCCTTCAGCAGCAAGCTCGGGGTCAATAGCGTGGAGCATCAAGGGTTTATCAAAGGCGGTGATATATTTAGCAGCCAGCATGAACAGGCGGGAGCTCTTTACATAATGGCCGTCATCGGAGAAGCCCACTGCGCCCCTATAGGCCATGTCGCCCATTTCAGCCAGCTCTTCGCCTTTCTCGCCCTTGGAAATAGCGCCAACAACCTCTACGTTAGCATAGCTTTCTTCAGCAGCGCGTTGCTTGATACCGCTTACGATAATAGCGGAGTCCACAACGGGCTTGGTATTGGGCATGCAGGCCACGGTGGTTACACCGCCGGCTGCAGCAGCCATAGTACCGGAAATAATGTCTTCTTTAGCCTCCAGACCGGGCTCACGCATGTGGGTGTGCATGTCAATGAGGCCAGGAGTTACAACTAAACCAGTTGCATCATATACTTCATCAGCAGCCTCGGCAATGCCCTCAGCCACTGCTTTAATCTTGCCATCCTCAACCAGGATGTCCATTACAGCGTCTAAATTCTGGCTGGGGTCAAATACCCTGCCGTTTTTAATCAACGTTTTCAATGTGCTTACCTCCTGTCAAAGTCAAGAATAAGAGTGCCATACGCACTGCTACACCGTTTTGTACCTCGGTACGGATAGCAGCGTTATCACAGTAACCAACCTCCCAGGAGATTTCGAGGCCGCGGTTCATGGGGCCCGGATGGAGCACGGTTACATCGGGCTTAGCCAGAGCTAAGCGTTTTTCGTTGATGCCGAAAATGCGAGCATATTCACGAGTGGTGGGGAACAGGCCCTTCTTTTGGCGTTCCAGCTGAATGCGCAGGATATCTACTACATCAGCATCAGCAATGGCGTCCTCTACATGCTTATGCACGGTTACGCCCAGAGCTTCAATATCGTGGGGCAGCAGGGTCATGGGGCCGGCCACATGCACTTCAGCGCCCATTTTGTTCCAAGCAGCAATGTTGGTGCGAGCAACACGGCTATAGAGGATATCGCCGATAATGGCCATCTTCAGGCCCTTCAGATTTTTGCCCTGCTCACGAATGGTGAACATATCCAAGAGGCCTTGGGAGGGATGGGCATGAGCGCCGTCACCAGCATTAATGATAACGGGGTCAGCAACCTGAGCTGCGTAAGCAGCAGCGCCTTCGATAGGATGACGCATTACAATGGCATCGCAGGCCATGGATTGTACAGTCAAAATAGTATCGCGCAGGCATTCGCCTTTAACAACGCTGGAGTTACCGGTGGTGATGTTTACTACATCGGCGCCCAGATATTTGCCTGCCAGTTCAAAGGAAGTACGAGTACGGGTACTGGGCTCATAGAACAGATTGATGATGGATTTGCCACGCAGAGAAGGAACCTTTTTGATGTCCCTTTTCATAATCTTCTTCATTTCCTCAGCTGTTTTCAAAATCAGCTCGATTTCTTCCACGCTGAGGCTTTCCAGATCCAGTATATCTCTGCCACCCAGAGATACATTTGATTTAGCCATTAGCTTTACCTCCTGTATATATGTAATAGAATGAATAAAAGCCCTCTTGAACCCATGAGGGTACAAGAAGGCCTTGTGTTTCAACAATAGTCAAACCTTGTAGTCTCACGGGACTCGTTTAAAGGTGCAATTGGATTGATTAGATATATTTTACACCTCTAGAAGAGAAACGTCAAATATTTCGAGTCATTTTTTACGCTTTTCTTACACAAAATCTAGCTAGCCTTTAGCTTAAGTTTTGGTGTATAATTGATTGATAAATTGTAGTTTGACGAGGTTAATGTAATTGTGAAATTTGTAATAAGCAATCATCATAGTCGCGGTAATTTTCTTAACGCAAATTTCGTGGGGTTCAATTGGCCTCTGCGGGGTACTATTTGTCTCGCAAAACAATATACTTTTTCGAACCCTTGAGGCCATTGTACCAAGCCACTCATTTGCTAAAAATCACAGCTCCTATGCTGATTACTCATTACTCAATTTCCTTTATTTTATCGAAACTTCCTAAGCGAAAAGCGTATACCTTTGAGCGATAACATCTTAACTAATCTACAAACTACAATTTATAGTAATATATGAGGTATCATCATGCGTAACAATATCATTGATAATATTCGTGGGCTGTGTATGCTAGGCGTCATAGGCATTCACATCGGTGGATCGCTGGGGCTGGCGCCCAATAACTTCACACTGTACTGCTTTTTAGAGGTGCTGAGCCGCTATAGCGTCCCCGCCTTCTTCTTTATCTCCGGCTACGGCCTCGTTTGCAACGACAAGGGCTTACTCACCGGCAGTGGCCTGAACTATCTCGACTTTCTCAAAAAGCGCCTGCAGGGCGCAGGACTGCCCTATTTAAGCTGGTCCCTCTTCTACCTAGCCTACTTCACCATGGTGCTTCCTAAAGGCATGATTAGCTGGCATCCACTGCACGTTGCCTTCGTGCTCTTCTTCGGCCTCGCCTGCTATCACCTGTACTTTATGGTCATCCTGCTGTGGTTCTATGTAAGCTATCCCCTCTGGCGCAGCTTACTGCGCTGGATCGATAAGCACAGCATCGTCCTAGGCCTTGCCCTGCTCTTTAGCTTCCAGCTAGCCTTTAATTGGTGGACCACTCATCCCGGCGTTGACCCTACTAATTGGAGCCTGCTCGCTAAAAACTTCTTCAACTATCGCCTCAACTACCTGCCCCTGCATTATCTATTGATCTTCATGAGCGGTGGCCTAGCTGCACTCCATTGGCAAAAATTCATAGACTTGCTTCGCCATCATAGCATTGCTGTAGTGCTTTTCTACCTAGCTTCCATCGCCTACACCGCTGGCAGTGCCTATTATTCATTCACCTACGAAAAATATACCCTTTTAGACATCGCCAACACCTACCATCAGCTCAGTCCCCAAGGCCTTATCTACACCACCGCCTCCATCCTCTTCTTCTGCTGGGCACTGGACCAGCTAGAGCAAGCCAAGCGCACCAAATACATCGACATCCTATCAAAATACTCCATGCTCATCTACTTCATCCATCCATTAATTCTCGAATGGATGACCAGTCTCTACAGCAAATTCGGAATCATCATGACTGTGAAAAAAGTAACCTTCTCCTACTTTTTCCTTGTCGTTGCAGCCTTAGTATCTAGCATATTACTAACAAAAATATTCAAACAATCATCACACCTTAGATTGTTATTCACAGGTAAAAAATAGTAGATATATTATTGCGGAACGAATAAGAATTTTAGCAAATGAGTGGCTTGGTACAATGGCCTCAATGGTTCGAAATCGTACATTATTCTGCGAGACAAATAGTACCCCGCAGAGGCCAATTGAACCCCACGAAATTTGCGTTAAGAAATTCTTCTGAGCGGAATGATTATTATATTTACGACTGAAGAAGCCCTAAAAAGACAGAGCCCACCGCGACATCTCGCAGTGAGCTCTTTTCTTATATCCACATATTAAATTACACGCCACTTACAGCTTCGCCTTCATGAAGCGCTTATAGACCTCCACACCAGGCTGGTCATAGGCGTCCACATCCGCAAGCTCGCCCTCGTACGCCACCGTAAGCATAAGCAAAAACATCAGCTGCCCCAGCAGATACTCATTCAAGCACGGCAACGTAAAGCGCGCATTATAGCGATTATCACTGGTCAACGCAGCCTCATTAGCAGCCAACGCAACCTTCAAGGCCTTATTCATATCAAGGCCCTCGTACTTGGCAAAATAGGTTACATCCTCAAAGGGATTGTGTACCACAGCCTGCTCCTCAGGATCCGCAATCTCCAGGAACTGCACCACCTTATTCAATCGTCCCTCCTGATGCTGCTGGGTCTGGGCATGCATATCCGTCGTGCCCACCGCCACAATTGGCGTTCTACCGTAATTAACAATCTGTCCATTACGGTCCACACGCTTGCCCAAGGACTCTGCCAAAAGCTGCACATACCATTCGCTAAGGGACTTCAAATGCATGCTGTAGGGCATAAACACCTCAATGTCACGGCCCTTACGGTATGCTAAAAACTTCAGCAGCGCATTGAGCAATGCAGGATTATCCTCCAGCTCCGCCTCCTGGCAATACTCGTCCAGCTCCCGCGCACCGCGCAAAAACTCCTCAATATCGCCACCCAAGGCAGCCATGGTCACCAGGCCAGGATCCGTCATCACGCAGAAACGGCCACCGATGCCCTCTTTAATATCGAACTGCCACCAGCCAAATTTACGAGCCAACTGCAGCAAGGGAGCATTGGCCTCGTCCGCCTGCAAATCCGTCACCACAGTGCACTCAAGCTCAATATTCTGTCCCTTGCTCAAGGTATCATAAAAATAGGTAAAGGCGGAAATAGTTTCCAAGGTCGTGCCGGACTTAGAAATAGGCACCAGCATCACCCGCAGCTTGCGACCATTGCTCAGGTGACGATAGGCCAAACGCTGCACCTCATACACCAAACCATTGCAATCTACAGGATCCAGATTGTTTCCGGAAAAATAAATACGGGGCTGGCCATGGCGCAGCTGGTAATTGGTATTCCAATGACAGCCACCAAAGGCATCAAAAAGCACCTTATTGCCCAAATACGAGCCACCCACACCTAAAAATACCACTACATCCATCTGCTTCAGGTATTCGCCGTACTCCTTCAGCTTCTCGATGGAAGCAGCCGTATTGGGATGACCATCCTTTATATAGGGCATGCGCGGGAAATACACATGCTCCGGCTTGCCATCCTTGGAAAGATGGGCCTTGGCTTGACCTGTTTCCCGTATTTTTTGCACCGCAAGACTAGCAGCTGCGCCCTCTTTTGCAAGCGCCTCAGCCACCTCAGCCTCTGCCAGCCTACCCTCGCCAAACATATTGGTAAAATCTAACACCAGCCCACTGGGCAAGGTTATTTTGTACTTCACTTAGCACTCACTCCTAAATCCCGAATCTGTTAGCGCGCTCCTATAGCGTACTCTAGTTAATCTTAATTATAACATATTCTAATATTTTAGGCAAATACTGCTATACCAAAGAAGCTTCGAATTGATTATAACTCCATAAGTAAAAGCTGCTTTTTTTACTTACTTTATGCGCTTATTTGCGGGGACCTTGGCGGCGATTGCTGCCCGTCTTAGGAGCCCTGCGCTTGTCCGCAACGGCGTTGCGACCACGCTTGGGCCCGGCAGGCTTCTTCTTTTTAGGAGCAGCCGTGGCTATGCGGCGAGTCACAGTCTCGCCCTCCAAATTTTGGCGTTCCATGAGAACGCCCAGCTTGGTCTCAATATTGCGCAGCCACTTCACTTCCTCCGGGGTGTAGAGAGTGATGGCTACGCCATCATTACCGGCGCGGCCGGTACGACCAATGCGGTGCACATACCAATCCACATCGTGGGGAATATCGTAGTTAATAACGTGGGTTACGCCCTCCACATCCAGGCCGCGAGCCGCCAAATCACTGGCTACCAATATTTGGATTTTAGCGTCACGAAAGGACTTCATCACTGTCTTGCGCTTAGCAGGAGACATCTCCCCGTGGAGCACGTCCACATTAAAGCCCTGCATGCCCAGCCAATCTCCCAGCTCCTTGGTGCGCTCCTTGCTCATGCAAAAAACAATCATCAAATAAGGATTGAGGCGCTCAATCAGGGAAGCTACAGCACGATTTTTGTACTCATCTGTAGTCTTCAGGCATATTTGCTTGATCTTATCCACAGTGGCCTTATCAGGCTCAATATCAATCAAAGCGCTGTTTTTGGTCAGCTTGCGACCTAATTTACGCACTTCCTCGTTCAGGGTAGCACTGCAGAGCATGGTCTGGTGCTCCGGCGCCGTCATAGCAATCAAATCCAGCGCCTCATCCATAAAGCCCTGCTGTAGCATCTCGTCCACTTCATCGAGGACTAAGTACTTAACGCCACCCAAATCAGTATTGCCCTTCTTAATATGGTCCAGAAGGCGACCAGGCGTACCAATCAAAACGTGGCTACGGCCCTCCAGCTTATATTTTTGCTCTTCAAAATCACGACCACCAGTCACAGCCAGCACCTTAATCTCGCTCTCACCCAAAATCTTCTTCAGCTCTGTAGCGATTTGCTGAGCTAATTCACGAGTCGGAGTAATAACTAAAGCCTGCGCATAGGGCTTATTAATATCAATCTTCTCTGCCAGGGGCACCAAAAAGGCCAAGGTCTTGCCGGTGCCGGTCTGAGCCCTGGCGATAACGTCACGACCGGCAAACAGCGCCGGAATCGCCTGCTCCTGCACGGGCATGGGCCTAGTGATACCCATCTTATGTAATTGCTCCACAGTATGGGCACATACCTTCAGAGCAGCAAAAGCATTTTGCATCTAGAACCTCCCTATAGATAACTTTCATTGAAGCGACTCCTACCGCGAAACGCGGTAGGAAAAACATGTTCGCAATAAAAAAGGCTGAAGATTTATCTCCAGCCTTGAGGAAGCTTAAATTAGAATTCAGCCAATTTAGCAGCAGCTTTGGGGCAACCCTTAGCAGCAGCCAGTTCAAAATAAGTCTTAGCGCAAATCTTGTGGCCCATTGCCAAATATTGTTCGCCCAGCATGTATTGGTTTCTAGCATATTGCATATCATTCAGTTGAGCAGCAGCTTCAGCGGAGCCCTTAGCAGCAGCCAGTTCCAGATAAGTGGTACCGCTAACAACATGACCTGCTTCCAAATCCTTCTTAGCCATCAGCAGGCAGCCTTCGATATATTGTTTTTCTTTAGCTTCAGCAGCAGCGATCTCCTCGTCGGTTACGCCAACCTTAGCCTTGAACCAAGCAACGATAGCGTCCAGGTCTTCACCCTTGTAGAGCACGCTTCTGAATTTATAATCGATTACGCCGGTGGTATAGAGCCATTCAATACCCAAATCCATATCATCATAATCAACATCAAAATGAGCCAGGATAGCGTCGATAATAACCTCTGCGTTTTCCTTGTCCTGAGCCAGCTTAGCAATGTTACGATATTCTTCTACTAAAGTCATCTTTAACAACCTCACTTTTCTTTGCTTTGG
>JBJDXC010000101.1:0-13844 GCA_051866475.1 Phascolarctobacterium sp.
TGAGGTCGGCCATTTTATTAGGGATGAGCTAGGCGCAGAGGTAGAGATTGAAGTGCATCAGGCTAACGGGAGGAAGAAATGACCAATTATAATGATATAGCTCGTTTCACGCGAGAGAAAGAGTTCAACAATCACAAAGCTACCGTTGTACTCGACAACGACATGTTCTTAATTATGGATTGGCGCAATGCCAACGGAAGCGGAATTTATTTTGTGAGGTATATTCTGGATAAGCAGTGCGGAGTGTTATTTATAAGAGGAGATATTGGCAGCGCAGTTTTCACCTGGAACAATCAGCTTGATGCTAAAAGTTTGGCCTGTTATGTAAAAAACTACCAATATTTTTGCAGCAAGCTCACCTGCTCTACCAATAAATACACCTATAAAGATGAAGATATCAGGGAAGACGTAAAAGAACTTCAACGTGACCATTACAATGGCGCTTATGATGAGGAAGAGATGACCTTTGAGGAATTCATGCAAGAGCGACCGGATGAAGAAAGAGAATTTTGGGAAAACCTTGCAGATGACATTAGCGATTGCGTCTGGGAGCTTGGTTATTATACTGAGGAACTAACAGATAAGCTTTGCGAATTTCTGGGTCTTAATTGGATGGACTACTCGCTAGCTGTGCATGCTGGCCAGAGAATCCACCCTGCGATTATCATGTGGGCGGAAGGATTTGCTATGGCCTACAATGATGCTTTTGGGGGAAATACGAAAAATGAAAACCATTAAAAATATTCCCAAATGTCCTGTTTGCGGGCAAAGCAATGTTGCAGTGGAAAATGTTAATGAAAGAGGCTGGCGCGTCTTTCGCTGCCAAGACTGCGGAAGTCATAGTAGCAAATTTAATAACGAAAAGTTGTATAAGGCAGCTTTAATCAAACCATGGATTAGCTCAAATGTTGGCAAGAAGATTTTGAGCAGAACTGAAGAGGAAGATGCCTTTCGAAAGCAGTGCGAAGAAAACAACAACTACATCAAAGATAACCTGTCACGGCGAGAGCTGTTAGAGGGCTTGGCTGAGGAAGCCGCAGAACTGTCACAAGCTGCCCTAAAAGTAATTAGAGCAGAAAAGCTAAACGGCAATCCAACCCCACTCAAGGCCTTTGATGCTCGGGAGAATTTAGCAGAGGAGATTTCCGATGTGATGACCATGGCTTACATGTTGGACATTTTACCTGCAGTGTTTTGGCCGGACCCTGAAAAGATGGAACGCTGGGTAAAAAGAGTAAAGAAAATCAAAGGAGATAAATAATGGCCCATAACCAAATGCAGTTTCGGCAAATTTACAAGCGCTTGGGATTGGTGCTTAAAAAGTGCCCGTGCCGTGTTTACGACCAAGGTTTTGCACTGGTGGATTACTACAAAGGCAAACGCATTGTCATCTATCACGGCTGCCAACAATACGTGCTCATGCTCAATCGCGATGAGTGCCCGCCCTGGGTGAAAACTGAGGAGGATTTTGTCAAGCTGGCAGTGGAGCGTTGGAACAATAGAGAATTCACAAGCTGTTAATTTGCTCTATGGAGCCGGTGGCTACGCCATCGGCCCATAGCTTTCTTCATATAATAGAAGAAACTCAAGGCGCACTGGCGCCTTTGTAGCTAGTATGTAAGTATTATCTTTAGAGCCACAGGAGATTAGACCATGAGAACAATGGAAAAGGGTGTCAAAACAATAACTGTATATTGCGGAGATGATGAAAGAGAACTTTCCTTGTTCCCATTTTCTGAACCCACGAGAACTGGACAGCGCAGCAAAAAGAAAAAGGTATCTGCCCCTAAGCAGAAAAACCTGAATGACCAAAATGCTAGGAGATATTTTAGACAGCTGGTCAAGACTAATTTCAAAAAAGGCGATTATCATTTGGTGCTCACCTATGACCCTGAGAATCTGCCAGAGGAAATTGAGAGAGCTGAACAGCTAGTCAAAAATTATTTGCGTAGAGTTAACCGTTGGAGAAATAGTATGGGCCTCCCCGTAATGAAATACATTTACATCACCGAGCAAAGCAGCACGGGCAGGATCCATCATCATCTGCTCATCAGCGGCGATATGGACCGTCAGCAGCTGGAGGAGATGTGGAAGCTTGGTTATGCCAATGCTGATAAGCTGCGTCCTACCAAGAACGGCTTGGCCAACATTATCGCCTATCTGTCCAAGGACCCCAAGGGCCGTAAGCGCTGGCACCCCTCTCGCAATTTGCGCAAGCCTGAGTATACCGTGAGCTACACCAAGACCAGCGTGGCCAAATATGAACAGCTCAGTCTTTGGCCTGAGGATAGCGAGGCCACCAAGACCTATTGCGAAAAACAGAATAAGGGCTTTGAACTCACCGAGTTTGTGAAAAAATTCAACCAGGTCACCGGCACTTGGTACATGTATGCCATGATGCGCAGGATTGGCGCTGACGAGGATACTGCGTGCAGCTCCTACAAGGGCAAGCCGAACAACTTAGCAGCTACTCAGCAGCTACTCAACACGAACTCAACAGCTCATCCGCCAAGGAGAATTTAGAGCACATAACCGCCTGTGGCAAAGATGGCCAGCGTCTGCCTCTATATGCGTATATACAAGCACGTGGCGCAGTCATTTGGAGAAGTATAGCATATTGCTGGCCATCTCTGCGACGGGCGGTGGAAAGGACAACATGGAGAAGCAAAAACTATATATGCGCACCCAGCTCCCTCCTAGCGTTAACGCTGCCTATAAGAACAGGCATCAGCAAGGGCAAAAGGGCCGCGCTCTTACAGAGATTGCGCAAAACTGGAAGCTCATGACGGGCTATACAGCAAAGGCGACCGCAAGGCAGCAAGGCTGGACCATGCCCGAGCCAGACCAAAAGATTATCCTAGAGGTCACGGCCTATTGGCCAGATTTGCGCCGCAGGGATATGAACAACCTCCATAAGCTGCTTTGTGATGCTTTAGAGGGAGTTTTATACCCTGACGACAAAATGGTGCTGGTGCGCGATATGGATTTCAGCCTTGACCGCAAATGTCCAAGGCTAGAGTTATGCCTTTATCTCAAGGACGATTAAACACTTATTTTTCAACTCTGTAAATACAAAACCTAGGAAAATAGCCAAGCTAAACAGTTTATATTAGCACACAGATTAAAAGGAGAGCCACCATGACCAAGGATGAATTAAAGCTAAAGCTCAAAAGCGCAAGGGATTGCCAAAAGCTTTTGGAGAAGGATTTTGACGAGCGCCAGCGTTTGCGCAATCTGGCCGAAAGAATGACGCCCGTATATAGCAACGCTCCTAGGAATAGGTCGGCGAAAAATCAGGACGGGAAAATAGTTGACCTAGTGGAATACGATGCCATCATCGCTGATGACATGAATAAGCTGGTACAGGCCTTGGCGGAGGCGCGCGCCATTATCAACTATGCCGGCAATGACCGCCTGTGCCTTATCCTACGTATGCGCTACCTGAATTACTACTCTTGGAGTAAAATCGCAAGCGAATTGAATTACACCATCAAACACGTTGAAAAGCTTCACAGCGTGGCAATTAATCAGATTTTGCAAAACATGCGGTAAAATGATACCTTTTCCTGTGATATAATATAAACTGAGCTTAGTGCGAGAGAGAAAACTAGAACACAGAGTGAAGCCGTTGGCCGTGAGGTCAGCGGCTTCTCTGTTGATAGCAGCAACTCCCAGCAGACAACAGACTACAACGCCAGTGCGCAAGGATAGCGTGCTGGCTTTTTTGTTGAATTCTTCACTCATGGATACTACATGCCAACTGTGTTGCGTGGAGTGGACAGTGTGCATGGGAGGGCGTAGGTACTTCCTGAGAGGAAAACGCGCTGCGGCTCAGCCGAGTCCCGGAAATTGTCTAGCTGCAAATTTTAAAAAATCCACTTCCTTCCGCCCGCTCATTTTGAAACAAACAATTACGAACGCATTTTTTCACAAAACTTCCAATAATGCGCAAGAAAATTTTTGTTCGCTCGGTGTTAGCTTCCATGGATGCAAAATGCGGAAATTTGGCCATGCGCCGATTTCCGCTTTTGCCTTCCTCCATTTCCGCAAAGGGCACACCTGAACCTAAGCGAAAAATGGAGTCGGAAACTATAAAAATATAGTGCCTGTGGTGGACAAAATGCCAAAACAGGCAAAAAATTGACATCTAACATCAAAAACCATGGCAGTGGAGGTGAAAACATGGCGAAAAAGGCAGAGCTAAGAGGCTCCAGCGCAGAGCTTGCACGGCTGTTAGGCATCACAGATCGCCGTGTACGCCAGCTCACTGACGAAGATGTTTTGACAAGGCAGGCTGAGGGCGACTTCATTTTGCCTGAGGCCATTGCTGAATATTACAGCTATAAATACCAAACTGACGAGACTATAGACTACATGGCCGAAAAGGCCAAGCATGAGAAGGCCAAGAGAGAGCTGGCAGAGCTAGAGCTTGGCAAAAAGCGCCTTGAGCTGCATGCGGCCAGCGATGTGGAAGCTGTGCTAAGCGAAATGCTGACCAACTTCAGAGCGCAAATCCACGGCTTACCATCCAAGATGGCCCCCATCCTTTTTGGCAAATCCATGGCCGATATCGAAGAGCTGCTAAATAGCGAGGTTGAGGACAGGTTATCGGAAATCAGGGACTATACTCCGACCATGTTCGACAAGGTGGATGAAGGAGACGAGGAATAATGGGCATTGGCAGAACTGCAAGACTGTTAAAAAGCATATTTTCCAAATCGCTGAAAACCATCCCCAAAACCTCAGTCAGTGAATGGGCTGACTCCTATCGCATGCTGGCCCAAGGCGCAGCGGAGCCAGGACGCTGGCACACTAGCAGAGCTCCTTACCAAAAGGACATCATGGACGCTTTTACGGCCAAGGGCGTGCACCGCGTGGTAGTCAAATCCTGCTCACAGGTTGGCAAGAGCGACATCATGAACAATGTGATTGGCCGCTTTGCTCATCTAGACCCCTGCACCATGATGATGATTCAGCCAACCTTGGCAGACGGCGAGGATTTTTCCAAGAGCCGCATCACGCCCATGATAGAGGCGACCAAGGTACTGAAGCGTATTTTTCGCGAGAGCAAAAGCAGGAGCTCCAGCAATACCATCATGAGCAAATACTTTACGGGCGGGCGTCTGATAATCGCCGGAGCCAACGCTCCAAGCGGCTTGGCATCTAGGCCCATCCGTATCCTCCTTTGTGATGAGGTAGACCGCTTCCCGGATAGCGCTGGCGCTGAGGGCGACCCCGTGGACTTGGCAGCGAAGAGAACTACCACCTACTGGAACCGCCTTATTGGCCTGTTCAGCACACCTACCATCAAGGGGGCGTCTCGCATCGATGACGAGTACATGACCGGCACCCAAGAGGAATGGCAGCATCAGTGCCCCAAATGCAAGGAGTGGCACTTGCTCACCCATCGGCAAATGCTGGCTGACTACGAAACCAGCCACAAGCAAAACAAAAAGCACGTTTTCGTGAAAAAAGTGCTTTGGGTATGCCCAGACTGTGGCTTTGGCTTTTACGAAAGCGAAATGAGGAATGCACCACAAAAATTCATAGCCCAAAACCCTGACGCTTTCAAAACCGATACCAGGAGCTTTTTTGTGAACTGCTGGACCAGCCCGTGGCTAAGCTGGGACCGCATCATGAAAGAGTGGCTAGAGGCTGAGGGCGACCCTGAGCGCGAAAAGGTTGTTTATAACACCCGCTTTGGTGAAAGCTATGAGCGCAAGGGCAATTTTGAGAGCGAGGATGTTTTCTTAAAGCGCCGTGAGGACTATGGCGCAGAGCTGCCCGATGGCGTACTGATTTTGACGGCAGCAGTGGACGTACAGGACAACCGCTTGGAATACGAGGTAGCTGGCTGGGGCCACGGTGAAGAACACTGGGGCATCGTCAAAGGCATCATCATGGGCGTTCCTGATACCGATGAGGTATGGAACAAGCTGGATGAACAGCTGGACAAGGTTTACTACTTTGCCAATGGCAGAGGCTTAAAAGTAGCGCGGACCTTCATCGACTCAGGTGGCCACTACACCAAATATGTTTATTCCTACTGTCTGAGAAACTATTACAAGCAACGCTTTGCTATTAAAGGTGCCTCCAAACCGGGCGAGCCTTTAATAGCAAAAATAAGCAAAATACAAGTTGATAATCGCAGCATTCCGCTTGTGCTCCTGGGCACGGACTCGGGAAAACAATACATCATGGACAGGCTGAGTATAGAGGTGCCCGGAGCCAAGTACATGCATTTTCCCTTGGATAAAGCTGGCCCCGATAAGGCCGATGGCGATTTGGTCACCGAAATTTTACGCAACCGTGGCTACGACCGTATTTACTTTCGCGGCCTCATTTCCGAGGAATTGGTGCCACGTAAACACAATGGCGTAATAGTCATGCGTTGGGAAAATATAGCTAAGGACAGGCGTAATGAGCCCTTGGACTTGGCAGTGTATAATCTGGCCTGCTTACAGAGCATTAGACCTGATTTTAATATCATGGAGCAGCTGCTCAACACGGCTAACGAGACCGTAAAGAGCGTCCCTGCTCAGGCAAAAAAGAAGGTTATCAAAAAGAGTTACGGCTGCATAAAACGAGGTGAAAGATAATGGCAAATCCCATGAATGAACGCTATAGGCAGTACCTAGCAGCGGAAAGAACCATCTTGCTAGGCGGTCAAAGCTATAGGATTGGTAACAGGACCCTAACTAGAGCTGACCTGTCGCAAATACAGGCAGAGATAAAAAGGCTCCAAGCACTAGGAGCCCAAGAAAATGACGATGATCCAGCTACAGCTGGTCATCAAAGGGCGCGGAGAGTGCTCTTTAGAGATTAACAGGAGGCATGAATATGAGTAAGAGAAAAGCAGCTCAACCTAAGGCCAGACACCCCACCGGTCATATCAACCAAAGAGGAAATGTGCTGAACACTGGCTACAGTGGCGGTGGCGCCAGCTTTGAAAAGCAGGCCTTACGAGGCTATTGGCCCATCAAATCTAGTCCCAAAAGCGACATCGATACCAACCTGAACATACTGCGCAATCGCTCCTCTGACATGGCCATCAACAGCCCTGTGGGCGCAGCTGCCATGAACCGCTACAGAACCAATGTAGTGGGCGCGGGCCTCATTCCTGCTCCGCGGCCTGATTACAGGCTGCTAGGAATTAGTCAGCAAGAGGCTGCTGAATGGCGTAGGCACACCAAATCCGAGTTTGAACTGTGGGCATCAAGCGTGGACTGCGACCTGTATCGCAAGAATAACTTCTACGATATGCAGGACATCGCTTTTATCAGCTCCGTAGTGGATGGCGATAGCTGGGCAGCGATTAAATATCGCAGGCCCATAGGCGATAACCCGTACTGCACGAAAATCCAGCTATTTGAGGCCGCCCGCGTGAGCAACCCAGGCACCTACACTTCACTAGGCCCCATCAACATGGTGGAGGTAATCAACCCCAAGAATGGCAATCGCATCATCAATGGCGTAGAAATCAACGCTGATGGAGCTGTGCTGGCCTACTGGGTAAGCAATCGCATTCCCTATGACCCTACGGATATGAAGACCTTGGAGTGGGTGCGCATCGAGGCATTTGGCCGCAAAATGGGAGAGCCCAACGTGCTGCAGATTAGCCATGAGGAGCGCCCTGAGCAATATCGTGGCGTGCCCATCTTGGCACCGGTCATCGAAGAACTCAAGCAGATTCACCGTTATGCTACGGCGGAACTAACTGCTGCTATCGTCAAAAGCTATTTTACCCTATTCTTCAAGACGCAGAATGCTGCAGGCCTTGGTAATGCCTTGCCGGAGGCATTTAGTCAGGAGGAAAAGGTTGACTTTAGCGATTACATCTTTGAACTTGGTGCAGGCACCATGAATGAGCTGCCACCTGGCTATGAGGTACAAACGGTGGATGCCTCTCGCAGCTTGTCCACATTCGATGCCTTCACGAATTCCCTTATCTCCCAAATCGGCGCAGCGCTAGAGATACCATCCGAGGTGCTGCTATCTCGTTTCCAAAGCTCCTATAGCGCTGCTCGTGGCGCTTTACTGCAATTCCAATCCGTGGCCAAAAAGAGACGGACATGGTTTGCCAGAGACTTTTGCCAGCCTGTGTACGAGCGTTGGCTTGCAGAGGCGGTGGCTATTGGCAGAGTCAAGGCTCCGGGCTTTTTTAGCGACCCGCTTATGCGGCGAGCATGGAGCAGAGCTTCATGGTATGGCCCGACCATGGGCATGCTGGACCCCGTGAAAGAGGTTACAGCGGCCAAACTTCGTATTGATTATGGCCTTAGCACTGGCGAGCAGGAGGCAGCGGAAATCACCGGCACCGAGTACGAGGAGAATATATCTCAGCTGCAGGCGGAGCATACCCATTGGGACAATGCAGGGCTCGCATACCCCTACGCTGGCAGCATGAAGGAGGGAGGTGAAGAAAATGCCCAAGAGTAAAAAGTTTTGGGAAATAATCAACAAGGCTGACAATACTGCTGAAATCAGAATTTACGGTGATATTGTTGGCCATAAAGCATGGTATGACAGTGGCCCATCTGTTGACCCTGTTGGCTTTGCCGATGATTTGGCAAAGCTTGAAAGCCGTCCTGTCACCATCAGGGTAAATAGTAACGGAGGCAATGTTTTTGCAGCTCAGACTATCGCAAATAACCTCAGAACCTACAAGGGGATGACCACTGCTATTGTAGATGGCTTGGCAGCTAGTGCTGCAACCATCATAGTCATGGCAGCACGCAAAATCATTATGCCCATCGGCTCCATGATGATGATCCACGACCCCATGGTACAAATCAATGAGGCCATGAACGAGGAAGAGCTACAAAGATGTATTGATATGCTGAGACCTGTAAAAACAAGCTTGGTCAAAAGCTATCTCGAACGTTCCAACCTTAGCAAAGAAAAGCTGGCAGCTATGATGAAGGCTACCACCTGGCTAACTGCTGAGGAATGCTTAAACATTGGCTTTGCAGATGAAATCCAAGGTGAAGTAAAACCCGTTATGAATGGCAATGTGCTCATTGTCAACAACCTAAAGCGCCAGCTTACGGACAACGAAGCTAGCGAAATCAAAAACAAAATTACCAAACAGGTAAATATTCAAGCAAAATCTCAGAAGGAGGAATTTAGTATGCATGATGACATCAAAAAAATGTTAATAGGTGCCTGCGCTGCCTTTGGCATTAAGGTTGGCGATGGCGCTCAGGCAGCTCCTACTGCTGGCGCGCCTGCTCCGCAACCTGCAGCACCTAGCAACGTGCTGGCCATGCAGGTAGTGGACCAAGGTGGCGTAACAGCTTCCGACCCTGTGCAAGCAGCTGTTGCAGCTGAACGCAAGCGCATCAAAGAGCTGGAGGAGGCTGACCAGCCTAATAATGCTGTAGTCCATCGCATTATTAATCAAGCCAAGGAAAACGGCCAACACCTGTCCGATATCCAAGCTGTCTTGGATATTATCAAGGACGAGCAAAAGGGAGAGCCCGGTGGCCAACAATTCATGCAAAAGCTGGTTGAAGACCAAATCCAATCCGGTAGCAACCAAGTAGGTGCAAACCCCGGAGGCAACATCGCCCAGGAACAACGTGACGCCGCTGCGGCTGACTTCATGGTGAACCTGCTGCAAAACAAATACAAGGGAGGTAGAGCATAATGGCATGCGCAGAAAAAAACTACACCGTTTATGACAAGCTCATTGCTGGCGTTGCAGTGCCTTTGATGACCAAGAACGTCACCCTGAAAGGCACTACCGCCACCTTAAAACGCGGCACTGTATTGGCTTTAAATGGTGGCAAATACGAGATTGTCGACACCGAATCCGAGACTGCTGCTGCAAAGGTTGCCAATGCCGTTTTGGCGGAGGATGTGGAATTGACTGGCAGCGACGCTGTGGCTACCGTTTACACTGCTGGTCTGTTTAATCCTGGGGCCATGGCCGTCAAAGCCTCTGGCGACACTGTATTGGCTCATGAAGAAGAGCTGCGCGATGTGGGCATCTATTTGGCCCAAGCGCTCTAAGCAAAGGAGGAATAACTTATGGCTTTTGAACTTAACGATACTCGCAGCTTGTTGGGCGTCATCAATCGTGCGTTCCCGCCCAACCCTGTATTGACCGATATCTTTTTTCCTAACGCAGTAACCTATACTAGCGAATATATTGATGTTGATTACAAAAAGGGCGGTCGCAGCATGGCACCCTTTGTGGTACCTGGCTCCAAGGGCATAGCAATGACTCGCGAAGGCTTTGAAACTCATTCTTACAAAGCGCCCTTGATGCGCGCCAAACGTGTTCTGACTGCTGACGACCTGAGAAAACGTGCCCCTGGCGAAAGCCTTTACAGCACCCGCACCCCTGAGCAGCGCGCAGCTGAATATCGTGCTGATGATATTGCCGATTTAACTGGTATGTGTATTCGCCGTGAAAACTACGTTGCATCCAAGCTGTTGATTGACGGCCAATACACCATCGAAGGTTTGGCCGATGATGGTAAAACAAAGAAGATTGAAACCATCTCCTTCAACTTCACTCAAAAAGAAACCCTGAGTGGCACCGATGCCTGGGACAATGCCGCATCTGACGCCTTTGGCAATCTACAGGAAGCATCCAAGGTTATTCGCCGCAACTCTGGCTTGATTCCTACTGTAGCTATTTGCAGCGAGGCAACAGCTGCTCTGATGCTGAACAACAAGAGCATCTATGACAAAATGCTCATCCCGTCCCGTGATACTGCTGCGCTGATGAGCTTTGCGCCCAGACTGCAAAATCCTGAGCTGGGTCGCTTTGGCCGTATTGATGCGTTGAGCTTAGACCTCTACACCTACGAGGGCATTTACAGCGATGATGCTGGCAAGCTGCAGCAATACATCCCGGATAACTACATCATCGTCGGTGTTCCGGGCCGTGGTCGTCGTCTCTATGGCGCTGTAACCCAAGTGGAAGCAGACTTCAACTTCCACACCTACGAGGGCCGTTATGTACCCAAGGTTACCGCGGATATGCATAACGATACCTGTGAGGTATCCATCTCCAGCCGTTGCTTGATTGTCCCTGAAAGCATCGACGATTGGTATGTAATCAAGGTTAAATAAGGAGGCCCGCCATGAAACTATTAGTGAAGAAGTTCTCCCTGCGTTATGATGGCAAGGTTTATCACGCAGGGCAAGTAGTGGAAATGGCGCCCGAGGAGGCCTTGGCATTGGCCAAGGCTGCTCCTTTGGAGTTTGAGACTATTACTGATAGCGTGGAAGAAAAAGCTTCTCCTGCGGGCTCTGAGAATGCTCTACAAGAGCAGGAAAAACAGTCTGAAGGTAATCTTACCAATGACGAAAAAGAAGCCTCTGAGGGCCCTGCTGAAAGCTCTCAGGAGCAAGAAACATTGTCCGAGGACGAGGTCATGGACTTTAACAAAATGACTGTCCAAGAGCTCAAAGCATTCGCTGCAAAGGAAAAAATAGAGCTTGGCAAGGCCAAAACCAAGGCCGAAATCATCGAGGCCATTACGAGCCAAATTGATTTTGAAGAAGCAGCTGAAGAATACGAACTACCTGCTTACAATCCGGAAGCGGTACTCAAATGAGCGCTCCGGAATTAAGCTTTAAAGAAATCATTGCTGCTGATAATGCCAATGTCTTTATCAACGGCAATGAGTTTGCTGAAACCCACAACCTCAATGGCGTAGACTGCTTGGCAGTGGTGCAGGATGTGTCGACAGCTGAAAAGCTATCTATTGGCCTTAGCGCCGAAAACACATATCCCGGCCTTTATGGCAGCAGGGTAATGGTCAACTGTAAGGCGGAGGATTTGCCATCTATCCCTGTTTTTGGCATGGCTTTCGAATTGGATGACCAGCTGTATACGGTGGAGGCCTGTGATGAGGATATGGGCCTGCTCACTATCCAACTCATAGGTAACGAGCGATGATTACTATCGAAGTCAAAAATATTGAGTATGCCAAGACAATGCTTGGCAATAGCCCCAAGGCGATAAAGGCAGCTGCTGCAGCTGCTATCAATCGCACTGTGACCGCGGTTAAGGCCAAAACATCCAAGAGCATTCGAGAGAACTACACCATTAAGGCCCGCGATATCAAGAGCAAGGTGAGCACTAAAAGAGCGTCCAGCAGTAACTTGCGCGGCGTCATTAGCAGCACTGGCAATGCCAATCTTATCACGGCTTTTAGAGTAAGGCCTAGAAAGAAAGGCCCTGTGCGCGTGCAGGTGCTCAAGAAGGGCTCACTTAAACCCGTCCCTGGACTCTTTATGGGTAGGTCACTCAAAGGCTTTGTAGGCGCTATGCAAAGGACGAAGCGCAATGCCAGATATCCCCTGCGTGTGCCTAGAGGCCCCAGCGTGCCTCAGATGTTTGGCTCTCAGCGTGTTATGGATGAGCTGGTGCCCTTGGCAGAGGAAACGCTCAACAAGCGCTTCTTGCACGAGATTGATTATCGCTTTAATAAGCTAGGAGGCAAATAATGACCATTACATCTCTTATGGATAATTTGGCAGAATTCCTTAGGTCAGCTGTCAAGGAATACTGCACAATGCAAAAAGCTGGTGAAATACCTGTTGAGGTGTACGCTGGCTACCCACCCATCCGCACCGACGCAAAGGAAACTGCGTCATTTGTTTATGCCCTTGTCATTAGCGCTGATGATACTGCTGACGAGCAGCTGAGCACGGCCACAGTAGAGATTGGCTTCAGCATCTATGACGAGGACAAAGTAGATGGCTGGCGCAGCCTTTTCAACCTGCTTGAGCACATTAGGCAGCATATTCTCAAACACCGCTTTGTCGCTGAGAAAAATCGCATGGAGTTTCCTGTGAAGGTAAAAATCCCTGACGAACAGCCATACCCTCAGTGGCAGGGAACGATTACAGTTAACTACACCATTGGTCAGCCCACAGAGGAGGGAATTGATTATGACGACTATGGAGCAACAAGCATCCAAATCTGAAAAACTGATTTACATCGGCCCGAGCTTGAGCCGTGGCCGTTTGCCTCGTTTTAGCATCTTTATCGGTGGCTTGCCTACCCATCTGGAAGGCGAGCTGTCCAGATGCCCTAAGCTTGCAAAACTGTTTGTGCCCATCGGCAAGCTGAGTGAGGCAGAAAAAGAACTGGAGAAGCCGGGCACACCTCTCCACAAATATTATGTTGAAGTAGCAAAAAATATGGAGGTGTAAAACATGGCCTATAAGCATGGCATTTTTGTGAGCGAAATCCCCACCAGCATCGTGCCTCCTGTCAATGGCACGGCATGCTTGCCTGTGGTATTTGGTACCGCTCCCCTGCATCTGGCAACCGACCGCGCTCAGGTAAACAAGCCTGTACTGTGCTATACCTACGCGGAGGCCGTTGCAGCACTCGGCTATAGCGATGACTGGAATAGCTACACCCTGTGCGAGGTTATCAAGAGCCAATTTGCTCTCTATAACCGCGCTCCTGTAGTGTTCGTCAACGTGCTGGACCCGGCAGTGCACAAGAAATCTGTTACTGCTGAAAACGTGACATTGACGAACCATGTCGGCTATATTAATGACCCTGTACTCTTGGAAACCTTGAAGCTCAAGGAAACCAGTGAGGGCGAATATTTAACCGAGGGCACCGATTATGAGGCTGCCTACAATGACGAAGGCGTGTTGGTCATCACAGCGTTGACTGATGGTGCTATTGCAGCAGCAGTGAAGCTTGTGGCTGAATACGACAAGCTGGATCCTGATGCCGTAGATGGTGACGACATCGTTGGTGGCATTGATGTATCTACTGGTGCGCTGAAGGGCTTGGAAACCTTAAACAATGTCTTTCCTCTGTTCGGACTTGTGCCTAGCGTTGTATTAGCCCCTGGCTG
>JBJDXC010000102.1:0-2908 GCA_051866475.1 Phascolarctobacterium sp.
GTGGCCGCCGGCCACAGCCTGGGCGAGTATTCCGCTCTGGTAAATGTAGGCGCCATGAAGTTCGCTGACGCAGTTGTGGCAGTGCACAAGCGCGGCCAGTTCATGCAAGAGGCTGTGCCCGTGGGCGAGGGCTCCATGGCCGCAGTTTTGGGCTTGGAAAGCGATAAAATCGTAGAAATCTGCAAGGCCGTGGAGGCCGAAATGGGCGCAGCTGTGCAGGCTGTTAACTTCAACTGCCCCGGCCAAGTAGTAATCGCCGGCGCTGTTGAACCTGTGAACAAGGCTATCGAGGCTCTGAAGGCCGCCGGCGCTAAGCGCGCAGTGCTGCTGCCTGTAAGCGCTCCCTTCCACAGCACTCTGATGCAGCCCGCTGCTGACCGTTTGGCAGAGGTGCTGGCTCCCATGGAAATCAAGGATATCGCGATTCCTGTGGTTGCTAATGTGAACGCTCTGGAAGTAACCAGCGGCGAGGAAATCAAGAAGCTGCTCATTAAGCAAGCTGCTAGCCCGGTGCTGTGGGAAACCTCCGTACGCAACATGGTTGCGGGCGGCGTGGACACCTTCGTTGAAGTTGGCCCCGGCAAGGTACTCACCGGCTTCACCAAGAAGATTGCGAAAGGCTTCACTGCATTGAACGTAGAGGATCCGGCTAGCCTAGAAAAAACTCTGGCTGCTTTAAAGGCGTAAAAATTACAATGCTTATAGCACGCCATCTGCTTCACAAAGGCTCCTAGGAGTATTTCGCATACGCCGTCTCGCCTTTGCTCGCATCTGACGCACTCTAAGCATTGTTGAAATGAGAAAGGAAAACTTTTATGAAATTAGAAGGTAAAAAGGCTCTTGTAACCGGCGCATCCCGCGGCATCGGCCGCGCTATCGCACTGGCTTTGGCCGCTGAGGGCGCTGACGTAGTAGTTAATTATGCCGGCAGCGAGGCTGCTGCTAAGGCAGTCGCTGCTGAAATCGAGGCTATGGGCCGCAAGGCTCTGGTGCTGCAGGCTGATATTTCCTCCAACGAGGCTGCTACCGCTCTGGTGGACGCTGCTGTGAAGGAATTCGGTCGCATCGATATTCTCGTGAACAACGCAGGTATTACCCGCGATGGCCTCCTCATGCGCATGAAGGAAGAGGATTGGGACGCAGTACTCACCACCAATCTGAAGGGTGTATTCAACTGCACCAAGGCCAGCGTAAAATATATGATGAAGCAAAAGGCAGGTCGCATTGTGAGCATCAGCTCCGTTGTAGGTGTGATGGGCAATGCAGGCCAAGCCAACTATGCTGCTGCTAAGGCAGGCGTTATCGGATTCACCAAGGCTGTGGCTAAGGAGGTTGCTGCTCGCGGCATCACCGTGAACGCTATCGCTCCCGGCTTCATCCAAACCGATATGACCGCTGTTCTCAGCGAAAAGGTTGTAGAGGGTATGCTGGCCGGCATTCCTTTACATAAATTAGGCGATCCTGAAGATATTGCCAAGGCTGTTGTCTTCCTTGTGAGCGACGACGCCAAATATATAACCGGACAGACTTTACATGTCGACGGTGGTATGGTAATGTAATAAGGCAAGCATTGCACATTTTGCCTAGTGGAAGGAGGTGAATCGTAATGAGCACTTTCGAAAAAGTAAGAGACATCACTGTTGAACAACTGAGCGTTGACGCTGACGAAGTAAAGATGGAATCCGCTTTCATCGATGACCTCGGCGCTGACTCCCTCGACATCGTTGAACTGATCATGGCTTTCGAAGAGGAATTCGGTGTTGAAATTCCTGATGAAAAAGCTGAAAAGATTCGCACTGTAGCTGACGCTGTTAAGCTGCTGGATGAAGAAAAATAATTTGCTTTATTGGCTTATGTTTAGGGGAGCCTTTGCGGCTCCCCCGACACAAGCTACTTTGGTCCTGAAATGGGGGATATTTGTTGAAACTACCAGTGCTGAAAATCGGTAAGCTTGTAGCAGAGGTACCGATTATACAAGGAGGCATGGCTATCAGACTCTCCACTGCCCGTTTGGCAGCAGCTGTAGCAAAGGAAGGCGGTATCGGCCTGATTGCTGCATCCGGCATGAGCTGTGATGAGCTGCGCAAGGAAATTCGTGTAGCACGTGAGTTGACCGGCGGTAAGGGCATTATCGGCATCAACTGTATGTTTGCTGCAAGGGCATTTTTGGATTTGATTACCACTGCCGCACAAGAGAAAATTGATTTAATCGTGGCCGGCGCCGGTTTTTCAAGAGATATTTTTGCCGTCGGACGTAAATATGGTGTTGAAGTAGTACCTATTGTATCTTCTGTGAAGCTGGCTAAAATATCTGAAAAGCTGGGTGCATCTGCTATCGTTGTTGAAGGCACCGAAGCAGGTGGTCATCTTGGTACCCAACAATCCATTAAAGAAATTCTTCCGGAGATTGTAAAATCCGTTAATATACCGGTTATTGCTGCTGGCGGCGCTGTCTGCGGCCAGGATGTGGCAGACCTTTTGAATTTGGGTGCCAGTGGTGTGCAAATGGGCAGCCGTTTTGCGGCTAGCGAGGAATCTAATGGCGCACCGGCCCTGAAAGAGTTTTACTTAAAAATGACAAAAGAAGATGTTGTGCAAATCGATAGCCCCGTTGGCTATAAGGGCCGCGCTATCCGCAATCCCTTTGCCCAATTATCTTTGGAAAATAGAGCTCCTAAACCCACCCAATGTGATTTGTGCCTGAAGCATTGTACTCACAGCTTCTGCATTATTCGTGCACTGACCCGTGCACAGCAGGGTGATGTGGAGACCGGCCTGGTATTCACCGGCGCCAATATGTGGAAAATCAAGGAGATTCTGCCGGTAAAAGAAATTTTCCGTAGAATCAAAGAAGATATCGCGAAAATTTAACTACGAGGTGAATAATTTTGAGTAAAAGAAGAGTTGT
>JBJDXC010000103.1:0-2896 GCA_051866475.1 Phascolarctobacterium sp.
CCAAGTCTCCAAAACCTGCCTCCGCTCCCGCCAGTCAGGCATCAGCTTATCCAGCCAAGCATAAAAGCTGGGACTGTGATTACCCACTAGAAAATGGCACAGTTCATGGAGCATCACCTGCTCCACGCAGGGCAATGGCATATGAATAAGCCGTTTATTCATGGTAACGACGCCCTTTAAGAAGTTACAGGTGCCCCAGCGCGTTTTCATAGTGCGCATGCGCAGAACGGGGAAAGGCACACCATAAGGCCTTACCAGCTCATACTCCCTCTGCAAAACCTCAACAAAAAGCGCCTCAGCAAACTTATCAAAAAAATGCTGTACCAGCCTTCGGCGTAGCTCAACATCATCCATAGCAGTTAAATCTAAGTTCAGCAGTTGGCCGTTAAACCAATACCCATTACGAGCAGCAGGACTATGCGTCACAGCCACGGGCTTACCCAAAATATAAATAATATCGCCATAATTATAATCACGGCCCTGCAAACACTCCTGAGCAGCCTGTCGATTTTTAAAGATAGCCTTCGAAGCTCGAATAAAAGCCGTGCGCTCTTTAACAAAAGCATTGATATAACCGAAACTAGCCACATGAGGCGCAGATACATAGACACTGCCGTCGGGACGCACCCGCAGGTTAAGATTTTTCACATTCTTGCGCTCTAGGGTATAGCATAGATCATACCCATACTCATCTACAGTATGGATGGTCTCCTTACTCATGGTTGACAATCTTCCCATAGCACTCCGGCCTACGGTCGCGGAACAAGCCCCAGCTCAAGCGATCCTCAGCCAGCTGGTCCAGATCATACTCCGCATAAAGAATTTCTTCCTTGTCGCGGCTGGCGTCCTGAATCAGCGCGCCCGTACCATCGGTCATAAAGCTAGAGCCATAGAAAAGCAAGCTAGACTTTTGCCCAGCGTTAGCCTCACAGGGCTCCACACTTTCAAGGCCAATGCGATTGGCAGCTACCACCGGCATCAAATTAGCCGCACTGTGTCCCTGCATCACGCGACGCCAATGGGGCATACTGTCCGTATCTAAAATAGGCTCCGAGCCAATGGCCGTGGGATAAAGCAAAATTTCTGCTCCGTTTAAGGCTAAGCAGCGGGCCGTTTCGCTGAACCATTGGTCCCAGCAAATGCCAATACCAATTTTGCCAAAGCGAGTGTCAAACACCTTAAAGCCAGTGTCACCGGGTTTAAAATAGAATTTTTCCTGATAAAAATGATCGTCAGGAATATGGGTCTTGCGATATACGCCCAGATTGGTGCCATCCGCATCAATGCAGGCGATGGAATTGTACAGCTGGTTCACATCGCGCTCAAAAAAGCTGATGGGCAGCACAATCCCCAGCTCCTTCGCCAGTCGCTGGCCCATTTTTACGGCCGCGTTCTCTGCGGTGGGCTCGGCATAAGCGTAGTACTCATAGCGGCGCTCCTGACAGAAGTAGGGCCGCTCCCACAGCTCCGGCAGCAGCACCAGCTGCGCCCCCTGCGCAGCTGCCTGCCGCACCAACGCCTCGGCGTGGGCCAAATTATCCTCACAGCTCGCAGCGCAGCGCAGCTGCACTGCGGCCACCTTAAGCTTTCTCATAAGCATCCTCCCTTCGGGATTTGCTGGGTAATGCAGTGAATATTACCGCCCCCAGTCAAGATAGCTCTTGCCGGGATTTGCACTACCTTACGCTCCGGGCAAAGCGCGGCCAGAATGGCCGCGGCGCGCCCGTCGCTGGCGGCGTTTGCGCCGCCGAAGGCTGGCAGCACCACACTGTCATTACTAAAATAAAAATTCACATAGCTTGCTGCCAGCCTTTCGCCGGCCTCACGCATATCCTCGCCGGCTGCGAAGTCGAAGCCAGCTACCTCGTCCTCGGTGATGCACACAGGCACATCGGGAATAGGTAGCTTGTGGACGATGATTTTGCGACCCTTAGCATCGGTCTCTTGCTCTAAATAGTCCAGACTAGCCTTACTCAGCGCGTATTGTGGGTCGTCCTCCTTATCGGTCCAAGCTAAAACTACCTCGCCTGGACGGATAAAGGCACACACATTATCCACGTGCTCATTGGTCTCGTCATTGTAAATGCCACGGGGCAGCCACAGCACCTTTTCCACATTGAGATATTCCTTGAGCTTGGCTTCAATCTGAGCTTGGGTCAGCTTGGGATTGCGGCCTGCGCTGAGTAAGCAGGAAGCAGTCACCATAGCCGTGCCCTCGCCGTCCACATGAATGGAGCCACCTTCTAGCACGAAGGGTGCTGCCTCGTACAGCTCATAGCCCTTTTGCGCTGCAAAAGCGGCAGCAAAAGCATCGTCCTGCTCATAGTCAGGATAAAGGCCATCTACCTCGCCACCCCACGCGTTAAAGCGCCAGTTCACGCCCCGCACTACGCGCTGAGCTCCACTGGCGCAGCTGCCTGCGGCAGCATCAGAGCTTGCTTCACATGGCACATCCTTCACTACAAAGGTAGGCCCTATATCCCTAGCCCAGCTATCATCAGTGGGAATATCTAGCAGCTCCACATTGGCAAGCCCGGCTAACATTCGCTGGGCCCGCTCCCAATGCTTGCTCTGCTTATCGCAAGCCACATACACCCTTTCGCTGGCGCTGATGGCCTTAATCACGGCCGTAAAGGCCGCGCAGGCGGCCTCCGCGCCAAAGCTCCAGGAGCCGGGCCGCTGGGGCCATACGATGATACACCCGGCGTGTTCTTCGAACTCCGCCGGCATACGAAAGCCGTCCTGTTTTGGTGTTGACTGTGTCAGCATCTTCATCATGAAAGTCGTCCTTTGAAATCCTCGTACCCAAAACGGCGCACCAGCTCCGTGCTGCCATCCTTCTTCAGCAGCACAATATCCGGCAGGGGCATGCCGTTAAAGGTATTATTTTTAACCA
>JBJDXC010000104.1:0-2863 GCA_051866475.1 Phascolarctobacterium sp.
AGGCGGATGAGGACGGTTTTGCCGCAGCCTGAGGGTCCCAAGAGGGTGAAGCATTCACCCTTTTTGATGGCGATATCTAAATTTTGCAGGACTTGGTGCTTGCCGTAGCCCTTGGCCACACCTTCGACCTTGATAATATCTTCCATTAGGCTACCTCCTGTAAAATATTTGGTTAGAGAGGATAAATGATGTGAAAATACACATTATTTATATAAGGCAAAAACGGCAGAACGGGAAAGTCCCGCTCTGCCCGTTTTTGTACGCTTGCGTTAAAGCTTATTTTTTAACTTGCATTAATTCAGAGAACTCTTTAACAGTCTTTTCTTTGCTGTCGATGATCTCTAGATAGTTAACCTTGATGCCCTTCTTCAAAGCTTCTTTCGGGGAAGGCAGTTGGAACTTAGGATCAATCTTAACATCTTCACGAACGGGGATGGTGCCTTGGTTAGCTACCAGTTGTTGTGCTTCAGCGCCCAGCAGGTAGTCAACAAATTTTTTAGCAGCGTCCATTTGCTTGGAGTCTTTGAAAATAGCTACCGGGGACGGAACTACTAACAGTTCGGGCGGATAGCACATCTTAATATGAGCGCCTTTAGCGATCTTAGCATTGGTGATATAGTCAACTGCCAAGGATGCAGCCAATTCGCCGGAAGCGGTGTCGTCGATTACTTGGCCGGAGCCTTTGCCTACGCGAGCGCCATTAGCCTTCAGCTCTTTGAAGAAGTTGGGGCCAAATTGTTTTTGCAGCAGAGCGATGGACATGTAAGCGGTGCCGCTCAGAGCGGGGTTAGCAACAGCAAAGCCGTTCTTGAATTCGGGTTTCTTCAAATCTGCCCATTGGGTAGGAGCGGTCTTAACTTTATCGGTGTTGATGATGATGCCCAGAGTGCCCAGACGAGCTGCATGGAAGGAGCCATCATAATCATCGAAGGGGTTAACGATTTCCTTGAATACGGGGCTCTTGTAGTTAGCCAGGATACCTTCCTTCTTCATCTTATAGAAGTCAGGAACCTCACTGGTCCAGATAACGTCAGCCAAAATCTTGCCACTTTGACGTTCAGCAGCGATTTTAGCCATCAGCTTGCCAGCGCCGGCAGATTGATAGTCAACTTTAATGCCAGGGTTCTTCTTTTCGAAGCCGGTTACGATACCTTTAATGAGGGATTCCTTCATAGAGGTATAGATAATGAGCTTATTGCCCTCAGCTTTAGGAGCAGCAGCTTTCTTTTCGCCGCCGCCGCAGCCAGCGAAGAGCATAGAACCAGCTAATACACAAGCCATTGCAACGATACTAGTTTTTTTCAACATGGATGAAAACCTCCTTGTTATTTCCGGCACCACCGTCCGGTTGTTATACATATTTGGTCGGGCTCCAAGGGCTGTAGGGATACAGCCCTCCCCAACTATTTTCACCCTTAAATTTAACATAAATTTTACAAACATGCAAGTCGATTGTGGCATTTTGTGTATTTTTTTTACTATCTTTAACCGTGATGTAGTGTATTCTGCTTTAAGTATTCGTCTTGCAATTAAGAGTATTATCAATAATAAAAGTGTGAGCCGTTTAGCTTAGTGATAGCGTACACGCGGACGGGGATGAGGTACGGCCAAGGGCTGTACATTGATAGCACTTAAGCCTGATTTGCCACGTACGATTTGGTAATAAACCTCCTGCCCCTCATAGAGAGTACGATAGCCAGTGGCTTTGATAGCAGAATAGTGCACAAAAATATCTTCACCACCCTTAGTGGTAATAAAGCCGTAGCCCTTATCGGCATTGAACCAGTGAATTTTACCCAAAAGGATCATCTTTGTCGCCTCCATTGTTTCAATATTCTAGGATCTGCAGCTGCTTAAGCCTACAACAGTATTATAAATCAGATTAGGAAGAATTGCAACAAAAAACTGAAAATTTCTTCAAAAATTTTTAAAGTCGCTTTAGACCGTGAATCACAAAAAGTTTTCGTGCGTAAGTGAGCGTTTGGAGGTATAATATAATATTAGGTAAATTATAATTTTTGGTGAGGTAGGAGCATGCGTTTAAGAAAAAAACCTTGGATTGAAGAAGCTATGAAGGATGTAGTGGATGAATATGTCCTGATGCATGATATTGAGCAGTATAAGGGACATTGGCAGGAAATGTTTCCCGGCAAAAGGCTGTGCTTAGAAATCGGTTGCGGCAAGGGTCGCTTTACCATCGGTATGGCGGAGCTATATCCAGAAAAGGCCTTTATCGGTATTGAAACCCAGCATGATATTGCCTATTTTCCGGGCAGGGCCGCTAAGGATAAGCAGCTTAACAATGTACGCATAATTTGTGCCAATGCGGAAAATTTGCTGGACTGGTTTGAGCCCGGTGAAATCAAGGAATTGTATCTGAATTTTAGTGACCCCTGGCCCAAGGCACGCCATGCAAAGCGTCGTTTGACCCATCGTAATTTCTTGGCTAAATATGCCCAGCTTTTGGGTAAGGGCGGGCATTTGCGCTTTAAGACTGATAATCGCGGCCTCTTTGATTTTTCTGTGGAGGAGTTCAAGGAGTTTGGTCTGGAGATCGTTGCTTTGAGCTATGATTTGCACAATAGTGAGTACGAGAATGCTGTACAAACTGAGTATGAGCAGAAATTCAGTGCCTTGGGCACACCGATTAATTTCTGCGAGGTTGTCTTTTAGTTTAGGTTGAGGCTTATGAATAAGAGCTTTTTAAGGTTTTGGCAAAATCCCTGTCAGCTAATCTATATGGTGATGTTCTTGCTCTTGCTGATCGGTGGCATCAATGTTTTTAGCGCTAGTTTTGTGATGGCGCGAAGACCGTTGAGATGCCTATCTCCATCTCCATCCCCGCCGAAGGCTTCGTCAATCC
>JBJDXC010000105.1:0-2855 GCA_051866475.1 Phascolarctobacterium sp.
TCATCAAATTGATGACCGTTGTTGCTCTGGTATTTGCTCCGGTTATGGCTGCTAATGGCGGCATGCTGCTGAGCCTGTTCAAATAATTGAACTAAAGCTTAACGCTCCTTCTCACTGTGAGAGGGAGCGTTTTTTATATCTACCTAAAGCTTTGACCTACTATAAATAATGTGATGTGTGCCCTGGCTCGGTCGAGAATGTAATTTTTCGTGCCGATTAAAGGCGTATATGTTATAATAATAAAATAGGCTTTGAGCATGAGGAAAAGGTGGTAGAGTATATGCAAATTATGGAGGGCGCAGAAACATTTCTGCTAGAAGGGAATAATGGCGAGGCGGTGCTGCTTTTGCATGGCTACACCGGCACGACCGCAGAAATGCGACCCTTGGGAGATTATTTGCACAGCTTAGGCTACACTGTGCTCTGTCCGCGTCTGCCTGGTCACGGTACTAGCGTGGAGGATTTAAAGGAAACGGTTGCTTCCCAATGGGTTGCAGCTGCAAAATTGGGCTATGCAATTTTGACAAAAAAATATCAAAGAATTTATGTAGCGGGACTTTCCATGGGTGGGCTTTTGGCTATAGTTATTGCTGCTACAGAAAAAGTAGAGAAGGCAGCCTTACTTGCAACACCGATTTTCTTGCAGGATAAGCGCGCACCCTTTTTGCCCATTCTGCGCTATTTTATTCATTATCTGCCCAAGCATAAGCGCAGCTATCACGAGATGGATAAATATTGCCAAGCCTATGATCGCATGCCTACGAAGCCGCTGACAAGCCTTTTTGCGCTGATCAAAACCTGCAAAAAAGAGCTGGTGCAGAAGATTACAGCTCCTTGTCTCGTTTTGCAATCGAAAATTGAGCATACTGTGGACCCTAAAAGTGCGCAGTATCTTTATGACCATCTGGGCACTGCCAAGGAGCACAAAGAGCTAGTGTGGCTGGAAAAAAGTGGACATATTTTGACACTGGACTCGGAGCATGAGCAGGTTTTTCATAGGATTGCTGCTTTCTTTCAGGGGGAAGCCTAAGGATACATTAGCTTATGCCTATAGTGCAAACAAAATGCAAGCTTTTTGTAAACAATAAATTTTTAAGCAGGATTTATTTTGTAAAGAAGGAATTACTATGGATAGAACTCTTTTGGATAATAATGAATACAGCTGGTGCTTCGCCTGTGGCAAGGAAAATGAGCATGGGCTGCACATGCGCTTTGAAATAGATGATGATAAATGCACTGCTTATTTTACACCTCGCAAGGAGCATCAGAGCTATACGGGCCGCATGCACGGCGGTTTGGTGGCAGTGCTGTTGGATGAAGTAACAGGAAATTATCTGTATTGTAAGGAGGGTAAGCCGTCCTATACAGCCAAAATAGAAATTCGTTACCGCCAGCCCTTGGCCATTGGCGAGGAGGTTATTTGCACAGGCTACGAGGTGAAGCGCAAGGGTCGCATGGTGGAGATGGCGGGCAAGATTTGTAAGAAGGATGGGACCATTTTAGCAGAGTCTTTATCCAAAATGATGATTAAGGAAGACTAGAGAGAAGGAATTATTATGAAAAATATACGCGATAAAATATTAGCCTTTATGCGTGATAGTAGCTATGCGCCTATGACCAGCGAGGAGCTTTTGGATGCGCTGGCCGGTGAGTGCAGTGCTACTAAGTTTTGGCAGGAGCTTTTGGCCTTGGAGCAAAATGGCGAGATTATCAAAACTCGCTTTGAAACCTACGGCTTGCCTGAAAAAATGGGCCTAGTAGCGGGCCGCTTTCAGCTGACCAGCAAGGGCTTTGGCTTTGTCATTCCTGATAACAAGGGCGAGCGTCCGGACGTGTTTATTCCGCCTCGCGCCTTGAATGGAGCTATGAATAACGACAGAGTGCTGGCGCGTGTTAACAATGATACCCATGGCAAGAAGCCTGAGGGCGAAATTTTGCGTATTATTACCCATGCCAATAATAAGGTGGTGGGTGTGTTCCACCAGACAGGTGATTTTGCTTTTGTGACTCCTGATGATAAGCGTATCGGTCAGGATGTCTACGTAATGCGCCGTGATTTTAATAACGCCAAGGATGGGCAAAAGGTGGTTGTGGAGATCACCGAATGGCCCCAGGAGCACCGCAAGGCCGAGGGGAAGGTGACGGAAATTTTGGGCAACATCGGTGATGTGGGCCTGGAGATTTTGTCCATTATCAAGCAAAACGACCTACCCTTGGAGTTTCCGGAGGAGGTTTTGGCAGCGTCCCGCAAGGTACCTAAAACTATCAAAAAGACGGAGCTAGCTGGACGCCGCGATTTGCGTGAGCGCACTGTTGTCACTGTGGATGGCGAGGATGCCAAGGATTTGGATGACGCTGTGTACGTACAGCAAATCAGCGCAGATGAATATTTGTTAGGCGTCTATATTGCGGACGTCAGCTATTATGTAAATGAGGATAGTATTTTAGATAAAGAGGCCCGTGAGCGTGGCACCAGTGTTTACCTTGTGGATAGGGTGCTGCCCATGCTACCGGAGCGCTTATCCAATGGTATTTGTAGCTTGAACGCAGGTGAGGATCGCCTTTCCATGGCTTGTGAGATGCATATAGATACTAAGGGAGCCGTGCTCAATTACGAGATTTTCCCTGCGGTTATCAATGTGCGCCACCGCTTAAGCTACAATATTGTGCGGGCGATGCTGGCAGGCGATGAGGAAATGCGCGCGAAATATGCGGATATTCTCCCCATGGTGGGTAAAATGGATGAGCTGCGCCAAATTTTGCACGACAAGCGTGCACGCCGCGGGGCAGTGGATTTTGATTTGCCGGAGCAAAAGGTGATTTTGGACGAAAAGCTTCATCCCGTTGAAATTGTG
>JBJDXC010000106.1:0-7041 GCA_051866475.1 Phascolarctobacterium sp.
CCAGCATGCCGCCCTGCACGGCCATACCGCCCTGCCACACGAAGGGTATCTCCAAAAGATGCTCACTATAGTAATCCCAATCGAAAAAGAACACATCCCACAAGCGTCCGCCGATGAGCCCGGCGAAGCCGCCATAAATGCCGATATCTAGCACATGCTCATGCCAGCGTCCGTCCTGCTTAGCCAAAAAATAAGCCGTGCCCGTGGCCAGAAAAATAGCCATACATAAAACTAATCCGTACATGCGCACGGGAAAATCCCCAATATAAAATAAATACTGATGCATAATATGCCTCCGAAGCTCTAAATTTAGAAAAGTAAACTGCCTCACGCAGTAATTTTGCTATCTTAGACTCTTATTGTAACACATTCGGGGAAAATAATCAGCCATAAAACTGTGAAAAATACGCTTTGCCTGCTATTTACCTGCTATTTATGCCACATTTCCTTGACAAAAGAGCGCTGGTTTTATATACTATTTGTTAAGCTAAGAAGAAGAGGAGTAGCCTGCAAAATTAGCGAGCCGTGAGGGTGCAAGACGGCGCAGCGGGTGAAGGCGCTTTGGAGCTGCAAAAGCATATCATTGAGGCGGGCTGCCTATGGCAGTCAAGCAGGGTGGAACCGCGGAGTTCGCACACAGAGCAAGATGAGCATCTCCGTCCCTGTAACATTTGTGTTACCGGGACGCAGGTGCTTTTTTAATTTCCTCGTCTTTGTAACCAGTATTAGGAGGCAGAACATGGATTTTCAAACAATTATTTTGAAACTGCAAAAATTCTGGGCTGATCAGAAATGCATCATGGCACAGCCCTACGACATTGAAAAGGGCGCCGGCACCATGAACCCGTCCACCTTTTTGCGTGTATTGGGCCCTGAGCCCTGGCGTGTGGCTTATGTGGAGCCGTCCCGTCGTCCTGCGGACGGCCGTTATGGCGACAACCCTAACAGACTGTTCCAGCATCATCAATTCCAGGTCATCGTGAAGCCCTCTCCGGAAAATATCCAAGAGCTCTATCTGCAAAGCTTGGCCGAGCTGGGCATTCACCAGGAGGAGCACGATATCCGCTTTGTAGAGGATAACTGGGAATCCCCCACCCTAGGCGCATGGGGCCTGGGCTGGGAAGTATGGCTGGATGGCATGGAAATCACCCAGTTCACCTATTTCCAACAGGTGGGCAGCATTGACGTAAAGCCCGTTACCGTAGAAATCACCTACGGCCTGGAGCGTCTGGCTATGTACATCCAAGGCGTAGAAAACGTCTACGATGTAAAATGGGTGGACGACATTACCTATGGCGACTATTTCCACACCAATGAAGTGGAGCAATCCTACTACAACTTCCAAATTGCAGACACCGCGCTGCTCTTTGACCTGTTCGAAAAATATGAAGCTGAAGCTAAGCGTGTTATCGAGCTGGGCTACATCCGTCCTGCTTATGATTACGTTTTAAAATGCTCTCATACCTTTAACCTGCTGGATTCCCGCGGCGCCATCAGCGTCAGCGAGCGTACTGCTTATATTGGCCGCGTACGCGCCATGGCTCGCCTGTGTGCAGCTGCATATGTGGAACAGCGTGAAAAAATGGGCTTCCCGCTGCTGAAGAAAGGGGAGAATAAATAATGGAAAAATTACTCTTTGAAATTGGTACTGAAGAAATTCCGGCGAAGTTTATGCCCGGTATTTTGGCTCAATTACAGGAATTAGCCGAAAAGAAAATGACTGAGCTGCGCATCCCCTTCGAGGCTGTGAAGGTGTATGGCACTCCCCGTCGAATGACCTTTATTGCCAGCGGTGTGGCCGAGGCTCAGGCTGACAGCACCGTGGAGGCCAAGGGTCCCTCTGCGAAAATCGCCTTCGTTAATGGCGAGCCCTCCAAGGCTGCTCAGGGCTTTGCCCGTGGCCAAGGCGTGGATGTGAAGGAGCTTGTTGTTCGCGATAACTATGTGTATGCCATCAAGCACCTGGCTGGCGCTGCAGTAAAGGATTTGCTGCCCGAGTTGCTCCATGATATTTTGACCAGCCTGAACTTCCCCAAAAACATGCGCTGGGCTGACCATGAATTCCGCTTCGTGCGCCCCATTCGCTGGCTGGTAGCTCTCTTTGGCAGCGAGGTTGTGCCTGTGGAAATCACCGGCGTGAAATCCGGCAAATTCAGCCGTGGCCACCGCTTCCTGCGTCCCTCCGCTGTGGAGGCCGGCAAGGAGCATGAGTCCGTGCTGGACGCTGCTAAGGCCTTCTTTGACACCGCTGCTAGCAAGGTGAAGAATTCCGTTGCTTCCGCAGTAATCGGCGCTACCGGTGTGGTAGAAATCCCCGACGCTGATGCTTACGAAAAGGTACTCTATGATAATTTCGTGATGGTGGACCAGGACGCTCGCCGCGAGCTCATCCGCAACCAGGTTATTGATTTGGGCATTGCCGAGGGCGGCCATGTAGAAATCGACGAGGATTTGTTGGAAGAGGTAAATTACCTTGTAGAATGGCCCACCGCTTTGTGTGGCAAATTTGAAGAGAAATTCCTGGCCCTGCCCAAGGAATGCATTATCACCCCCATGCGCGACCATCAACGTTATTTCCCGGTAATGGCCGAGGATGGCTCCCTGCTGAATAAATTCATCACCGTGCGCAACGGTGGCAAGGATTATCTGGATGTTGTTGCTCATGGTAACGAGCGCGTGCTGCGTGCCCGCCTGAGCGACGCTGAGTTCTTCTTTAACGAGGACCGCAAGCAAAGCTTGGCCGACCGTCTGGAGAAGCTGAAGACTGTTTCCTTCCAAGAGGGCCTGGGCAATATGAACGACAAGAGCAACCGTCTGGTGCAGGCTACCAATATGCTGTCCATGGCTATTAATGCCAAGGTGAATAAGGAGAAGCTGAACCGCACTGCGCTCTTGTGCAAATGCGATCTTGTTACCGGTATGGTTGTAGAATTTACCGAGCTGCAGGGCGTTATGGGCCGCGAGTATGCGAAGCTGGACGGCGAAGCTCCTGAGGTGGCTCTGGGCATTTTCGAGCATTATCTGCCCCGTTTTGCCGGCGACGAGCTGCCCAAGACCGATATTGGCCGCATTGTAGGCATTGCCGATAAGCTGGATAATATCTGCGCAACCTTTAGCCGTGGTCTTGCTCCCACAGGCTCCCAGGACCCCTATGCACTGCGTCGTCAGGCTCTGGGCATTATCAATATTCTGCTTGATGCTAACTACCACATTTCTATGTACAAGGTGCTGGCCGGCATGCTCTATCTGCTGAATATTGCTCCGGATAAGACCGGCAAGCTGATTCCGCAAATCGGCGAATTTATGAAGCAGCGTCTGCGCAATATGCTTATTGACCAAGGCATTCGCTACGATGTAGTTGATGCTGTGCTGGCCGAGGAGCGCAATGATGACTTTGCCGACCTCTATGCTCGCGCTGTGGCTCTGAATAATTTCGTAGCTAGCGAAGCTGCTCCTGCCCTGATTCAGGCTGCAACCCGTGTGGCTAATCTGTGCAAGAAGATCGAAGAGGAAACTGCTATTAATCCGCAGCTCTTTGAGGTGGAGGCCGAGTCCGCTCTGCACAAGGCTGCTATGGAGGCCAATAAAGAGGTGCTGGCTGCTTCCGTACAATACGATTATGCTACCGTGCTCACCGAGGCTACCAAGCTGGTTGACCCCATCAACAAGTTCTTTGACGATGTTATGGTTATGGCTGAGGACGTGAAGATTAAGAATAACCGTCTGGCACTGCTGAGCGCAGTAAAAGACGTAACTCATGCAGTAGGCGATTTGAACGCAATAGTTCAATAAGTGAAGTCAAAAATAGCAAAACGTTATAAGCACCATTATGCTTCGTAAGGGCTCCTAGGAGTATTTCGCATACGCCGGCGCACCCAAGGGTACAGCGCGACCAACATGTGCTCTCTCGCAAGCTCGTGACCACATGGGTCGTGGCTTGTCACCCTTACTCGCCTTCTGGCACTTCTAACGTTTTCATAGAAGAATAATTAATTAAGGAGACTGATCCCCATGGAAAAATTTAATGAAGAAGCTAAGAAACTGGCAGAAATGCAAAACGAGTACACCCTGCTCACCAGCAAGAAGCCCAGCGAAATGTGCCACGAGGATTTCATTCGCGCTGAAGAGCTGAATCTGGAAATCAAGGATGCTACTAAGGTGATGGCTGCCCTGGCTATTGAGCTGGCCGGCTATAAAAAGGACGAAAAGGGCCTGTGGGTAGAGAAATAATTCCTGTTCAACAGGGCGAAAAGATTGAACTGAATATTACCGGCCTTGGCTCCAGTGGCGAGGGCGTGGGCAAGTACGAGGGCTTTACGGTCTTTGCGAAGGGTGCGCTGCCACTAGAAAGGGTGCAGGTGACGATTACGCTGGTGAAAAAAAGCTATGCTGTGGGCCGCCTGGAGCAGATTATTACTGCCTCTCCTGAGCGTGTGGCACCCCTGTGCCCCGTGTACGAGTCCTGTGGGGGCTGCCAGCTGCAGCATCTGAGCTATGCGGGGCAGCTGGCTGCTAAGCGCCAGCAGGTGCAGGATGCTTTGACTCGCATCGGGCATCTAGAGGTGGAGGCGCTGCCTGTTTTGGGGGCCAATGACCCTTGGCATTATCGCAACAAGATGCAGTTTCCGGCGGCGCAGAACGCCGAAGGGCAGCTCGCGATTGGCTGCTATGCCACTGCTACCCATAACGTGATCAACACCGAGGGCTGCCTTATCTCCAAGGAGGCCAATAACGCTATTTTGACCACCGTGCGCAAGTGGATGGAGCATTACAATATCAGCGCCTATGATGAGAAGACCGGCAAGGGCATGGTGCGCCATGTGATGGGCCGGGTGGGCGTGCATAGTGGCGAGGTGATGGCGGTAATCATTACCTCCGGCTATGATTTGCCCCATCGGGCGACGCTGGTGAAGTGGCTGCAGCAGTATGTGCCGGGGCTAGTCAGCGTGGTGCAGAACATCAACAAGAAGCAGACCAATGTGGTCATGGGCGCTAAGACGCGGGTGCTGTGGGGTGCCGAGAGCATTAAGGATAGCCTGGGCAGCCTCAGCTTCAACATTGCGGCGCAAGCCTTTTTCCAGGTGAATAGCGAGCAGGCGGAGAAGCTTTACAACAAGGCTTTGGAGTTTGCGGCTCTCTCCGGGGATGAGACTGTGGTGGATGTGTACTGCGGTACGGGCACTATTTCCCTGTATCTGGCCCGCCATGCCAAGAAGGTGTATGGCATCGAGATTGTGGCTCCTGCCATTGAGAATGCGAAGCGCAATGCCCAGGAGAATAAGTGCGCTAATGCGGAGTTTATTTTGGGTGATGCGGCAGTGGAGCTGCCGCGGCTCCTAGATAGCGGCGTAAGCCCTGACGTGGTGCTGGTGGACCCGCCCCGGGCTGGCTGCGAGGAGAGAGTGCTGGCAGCTATTGCCAAGGTTGCGCCCAGACGCATTGTGTATGTTTCCTGCAGCCCGGCTTCGCTGGCTCGCGATTTGCGCTACCTTGAGGAGCACGGCTACAAGACCGTTGTGGTGCAGCCGGTGGATATGTTCCCCATGACAAGCCACGTGGAGAATGTGTGTCTGGTAGAGCGGGTATAAAAATCGCGAACATAGGTTTCCTACCGCGTTTGCGAGTAGGAGCCTAAATCGAACCGATTGTGCAGTAACAAGAGACAAGTTAAATAGGAGCTCTAGTAGGAGCATATATAAAGCACTCTAGTGTTGGTTAATTTACAGTGCCCTAGTGTGGCGGAGGATGAGATTATTGCGATCACATCTTTTGCTGCGCTGGGGTGCTTTTTTGTTGTCTTGGATGAGGGATGTTAGTGGCGGCGGAGAGGGATGGTAGTGGCGGTGTAGGAGAGTGTGGCATAAAAAGTCTCCTACTTATATAATGGCGAAAAAGGCAGTTTTTCTTAGCTATATAAATGTGAAATATTTGTGAATTCAACTAACAGAGCTTCAAAAAGCAAAGAAAAATATGATTTCACAAAAAGTTCACAATTAACTAGCTAAATAAACGCCCATTTTTCGGCATTATATAAGTGAGGTCTTCTTTTTCCCTCTCTTTTTATTAAATTTTTCTCTCCCTTTTTCTTCTGGCTCTTCAAATCTTAGTATTTACTTTAGTAAATACTTCCTAGAGTAACAAGAGCTTAGTAGTAAGTAAAGCTAGCATAACTATACTTTAGCTTTAGTAGTTAAAAACAAACATTCTTTTTGGTATATTCACGGGACTAATAAAAATATACCATATTTGTATTTTTGGAATACACATAATGAATATAACTTTCTCTGGGCAGTTAGCAGGAATAAGCAGATTAAGAGAGAATTTTATTAAAATACGAGTGTGCATGACTAGTTTTAGTGAAAAAATAACTAGCTTATTTAGAGCAAGTAATAACAAGTAGGAGGATTTGATGATGGCGGATATAAAAAGGGAGCAGGAGCGCGAGGAGCTGCACCGTGCTATATGGGCTATTGCGGATGAGCTGCGGGGTGCAGTGGATGGCTGGGATTTTAAAAACTACGTGCTGGGCACCATGTTTTATCGCTATATTTCCGAGGATTTGACCAATTACATCAACCAAGGCGAGCGCGAGGCGGGGGACAGCGAGTTTGATTATGCCCAAATGTCTGACGAGGAGGCTGAGGGTGCCAAGGAAAGCCTCGTGCAGGAAAAGGGCTTCTTCATCCTGCCCAGCGACTTGTTCTGCAACGTGTGCAAGATTGCGGAGGATGACGAGAATTTGAACGAGCGCTTGGAGCGCATTTTTAATAGCATCGAAAACTCTGCCAAGGGTAGCGAGTCAGAGGACGATTTTAAGGGCCTTTTTGACGATTTTGATGTAAATAGCAACAAGCTGGGACCGACAGTGCCGAAACGCAATGAGCGCTTAGCCAAGCTGCTTTTGGGCATCAAGAATATGAATTTGGGCAATATCCAGGACCATAGCATTGATGCCTTTGGCGATGCCTATGAATACCTGATGGGCATGTACGCCTCCAACGCAGGCAAGAGCGGGGGCGAGTTCTTTACTCCCTCCGAGGT
>JBJDXC010000106.1:7141-13353 GCA_051866475.1 Phascolarctobacterium sp.
TGTACGCCTCCAACGCAGGCAAGAGCGGGGGCGAGTTCTTTACTCCCTCCGAGGTCTCCATTTTGCTGACGCGCCTTGGTACCGTGGGCAAGACAGAAATCAACAAGGCTTATGACCCGGCCTGTGGCTCCGGCTCCTTGCTTTTAAAGTCTGCGGAGATTTTGGGCAAGGATGCAGTGCGCAACGGCTTTTATGGCCAAGAGGTGAATATCACCACTTATAACCTGTGCCGCATTAATATGTTCTTGCACCAGATTGGCTTTGATAAATTTGATATTGACTGTGATGATACCTTGACCAGTCCCCAGCATTGGGGCGAGGAGCCCTTTGAGCTCATCGTTTCCAATCCGCCTTATTCCATCAAATGGGCCGGTGACGACAATCCGCTCTTGATTAACGATCCGCGCTTTGCACCTGCGGGCGTGCTGGCGCCTAAGAGCAAGGCGGATATGGCTTTTATTATGCACAGTCTATCTTGGTTGGCACCCAATGGTGCGGCGGCCATTGTTTGCTTCCCAGGCATCATGTATCGTGGCGGCGCGGAGCAAAAAATTCGCAAATACTTGGTGGATAATAACTTTGTGGACTGCGTCATCCAGCTGCCCTCCAACCTCTTTTATGGCACCTCCATCGCTACCTGCATTATGGTGCTGCGCAAGGGTAAGGCGGACAACAAGGTGCTTTTCATCGATGCCTCCAAGGAGTTTGTGAAGGTCACCAATAATAATAAATTGACCCCTGAGAATATAGAGCGCATTGTGGATATATACACCAAGCGTGAGGAAGTTGCGCATTTTAGCCATGTGGCCAGCTACGACGAGGTGGCAGAGAATGACTTTAACCTATCTGTTTCCACTTATGTGGAGCAGGAGGACACCCGCGAAAAGGTGGATATCGTAAAGTTGAATGCGGAGATTGCCGAAATCGTAGCCCGCGAGGATGCCTTGCGCAAGGAAATCGACAAGATTATTGCGGAGATTGAAGGGTAGAATTTCAAAGGCATTTGTTTATAGATAATCAACTAAAACAAACATTAATTCTAAATACACATTTACTTTTTCGCCTTTTTGTGGTATAATATGCATGGTGCTACCATGCAACGGTAGGCGGTTGCCCCTCTTGGTTTATTAGCTTTGGAGGGATTGCAGCCCTCCAAAAAAGGAAATCCCTGCACATTACATGCAGGGAAATTTCTGACAAAGGAGGGTGATGCCATGAGTATATTAGAGGTTCTTGCCTTGTTAGGCTATGGCTTAGCTTGTGTTAAGTTCGGATATATTATGGGTATAAATGCAAAAAAGTAACCGCCAGCGCTTGGAAAACTGCGGTTACTCTTTTGTGACTAAACTATTCTAGGGACAACCGTCTATCGGTAGCACCCTTTGTATATATAGTTTACCACAAAAATGCTTTAGCTGCAAGGTTTGTGGTGTGTAAAGGCAGAAAAAATACAGAACGTATTTTCTGATGATTAATGAGACTAGCGAGTGGTTATTGCAAGAAATGTAACGACCTCTGGTTATAAAGTAGTGTCAAAGGTGTTGTATAAAGAGCGGAGATAAATTATGAGCAAGTTAGAGGAATTGATTGCGAGGCTGTGCCCTGACGGGGTGGAGTATAAGAGCTTGGGAGAAACATGCAGTATAGTTAGAGGTGCTTCTCCAAGACCAATAAAAAAATTTATTACAGAAGATGATGATGGTGTTAATTGGATTAAAATTGGTGATGTAAAACAGGGTGAAAAATACATCACTTCTGTTAAGGAAAAAATTACTGCTGAAGGTGCATCCAAATCTCGGTTTGTCAAAAAGGGTGATTTTATTCTTTCTAACTCTATGAGTTTTGGTAGACCTTATGTTTTGAAGGTTGATGGTTGCATTCATGATGGATGGTTAGCTATTAGTGATTATGAGGAACACTATGAAAGAGACTTTTTATACTATCTTTTAGTATCAACAACAATTCAAAGAGAATTTGAGAAAAAAGCTTCATTTGGTGGTGCTGTGCAAAATTTAAATTCTGATATTGTTAAATCTGTTATGCTCCCTGTACCTCCTCTGGAGGTACAACGTGAAATAGTCCATATTTTGGACTCTTTCACGTTCCTCACAGCCGAGCTTGCAGCCGAGCTTGCAGCTCAGCAAAAGAGATTTGACTTCTTTAGAAACAAATTATTGTCTGGAAAAAGTGATTGGAAAAAAGTTACACTTTTAGAGATGCTTAAACAGCCAGTGACTGATGGGCCACATGTTACTCCAAAGTTTGTAGACTCCGGTATACCATTTGTTTCTGTAGAATCAGTGTGGGATGGAAGAATTCATTTAGAAAAGAAAAGGGGATTTATATCTGTAGACTCTGATAAAGAGTACAGCAAAAAATATAAGCCTCAAAAACATGACGTAATTATTGTAAAATCTGGTTCTACTACCGGTAAGGTTGCATATGTAGATTTTGAAGATAGTTTTAATGTTTGGTCTCCCTTGGCTGCTATGAGAGTAAATGAAAACTATCTATCACGTTATCTATATCATTTGTTGCAGTCTGACATTATACAGAATCAGGTTAAATCTAAAGCTAGCAATGGTTCACAGCCTAATTTAAGTATGAGAGTGTTGGAAAAGTTTATTGTCCCCGTTCCCCCTCTCCCAGAACAACAGCGCATCGTAGACATCCTCGACCGCTTTGACGCTCTGTGCAACGACATTACTAGCGGTCTTCCTGCGGAAATTGAAGCCCGCAGGAAGCAGTATGAATATTATCGGGACAAGCTTTTAACCTTTAAGGAGCTCAAAAAGGAGGCGTAGGGCATGCCTTATTTTAATATCGTAGCCACTACCAACGACAGCACCGTGGTCACCGCCTATGAACCGGCGGAGCGCCGTGCGGAGGCCTATCAAAGTGAAGCAGAATTAGAAAAGGAATTTATTCAACTTTTAACCCAGCAGGGCTATACCTATCTCAAAATTCACCAAGAGGCGGATTTAATCAACAATCTGCGTGAGCGCATTGAGGAGCTGAACGAGTACCACTTCACCGACAAGGAATGGGAGCGCTTCTTTACCACGGAAATCGCCAATCCCAACGCCCATATTGCGGAAAAAAGCAAGATTATCCAAGAAAGCCCCATTTTTAGCTTCAAGCGTGATGATGGCACCACGAAAAATATCCGCGTCATTGACAAAAAGAATATCCATAACAATCGTCTGCAGGTGCTGAACCAATACGAAAACGGCAAGGAGCAGGGCGCCAAGTACGATAATCGCTACGATGTGACCATCCTCGTCAACGGTCTGCCCCTGGTCCATGTGGAGCTCAAGCGCCGCGGCATACCCATTCGTGAAGCCTTTAACCAAATCGAGCGCTACCAAAGGGATTCCTTCTGGGCGGGCTGTGGCCTTTTTGAATACGTGCAAATATTCGTCATTTCCAATGGCACCAACACCAAATATTATTCCAATAGCACCCGCTTCAACGCCATCAAGGACGCTAAAAGCGGTAAGACCAAAAAAGAAAAAACCAGCAATAGCTTTGAATTTACCTGCTTCTGGGCCGATGCCAATAACCGTGTGATCACCGATTTAATCGACTTCACCAAGACTTTTTTTGCCAAGCATACCCTGCTGAATATCATTACCCGCTACTGCATTTTTACCTCGGAAAATATTCTCATGGTCATGCGTCCCTACCAAATTACCGCTACGGAGCGCATCCTAAACAGGGTGGAGATTGCCCATAATTATAAAAAATATGGCACCATTGCCGCCGGTGGCTTCATTTGGCACACCACGGGCTCCGGCAAAACCCTGACCTCCTTTAAAACGGCGCGGCTTGCGTCCCAGCTGCCCTTTATTGATAAGGTGCTCTTTGTCGTAGACCGCAAGGACTTGGACTACCAGACCATGAAGGAATACGACCGCTTTGAAAAGGGAGCTGCCAATAGCAATACCAGCACTGCAAAGCTTAAGAAGCAGCTGGAGGATGATAACGCCCATATCATCATCACCACCATTCAAAAGCTGGCCACCTTTATCAAGAAAAATCCCCAGCACGGCGTGTACCAAAAGCAGGCTGTCATTATTTTTGACGAATGCCATCGCTCCCAATTTGGTGAGATGCATACGGATATCGTCAAGAGCTTCAAAAAATACTATCTTTTTGGCTTCACAGGCACGCCTATCTTTGCCATTAACGCCAGCCGCGGTGGTAACCCTCAGTTCATGACCACGGAGCAGGCCTTTGGCGACAAGCTGCATACCTATACCATTGTGGACGCCATCAACGATAAAAATGTGCTGCCCTTCCGTGTGGACTTCATCAAAACCATGGACATGGAGGAGGATATCACCGATGAAATGGTATGGGGTATTGATAGGGAAAAGGTTATGATGTCTCCTGAGCGCATTAGCCTTGTGACCAAGTATATCCTTGATAATTTTGACCGCAAGACCTACCGCGGGGATAAAACCTATATCTTCAACGCTCTGACTAATATTGGTGACGTGGCCTCGGCTGGCAGGCAGGAGGTGGAGGAAATCAAGCGCAAGCAGCGTTTGAGTGGCTTCAACTCTATTTTTGCCGTGAGCTCCGTGCCCATGGCCAAGCTCTATTATCAGGAATTTAAAAAGCAAATGGCAGCAAACCCTACCAAGGCCCTGCGCATAGCCACTATTTTTAGCTATGGTGCCAACGAGGAAGAGGCGGACGGCATCCTTGATGAGGAAAATCCTGAGGATACCTCGGCACTGGATACCAATAGCCGTGACTTCCTAGAAGCGGCCATTCAAGATTATAACGAGATGTTCCAGACCAATTATGACACCTCCGCCGATAAATTCCAAAACTACTACAAGGATGTTTCCTTGCGCATGAAAAACAAGGAGCTGGATTTGCTCATCGTAGTGAATATGTTCTTAACGGGCTTTGACGCTACCACGCTGAATACCTTGTGGGTTGACAAAAACCTCAAAATGCATGGCTTGATACAGGCCTTTAGCCGTACTAATCGCATTTTGAATTCTATTAAGACCTACGGCAATATTGTGTGCTTCAGAAAGCTGCAGCAAAGAGTGGAAAATGCCATTGCCCTTTTTGGCGACAAGGAAGCCAGCAGCATCGTACTCATCCGTAGCTTTAATGATTATTATTATGGCTACAAGGATGACGAGGGCAAGGCAGTGCCTGGCTATGTGGGCATGCTGGAGGAGCTGGATAAGAAATTCCCTTGTGGCAAGACCATTATGAGCGAGGAGCAGCAAAAGCGTTTCATCATGCTCTTTGGCGCGATTTTGCGTATGCGCAATCTGCTCAGCTCCTTTGACGAATTTGTGGGCAAGGAGCTTATTAGTGAGCGTGACTTCCAGAATTATACCGGTATGTATGAGGATTTGCGTGAGCTGTGGAAGCGTCGCAAACCATGTGGACCCAATGCTAATATTGATGACGATATTGTTTTTGAGGTGGAGCTGATTAAGCAAATCGAAATCAACATTGACTACATCCTGATGCTGGTGAAAAAGTACCACGACAGCAATTGTGAGGACAAGGAAATACTTGTCACCATTAACAAGGCTGTTAACTCCAGCCCCACCCTGCGCAGCAAGAAGCAGCTTATCGAAAACTTTATCGAGAGTGTCAACGATAACAGCAGCGATGATATTGTGGGCCAGTGGAATGACTTTGTCTTTGTCAAGCGGGAGCAGGATCTAGAGCAGATTATCAAGGACGAGAAGCTGAAGCCGGAAGAGACTCGTAAATTCCTGGATAATGCCTTCCGTGATGGAGAAATCAAAACCGCCGGCACGGATATCGATAAGCTGATGCCCCCTGTGAGCCGCTTCGGGGGCGGTCGCGAGAAGAAAAAGCAGGGGATTATCGATAAGCTGAAGGCATTCTTTGAGAAGTTCTTTGGCATTGGCGGCAATTTGAGCTTTTTTGAGAAGAGGGAGTAGATAAACATCTGTCTACCCTCGCACTTTCCGAGGGGAATATTTTCAGTATAATCGTAAATTTGAAATGGACACTGAAAAACAAACATTCTTTTCGGTAACGTTTCGTTAGTGATAAAATTGTACTATATTTGTAGCTGTACAGTATACATACTTGGTTAGCGATTTGGTGTAGAAAAGAAAAGCACCTCAGTGCGGCGAGGATGAGATTAAAAGTAATCACATCGCTCTCGCTGCGCTGGGGTGTTGTTGTTATGGGGGGAGGGT
>JBJDXC010000107.1:0-13227 GCA_051866475.1 Phascolarctobacterium sp.
TTCCGCAGGGACTTCCCCGGCAGGGTGGAGCTTGCCAAGGGAGCCAAGGAGCTCTTGCATTTGCTTTTAGAAAGCTAGGGTGATGACTATGTTACAGGTATATACCGGCACCGGCAAGGGGAAAACCACTGCGGCCTTAGGCGTGGCAGTGCGTGGCGCAGGCCATGGCCTCAAGACCTTGATGCTGTGCTTTTTAAAGGATGACCCGGAATACGGCGAGGCCAGAGCGGCTTGCTTCATTCCTGGCTTGGAGCTGCGGCAGGTGGGCCGTGATGCCTTTGTGAACTTCCGCAATCCGGACCCGGTGGATTTAGAATTATGCCGCAAGGGCTGGGAGGCAGGCAAGGAAGCCATTGCCAAGAAGCAAGCGGATATCGTGATTTTGGACGAGCTGAACATAGTTTTGGCTACGAAGATGCTGCCCCTTGATGAGGTGGTGGACTTTCTCAAGGCCCACCAGCACGAGGTAGAAATCATTACCACGGGCCGCGGCGCCCCCGAGGAGCTCATTAAAATTGCAGATCTTGTAACGGACATGAGCGAAGTGAAGCACTATTTCCACAAGGGAGTGTCGTCTCGCCTCGGCATAGATCATTAGAATTAGAAATAAAAAAATAAGCTCTAAGTTGGCTCCCCTTTAAAGGGGAGCTGTCAGCGAAGCTGACTGAGGGGTTAAATTAAATTTAACATAAACACGCTAGATAGAGATAAACATTTATAGTATGATGGAGGAAGTTAATTATGGGAAAACCTATTGTTGCTATAGTAGGACGTCCTAATGTTGGCAAATCGACCCTGTTCAACATCTTTGCCAATAGCAGGATTTCCATCGTGGAGGACACCCCTGGCGTAACTCGCGACCGCCTGTACGCCATGGCGGAATGGCTGGACCACGAATTCATGATGGTGGACACCGGCGGCATCGAAATCATGAACGCCGACGCCATTGCTGTATCCATTCGCCAGCAGGCCCAAATCGCCATTAAAGAGGCCGATGTGATCCTCTTTGTGTGCGACGCTCGCAGCGGCATCACCACCGAGGATGCGGATGTAGCGCGTCTGCTGCGCCAATCCAAGAAGCCCATTGTGCTGGCTGTGAACAAGGCCGACTCTCCCAAGCAGGAGATGAATATTTACGAATTCTATAATCTGGGCATTGGCGACCCCATTCCCGTCTCCGCCTCCAACCATTTAGGCTTGGGCGATTTGTTGGACGCCGTGGTAGCCAAATTCCCCAGCGATAAGAAGGGCACCTCCATGGATGACGAGGACGAAATCAAGGTAGCCTTGATCGGTCGTCCCAACGTGGGCAAATCCTCCATTTTTAACGCCTTAGTAGGTGAGGAGCGCTCCATCGTCAGCGACGTGGCCGGTACTACCCGCGACGCCATCGACACTCCTGTAGTGCGCAATGGCCAAAAATATCTCTTTATCGATACTGCGGGCATGCGCCGCAAGGCCAAGGTGGACGAGCCCATTGAAAAATACAGCGTCATGCGCTCTTTGCGTGCGGTGGACCGCAGCGATGTTGTGCTCATGGTCTTCGACGCAGTTGAGGGCGTCACCGAGCAGGATAAGCGCATTGTGGGCTATGCTCATGAGGCAGGCAAGGCAGTTATTCTCGTGGTGAATAAATGGGATTTGTACGAAAAGGATAACAGCTCCACCCTGCGCTACACCGAAACCCTGCGCAAGGAGCTGGTCTTCCTGCAATACGCTCCCTGCGTTTTCGTTTCCGCTGTGACCAAGCAGCGCATTCATCGTCTGCCGGAGGTCATCAGCTACGTTGCCGAGCAGAACGCACAGCGCATTGCCACCAGCATCTTAAATCAGGTTATCGAGGATGCAGTGGCCATCAACCCGCCGCCTACGGAAAAGGGCAAGCGCCTGAAGATTCTCTATGTGACCCAGGTGAAGATCAAGCCTCCTACCTTCGTTATTTTTGTGAACGAGCCGGAGATTATGCATTTTTCCTACCAGCGTTATTTGGAGAACAAGCTGCGCGAGGCCTTTGGCTTCGAGGGTACTCCCATTCAAATGATTATCCGCGGCAAGAACGAGGACGAATAAAAATAAGTTAGGTGATGTAGATGCTCAATGAGGTGGGAATAGTGCATTATGTGCTGGGCTTTGTGCTGGGCCATTTATGTGGCTCCGTCCCCAGCGGCCTGTGGCTAGTGCAGGCCCTGCACGGTATAGATATTCGCAATTACGGTAGTAAAAATATTGGCACAACCAATGTGTTTCGCACGGTGGGACCGACCACGGCGGTGCTGGTGCTGCTCTGCGATATGCTCAAGGGCATTATTGCGGTGGCACTGGTGAACCATTTCTTCCACAATCCGGAGCTGGATGTTGTGACGGCGCTAGGGGCTTTACTGGGCCACAATTACTCGGCCTTCCTGGGCTTTAAGGGAGGCAAGGGCGTGGCTACGGGCCTCGGCCTTTTGGTTTTCCTCATGCCCAAGGTAGCAGGCACGGTCTTTCTAGTATGGCTGGTGCTGGTGCTTATCACTCGCTATGTATCCTTAGGCTCCATTGTGGCAGCCATTTTAACGCCCATCATGTCCTGGTATTTTGCTTATCCCTGTGCGTATATGCTCCTGGGCGCCATTGCGGGCTTTTTCGTAGTGCTGCGCCATAAGGAAAATATTGGCCGCCTCTTAAGCGGCACGGAAAGCAAGATTAAGCCGGGCAATGCCAAGAATTTGCCTAAATAAGCTTTTTTAGCTGTAATAAAATACCCAAGCCTCTTCATGGTCAGGCAGCTGACCATCAAGGGGCCTTTTCTTTTTATGGGGAAGCAGCGGATGGACAAAAAATGCATAAATTTTTCACAAAAAAACCTTTGTATTTTACACACAAACAGTGGTATAATACTCTTAGAGTTTTTTAGAAGAAAGGGGACTGTACAATGTCTGAAAAATCCACATTCTATCTGGTTAGGGAAGAAATTCTCCCTGAGGCCATTAAAAAAACTATAAAGGTAAAGGAAATCTTGAAACGGGGCGAGATTAAGACCATTAACGAGGCAGTGGAGAAGATGGGCTTGAGCCGCAGCGCTTATTATAAATACAAGGATTTTGTTTTCCCGTTCTACGAAGCTAGCAAGGAAAAGATTATCACTCTGTCCCTCTTGTTAGAGCATAAATCCGGCGTGCTGTCCAAGGTTTTGAACACCGTGGCCGATGATTCCGGCAGCATTATGACTATTAACCAGGGCATTCCCCTGCAGGGTGTGGCCAATACTACTATTTCCATTGAGACCAAGCATTTGACTGTGGATTTGGAGGCGCTTTTGGACAAGCTGCGCATGATCGACGGTGTAAAGCGCTTGGAGGTTCTGGGCCAAGTATAATAAGTCTAATTTCTATGAATGTGATGAAAATCTAGTGGAGGGGGCTTTTGTAAGATGAAGGATTTTATTAATGTGGGCCTGCTGGGTGCAGGCACTGTGGGCGGCGGCGTGATCAAGGTATTAGAAAAAAATGCTGCCGATATTGCAAAAAAGGTGGGCAAGCCCATTCGCATTACCAAGGTTTTGGACCGCAATGTGGAAAAGCGCCGCGCTGAATACGGCGAGCAATACATTTTTACCAATAATATTGACGATATTCTTGACGACCCTGAAATCGATATTGTGGTAGAGCTCCTAGGTCGCGAGCATCCGGCTAGGGAATATATTGTGGCTGCCTTTGAAAAGGGCAAAAACGTGGTTACGGCCAATAAGGACGTGATTGCTCATTATGGCGAGGGTATTTATTCCTTAGCAGAGCAAAAGGGTCTGGACTTTATGTTTGAGGCTAGCGTGTGCGGCGGTATTCCTATTATCGAGCCCTTGAAGACCAGCATGGCGGGCAACCAAATCCATTCTGTGATGGGCATTGTGAACGGCACCACCAACTATATGCTGTCCAAGATGAGCAATGAGCATCTTGATTATGACGAGGTTTTGAAGGAGGCCCAGGCCAAGGGCTATGCGGAGTCCGACCCCACGGCCGACGTAGGCGGCTTGGACGCTGCTCGCAAGGTGGTTATTCTTGCTTCCATTGCCTTCAATACCCGCATCAGCTTGAAGGATGTATTAGTTGAGGGCATCGAAAATATCGAGGCCTGTGATATTAAGTATGCCCAAAGCTTGGGCTATGCGGTGAAGCTGCTGGGCATTGCCAAAAATGATCCGGAAAACGGCATCACTGTATGCGTGAAGCCCACCATGCTGCCCCTGACCCATCCGCTGGCCGGGGTAAATGGTGTGTATAACGCGGTTTTCGTTAACGGCGACGCTATTGGCGAGGCGATGTTCCTGGGCATGGGCGCCGGTCGTCTGCCCACTGCCAGCTCCGTAGTGGGCGATATTATCGAGATTGCCCGCGATATCCAGAGTGGCAGCACGGGACGCATTTCCTGCACCTGCTTTAAGGAGAAGAAGCTGTGCCCGCCGGAAAAAATGTCCGCTCCTGCGTATATTCGCCTGCAGGTTTTGGACCAGCCGGGTGCTTTGGCAGCTATTGCGGCGGCCTTTGGTGCGCAAAACGTCTCCTTGCGCAATGTTATCCAACAGAACGCAGCCAAGGGACAGAAGGCGGAAATCGTGGTGATTACCCACAGCGTTTCCGAGTCCAATTTGCAGATGGCACTGCAGATTTTGAAGGTACTGCCTGTGGTAGAAAAGGTAAGCTGTGTTATCCGCGTTGAGGATAGCAGTCTGGCATAAGGGTAGAGGGTGTGCATGATGAATAAGGTAACGATTCGTGTTCCTGCTACCTCTGCCAATTGTGGCCCCGGCTTTGATACCCTGGGCCTGGCAGTGAATTTATATAATGAAGTAACTTATGAGATTACGGATACGAAGGGCTTTCAGCTGGAGGTTGAGGGCGAGGGCGCGGAGTATTTGAAGCCCTTTGGGCGCAATTTGGCCTTTGCTAGCTTCTTGAAGGTGTGGAACCTGGCGACGGATAATCGTCGCATTGGCCTGAAGGTCAGCATGATTAACCGCATTCCTATGTCGAGGGGCCTGGGCAGCAGCTCCAGCGCCATTGTGGCAGGCCTTTTCGCGGCTAATTGCCTGTGTGATAATCATTTTTCGATGGACGAGCTTTTGGGCTTTGCTACGGAGATCGAGGGTCATCCTGATAACGTAGCTCCTGCTTTATACGGCGGCTTTACGATTAGCTATATGGAGGGTGAGCGGGCTCATTCACTGCGCTTGTTGCCGGCGAAGCCGTTGCAGTTTATTGCGGTGGTACCGGATAGCAAGCTGGCTACTTCTCTAGCGCGGCAGGCGATTCCTAAAACGGTGCCTCACAAGGATGCTGTGTATAATACCTCACGTGCGTCCCTTCTAGTAGGCGCTTTGCTCAGCGGTAGCTATGAGTATTTGGGTATGGCCTTGGAGGATAAGCTGCACCAGCCTTATCGGGCGCACTTGATTCCGGGCTTGACTGAGGTATTTGCTGCGGCTAAGGCTGCGGGCGCCTATAATGCGATTATCAGCGGCGCGGGCTCCACGGTGATGGCTTATGCTGCTCCTGAGGCGGATGGCAAGGCGATTGCTGAGGCTATGGTAGCGGAGTTTGCGAAGCAGGGCGAGCATGCAGTTTATCATTTGCTGACGCTGGATACGGAGGGTGTAAAGGCCATTGGCTAAGCATAAGCAGGAAGATTTTTTGCAGAAAATATGCGAAAAAGGCTTGACTTTTCCCCTATAATACAGTATAATCTTACATGTTGCTGATGAACACAGCAAACAAAATTGTCGGGGCGTGGCTCAGTTTGGTAGAGCGCTTCCTTGGGGTGGAAGAGGTCGTGGGTTCGAATCCCGCCGCTCCGACCACGACAACAAGCCGTTGCATTGGCGAAAGCTGATGTAACGGTTTTTTTATTTTCTTTATTATTAGTCTTATATATTGTTCTATTAGCTCCGGCTGTACTGCTGACCTGGCAGTACGGCCGGAGCTTTTTTGTATACAAAATTCTTCGCCAAAGGGTAGATTATTTTATACGGCAATTGTCTATTGAAATACAGAATGTATTGAGAATAACTAAAGAATGCGTCATATTCACGTCATAATATATAGTATTTTATATATCTAGCGAAAAGGAGCAAACTTGGCCAGTTTTTGTCACACGTTGACGAAAGGACCTATTTAGTAGTAAAATATGAATATGCAATAAGTAATTGAGAATAACAATTTACGATAAGAATAGAGAATGAGAAAGAATGCTTTTTAAGGACGCTGTGATATGAGTATTGGTTATTTTGATGTTAAGTTTAAAATTCGCTGGCAGCTGATGTTTTACGATATTGTGATTTACCTGGTAGTACTCACCTTTATCGTTACTACCTATGGTTTAGCGGGCAGTTCCCTGGCAGAGTTCCTCTGGGGAGGCACCGCTGCTTTGCTATGTCTTTTAGTATGCCGCACGCTGGGCAAGGTGTACAGCATGATTATCCGCTACGGCGGTGTGCATGTGTATATGCGGCTTTTCGCCACGGATTTACTAGCGCTGTGCTTCTATTGGCCCATTAAATATGGCCTTGGCTTAGAGCATATGACGAGCCAGCGCTGGCTGATTATTATGCTTTTAAATTTGCTGGGCGCTGTGGGCATGCGACTGATGTATCGCTATTGCTATCGCTTTGGGGTGCGCCGGACGAAAAAGGGCGAGTTCCTGCGTTGGCTGCTGCTCTTATTCGCTGGTGACAATGTTATCAAGGAGCGCCGCAACGAAATTAAGCGCATTCGTATTGCGATTCTCGGCGCCGGTCGCCTTGGTGCAGTTTTGGCGGATGAGCTTTTGAGTAACGACAGCTCGGCTTATGTGCCTGTGTGCTTCATCGACCAAGACAAGAGTAAAACCGGACGCGAGATTATGGGCTTGCCTGTTTTCGCCGAAGGGGAGGAATCCTTAGAGGACCTAAAAGATTATGGCGTGCAAGAGATTGTTTTCGCCATTACTAATATTATCAACACGAAAAAAGACAGCCTGTTCAAGCTGTACAAGTCCGCAGGCTACAAGGTCAAGGTATATGACTTTTCCGTAGCAGACGTGGCCAAGAGTGGCAAGCGCATGTTGCGCGAGTTCGATATTGATGAGCTCTTATTCCGTCAGCCCATTGTGGTTAATAACGAGCTAGTAAGCTCTTATTATAAAAATAAGGTTATCTTAGTCACCGGTGGCGGTGGCTCCATTGGCAGTGAGATGTGTCGCCAGGTGGCGAAGATGTCTCCTAAGCAGGTTATTGCCCTCGACATTTACGAGAATGGTGTTTACGACCTGCAGCAGGAGCTGCGGCTGCTCTATGGGGACAAGCTGAACTTCAAGGTGGAGATTGCTTCCATCTGCAGCGAGAGCGCTATGCGCAGAGTGATGGAGGAGTATCATCCGGATATTTTAATCCATGCTGCTGCTCATAAGCATGTTCCTCTTATGGAGAAGAATTGCATTGAGGCGGTTGAAAACAATGTCTTTGGCACGCTGAATTGTATCGAGCTCTGTGAAGAATACGGCGTAGGCCGCTTTATGATGGTTTCCACTGATAAGGCTGTCAATCCCACTAACATCATGGGCGCGACTAAGCGCATGTGCGAGATTATCGCACGCGCTCACTCTGCCCAAAAGGGGAACAAGGTTGTTTTTAGCGATACGCGCTTTGGCAATGTGCTTGGCAGCGCTGGCAGCGTCATCCCGCTTTTCAAGCGCCAGATTGCTAATGGCGGGCCTATTACCATCACAGATAAGCGCATTATCCGTTACTTTATGACTATTCCTGAGGCTAGCCAATTGGTACTCCACAGCGGCGCTATTGCGAAAAACGGCGAATTATTCGTCCTCGATATGGGCCAGCCTGTGAAGATTTATGATTTAGCTGTGAATATGATTAAGCTCAGTGGTCTAGAGCCCTTTAGGGATATAGATATTGTAGAAACTGGCCTGCGGCCTGGTGAGAAGCTCTATGAAGAGCTGCTCATTAAGAGTGATACTCTTGAGACCACGGATAATGATCTTATCTTTGTGGAGAAGGATGAGCCTATTTCTATGGAGGATTTGGAGAGTAGGCTGCAGCTCCTGCGTGAGGCTATGGCTACCAATGATGATGAGACTGTTAGAGCTGCAATGCACGAGGTTGTGCCGACTTACAAGACTCCGGAGGAGGTTAACTGTAAGGCTGGGCTGAGTAAAGAGATGCAGAATGCAAGAAGGATTAACTAAGTGAGGCTATCTTCGAATGGCTCCATACTTCGTAAGAAACGGACTATTGCGCTTCAAGAATGGCTCGCCCTCGGGGAGAGCTGCCGAGCTTGCGAGGCTGAGAGGGGCAACGCCGATACTAAATATTGAGGTGCTTTATGACTAAAAGTTTATTAATACTTGGTGCCGGTGGCCATGGCAAGGTAGTTAAAGAAATTGCTGAAGCTTTAGGCTATACCAAGATAGGATTCCTAGATGACAATAGCATAGAGGCCATGGGCAGAATTGCTGACTCTCAAGCTTTTGTTGATGAATATAAAGCAGCTTTAGTCGGCATTGGCAATAACAAATTCCGCGGTGAGCTTTTAGCAAGACTAGAAGAGGAAGGCTTTAACATACCCGTGCTCATTCATCCTACTGCTTATGTAAGTAAAAGTGCTGTGATAGGCAAGGGAACTGTTGTAGAGCCTTTGGCTATTGTTAATGCTAGTAGCAATATAGGCATCGGATGCATAGTTTCTGTTGGCTCTATAGTGGATCATGACGCTGTTTTAGAAGACTGTGTTCATGTTAACGCAGGAGCAATTTGTAAAGCTGGCAGCTTTGTTGCTAAGGAAACTAAGTTGGAAGCTGGTCAAGTGGTTAAAGGTTATTAAAACAATCAATAAATTGTAAAGAAGGTCACGTCATGAATTATTTGGTAGTAGTTGCTCATCCAGACGATGAGGTTTTGGGTGCTGGCGCAACAATTTATAAACTCATAAATTCTGGGCACAATGTAGCAGTTGCCATTATGGTTAGCCAAGCTGCAGCTAGAAAGGATTTGTCTGCTTCCTTATCCGACGATGAAGCTGAAGCTCTGGCCATTTTGGGAGTTAAGCAAACCTATCATGCAAGCTTTCCTAATATCAAGATGAATACTGTGCCTCACTTAGAGCTTGTACAGTTTATTGAAAAATGCATTATGGATTTCAAGGCTGATGCTATTTTTACTCATCATCCTGCTGATACTAATAATGATCATGTAATGACCTCATATGCAGCTCAGGCTGCAGCTAGGCTGTTCCAAAGGAGGGATGATGTACCTGACTTGAAGGAGCTGCTGTTTATGGAAGTTCCTTCTTCTACGGAATGGTCTATAGATTCGTCATCTAATGATTTCAGGCCCAATACTTATTTTGAGATTGGGCGCGATGGCTTGGATGTAAAGCTGCAGGCTTTAGCTGCTTATAAAGGAGTAATGAGGCCTTATCCGCATCCACGTTCTAATGAGGCTCTAGAAGGCTTGGCAGCTTACAGGGGAGCACAGGCTGGATGCAAGTATGCTGAGGCTTTTGAGAGTGTTTTGAGAAGAGTAATTTGATGGAGTGATTTGTTTGTACCGTAATTTTTTTAAACGCTTGCTGGATATAGTTCTATCATTATCTGGAATTGTCATCCTGTCACCATTGTATCTAGTGTTATCCCTACTTGTTTGGCATGGAATGGGAAGGCCAATTCTGTTTTCACAAGAGAGGATTGGCAAGGATGCAAAGCCATTTAAGCTCTATAAGTATCGTTCTATGACTGATGCTAGGGATGAAAATGGTGAGCTTTTAAGTGAGGATAAACGTTTAACAAAATTTGGTATCGCTTTGCGCTCTTCGTCTTTAGATGAATTACCTGAATTGTTTTCTATTTTGAAAGGGGATATGTCTATAGTAGGGCCTAGGCCTTTACCAACTTATTATGGGCCTTACTTTTTAGAACATGAAAGAGCAAGACATAGGGTAAGAGGCGGACTAATTCCGCCAGATGGCTTGTGTGGAGAAACAACTCCCACTTGGGAAAAGCAGTTTGAGTATGATTTATATTATGTTGACAATGTTTCCTTTTGGTTAGATTGCAAGGTTATCTTGGCTACATTTGGTATTCTGACAAAGCGTGTGGAGAATGATTATGGAGCCGAGAATAGACCGCATTTGAATCAATATAGAAAGAATATGTTTATTGAGAAGGGAAAATAGCCATGAATTGTCTTTTGAGTCATGATGTTACTGAGCAGCTTATCCAGCAGTATGGTTCTCCGTTATATGTATTCCATGAGGATGAGTTTAAGCGTAACTATTTAGATTTGTTTAATACTTTTAGAGCAATCTACCCTAAGTATAATATTGCTTATTCTTATAAAACCAACTATACTCCTGCCATTTGTAGGCTTGTAAAAGAATTAGGTGGGTTGGCAGAAGTGGTTTCTGATATGGAATATAGATTGGCCAAAAAGCTTGGTTATGAGGATAAGGATATTGTCTATAACGGGCCTGTCAAGGGTGAAGGACTATTTGAGCACCTTTTAAATGGTGGTGTAGCCAATATCGATAGTCTGGATGAACTGGACGAAGTAATTGCCTTTGCTAAAAAGAACCCGACCGTAGCTTTCCAAATTGCTTTTAGAGTAAATATTGATATTGAGCAGGGCTTTATTTCTAGATTTGGTATTGATGCCTATGAAGAAGATGTTATTGAGTCTGATTTAGATAGAGCTTTTGTAAAGGTAAATGAACAATCTAATATTTGCGTTGTAGGCTTGCATTGCCACATAGGTCGCTCTCGAAGCATCGATGCTTGGAAGAATAGGGTTCGTATTATGTTTAAGTTGGTGGATAGGTATTTCAAGGATGAAGTACCTCAGTTCATTGACTTGGGTAGTGGCATGAATTCTGTAATGGAGCCTGAATTGGCTTGCCAATTCGGTGGTCATATTCCTAGCTTTGCAGAGTATGCGAGCGTTGTAGCTGAAGCAATGAAAGAGAGATATGAACAACTTCCTATTGAACAGCAACCATTACTATACACGGAGCCAGGAACAACCTTAATTTCTGGTTGCATGTCTTTCTTAGGCACCGTAAAGACTATCAAGAGTGTTAAGGGTAAGGATTATGTAACTTTTGATTGCTGTGGTGGTAATATGGGTGATATTTGCCACCTCAAAAACTTACCTATCACTGTTTATCATAATGGTCAGCCTTTAAGAAAATTAAAAGATGCCACTTTTGTAGGCTATACTTGCCTAGAGCATGACCATATTTATGAGTACTTTAGTGGAGATTTGGCTGTAGGTGATTATGTACAGTTTCGTAACATAGGAAGCTATAGTAATGTGTTCAAGCCTCCCTTTATATTACCTAACTGTGCAATAATCAGCATAAGAGATGATTGCGAAGTTAAGCTTATCAAAGAAGCTGAAACCATTGATGATATTTTCAAAACCTATGTTTTTTGAGGTACTTTAAAATGAGAGATTTAACAGTATTAGTTTCTGCGTGCGGAGCTCAATTTATGCCTGGTCTAGCAGACTGTTTAAAGAATAATGGTGAGCGGAACATCAGAATCATTGGTGTTGATATGGAGATTGATAAGACCGTTCTGCAAATGGTAGACAAGCTTTATCAAGTTCCTAGAGCCACAGACCCTAGTTATGTAGATACTTTATTAGAGATTTGCAAAAAAGAGCATGTTGATGTAGTAATGCCCTTTATGTCTGCTGAACTGCTGCCTTTGATTGATAGGAAGAGTGATTTTGAAGCTATCGGCACGAAGGTTTCTGTTGCGGATAGGCATTCTGTAGAAATCACGACCAATAAATATAAATTCTATGAGTTTATGAAGGAGAATGGGTTATCTGTTCCTAGGTTTGCTCCGGTGAGAAAAGCTAGTGACCTGTTACCGGCATGTGAAGCATGTGGATACCCTGATAATGCTGTTTGTGTGAAAGCTACTGAGCTCAGCGGAAGTAGGGGAATACGCATTATTAATCCTAGCATCTCCAAATTTGATTTACTGTTTGGCGAGAAGCCAAATTCTTTCTTCACGACAATGGATGATTTAAAAGCAACCTTGGAAGAGAAACCTGGAATGCCTGAAATGATGGCCATGGAATATCTTCCGGGAGCTGAAGGTTCTGTAGATTTGCTAGCCTCTAATGGCAAGATTTTGTATATGGGCTACCGTGAGAGCAATGTAAATCTACATAGCATTCCGCAGGTTGCTACATTGAGTGAGAATAAAGCAGCTTATGAAATAGCTGAAAAGGTTGTGGCAGCATTGAAGTTAGATGGCAATGCTGATTTAGACTTCAAATGTGATGCTCAAGGTAATCCAGTTCTGATGGAGGTTAATCCGCGTATTGCAGCAACTATGAAGATTTTTGCCGAAGGTGGGATGAATTTGCCTTATTTGCGGATTAAGCAGCTGCTGGGTGAAGAGTTGCCGAGTGTGGAGCTGAAATACGGGATTAGGATGAAGAGAAGATATTTAGAGATGTTTAGTTATTAATAGGAGTTATATAAAAGGTGGCGTGCATGTGAAAATTATTATCACAGGAGTTCATGGATATATAAGTAATTCTATAAGAAGACATTTTATAGAAAAACATAAGTTCAATGGGGGATTACGGCTTCTAGATTTAAGGAATGATGATTGGTTAGAAGAAGATTTTAGTCAAGTCGATACTTTAATACATTGTGCTGCCCTTGTTCATAAGGATCCTAATCAATATACATTAGATGACTATGTTGAAGTAAATGCCAACCTTACTGAAAAAATTGCAAAAAAAGCAAAAAGAGAAGGTGTAAAGTACTTTATATTTTTTAGTACAGAAGGGGTCTATGGTACTACCGGGTCTCTCTTTAATGATATTGTTTTAGATAAAGATACTGAGCTAAAGCCAATCGAGAAATATGAGATATCAAAAAAGATGGCGGAAGATCGAATAATGGCATTAATAGATGATAATTTTAAGGTAGCTATTATTAGACCACCTTTTGTTTATGGAAAGGATTGCCCCGGTAATTATAGAAGATTACGTGAGGCTGTACTTAAATTTAGGTTCATACCAACCATCAAGAATAAAAAAAGTATGATATATATTGAAAATTTATGTGAGTTTGTTTATCAGTTATGGAGAAGAAAGCTGGATGGTACGTTTTTGCCACAGGATTTGCCATATCGTTGCACTACAGACATGTGTCTAGAGATAGCTAAATTCCACAA
>JBJDXC010000108.1:0-1201 GCA_051866475.1 Phascolarctobacterium sp.
GGGTCGATATCCCGCTTACCCATTTTTACAGAATAAATAATGCGTGGATGCAGGGTGCGCAACAGCTCTGCCCAACCAGCCTTCAAGAGGATAACCATGCGGGAAATCTTGATACCACCGGCGGTGGAGCCACTACAGCCACCTACGAACATCAGCATCAAGAGTAAATAACGGCTGAAGCTAGGCCATTGGTTGAAGTCATCGGAGGCAAAGCCCGTGGTACTGGCAATGGACACAGATTGGAAGAAGCTGTGCCGCAGGGCTTGCCAAAAATCCAGATAATCATGCGTATATAAGTCGCCACAGATTAACACCGTAGCCACCAGAATCAAGGCCAAATAATAACGATGCTCGCTATCCTGCTTAACAGAAGCCCAATCCCCACGCCAGAACTTGTAATAAAGGGAAAAGTTCATACTGGACAGCAGCATAAAGACGATGGCAATAATCTCCACTGCCACATTGTGGAAGGAAATTAAGCTATCGTGGTAATAGGAAAAGCCGCCCGTAGCCATGGTTGCCAGGGCCAAGTTAAAGGCTTGGTAAAAGGGCAGTCCCGACAGCATCAAAAGGCCTATCTCCACCCAGGTCATAAGAAAATAAATGGCAAGGATAAGCGCGGCCGATGCCTTAATCTTGGGCAGGGTACGCTCGGCTACAGCGCCAGGAAGCTCCGCATTGAATAGATAGCTGGTGCCACCGTTCATCTGGGGCATGATGATAATAAAGAGCATAATTACCCCGATGCCGCCCGTCCAATGGGTCAGGCAACGCCACACAAGAATGCTGGGCGGGAAATCATTAAAGGATCTGGCTGTGGTTACGCCTGTGGTAGTGAAGCCAGAAACACTTTCGAAAACTGCTGCCAAGGGGTCCGCCGGATTAAATAAGAAATACGGCATAGAGCCCAAAAAGCATACCAAAAGCCAGCCGCAGCCTACTACCGCAATAGCTTCCCGCACCCGCAAGCGTTGGCGGGAGCGCGTGCTCGAATATATATTTAAAATAGAAGCAACCGTCAAGGAGCCAATCAAGCTAAAGGCAAAAATCCACAGATGCTCCTGGTCTGCTACCATGGCCGCCACAAGCGGAATGAGTAAAACACCGCAAAAAGCCAAGGTCAGCTTTCCCAAAAGACGGTTGACAAGTTTAAAATCCATAATGCTTAGCCTCGGCCTTCAAAAATAGGTACAGTACTCTT
>JBJDXC010000108.1:1301-2799 GCA_051866475.1 Phascolarctobacterium sp.
AGTTTAAAATCCATAATGCTTAGCCTCGGCCTTCAAAAATAGGTACAGTACTCTTGGACAATTCACTCTTAATAAAGAGGATAATGCGGTCATTGGCTTGCAAAACAGTGTTACCGTTGGGGATATAGGCCTCATTATTGCGCACGATAGCACAAATCAAGCTTTCCTTAGGCAGCTTAATATTGCGTACAGCCACACCGTCCACATCGCTACCGCGGCCAACAATAATCTCCAAAGCCTCGGCCTGAGCACCCTCTAAGAGAGAAACGGAGACGATACCGCCCTTACGCACGAAGCGCAGCACCTCACCGGCACTCAAAAGACGGGAGGACAATACGATATCCACGCCCACCTTTTCCATAAGCTCAATATACTCATTACGGGCAACACGCACAATTGTTTTGGGCGCGCCCAAATGCTTGGCTAACTGAGCCAGCAACAAATTCAGCTTATCATCCTCGGTGAGGCAAATAACTACGTCAGCCTCTGCTACGCCTTCTTCAGTTAAAAGGTCGATATCCGTGCCATCACCACAGAGCACAAGGCCGTCATGGAGCTGGGAGGCCAAAAGCTGACAGCGCTCCCTATTCTTTTCAATAACCTTCACCTGGATACCCTGAGCCTCCAGCATGGGCGCAAGAAAGCGACCGGTACGACCGGCACCGATAATCAGCACCTTTTCCAGCTTGTCATAGGTATTGCCAAAGCTATTTTCAAACTCGCGAATAGCCTCATGCTTGCCTACAAAATAAACATTGTCACCGGGCATCACATAGTCATTACCACGGGGAATAATCATACGGTGACGACGAAAAACCATGGCCATCAAAATATCCTGAGGAATCTGCAAGTCCTTCAAGGGGATATTAATTAAAGGAGAATCCTCCCTAATCTTAGCCTCGAACATACGCACCTTGCCCTCGGCAAATTCATCTACGTTCAGAGCGGAAGGAGTCATGAGAATGTGGTCAATTTCCACGGCAGTAATGCGCTCAGGATTAATGACCAAATCAATCTTCATATCGTTATTGAGCATTTCCGGGGCATGCACAGCATAATCCACATTACGAATGCGTGCAACAGTATGCTTAATGCCGTTCTTTTTGGCCAGAAGGCAGGTTACCATATTTACCTCATCGCTGTCAGTGCAGGCGATGATAACATCAGCATCGCGCACATCGGGGTCAGCAAAGGTAGTGGGGCTGCAGGAATTGCCTTCGATGGCAAGCACGTCCAGAGAATTCTGCACAACCTCTTTTCGCTTGGGGTCAATCTCTACTACAACTACATCAAATTGATCCTCAGCGAGCAGCTGTGCGATACTAAAGCCCAGCTTGCCAGCGCCAGCTATAATAATTCGCATTGTAAGCGCTCCTTTTTCATCTTATAGTTCTTTATATTATAGCATAAATAGTGATTTTAGTATATAGGAAGGTTGGGTAAGGCAGCCAGGCCTGCGGCCTGTTCGTTAGATATGCTCATAGGTTAAAAAAATAGA
>JBJDXC010000109.1:0-2762 GCA_051866475.1 Phascolarctobacterium sp.
AGTTCGCCTGGCAGCTGGAAAGCGAGGCCAAGGCGGTGCTGACGCAATTGGGCATTACTCGCTTACAACAGAAGATGGGTGAGCTTAGTGGTGGCCAGCGCAAGCGTGTGGCCTTGGCCGGTGTGCTGGTGCGCCCAAGCGACCTTTTGATTTTGGACGAGCCCACCAACCATATGGATAATGCCACTGTGGCATGGCTGGAACAGCAGCTGATGAAGCGCAAGGGCGCTCTGCTCATGGTAACCCATGACCGTTATTTCTTCGATAGAGTTGTCAATCGCACATTGGAAATAGACGGTGGCAAGGGATATGTTTATGTGGGTAACTACAGCTTATTCCTGCAAAAGCGGGAGGAGCGGCGCATAGCGGAGGCCAGCGCTGCCCAAAAGCTGCGCAATATTTATCGGCGTGAGCTGGCTTGGATTAGCCGAGGCGCGGAAGCACGCCGCACCAAGAAGAAGGATCGGGTGGAGCGCTTTGCCCAAATCGAGGCCGAGGTGAAGAATGTCAAAACCGAGGCCAATTTGGAAATGTCCTCTGTGAGCAGCCGCTTGGGAAAAACTATTATTGAGCTGAACAATATTTCCATGAGGTATGAAGGTATCGACTACCTCAAAGACTTCAGCTATATTTTGTTGCGCAACGATAGGGTGGGCATTGTCGGCCCTAACGGGGCCGGCAAGTCCACCCTGATGGATATTATCGCCGGACGCTGCGCGCCTACCGGCGGCAGCATGACCGTGGGCCAGACCGTAAAAATAGGCTATTTTGCCCAGCATAGCGAGTTTAGTGACAGCAATATGCGGGTGCTGGAATATATCAAAGAGGCTAATAATTATATTGAGACAGCGGATGGGCAGCGCATCAGCGCGGCCCAAATGCTGGAGCGTTTTCTCTTTCCGCCGGAGCTGCAGTGGGTGCCGGTCAATAAGCTCAGCGGCGGCGAGCAGCGCCGCCTCTACCTGCTCAGGGTGCTGATGACGGCACCCAACGTGCTGCTCCTGGACGAGCCCACTAATGATTTAGATATTCCCACCTTGTCCGTGCTGGAGGACTATCTAGATAGCTTTGCAGGCGCAGTCATTGCTGTTTCCCACGACCGCTATTTCTTGGATCGCTTCGCTCAAAAGCTTTTCGCTATCGAGGCCAATGGGCATGTGCAGCCCTATATTGGTGGCTACAGCGATTATGAGGAGGCTGTGGCAGCCAAGCAGGCTGGCGAGCAGAGCGAGAAGGGCAAGCCTGCTGGGAAGGGCTCTGTAGCTGCTCCAGCTGCCTATGCAGCTCCCGCGAAAGCTGGGGCAGCTTCTACTCAATCAGGAGCAGCAGAACAGGGCTCTGCTGCTCCTGCGAAAACGAAGCTGACCTACGCGGAGCGCTTGGAGCTGCAGAAGCTGGAGCAGGAAATGGGCCGCAGCGAGGCGGAGCTGAAGATGCTGGCGCTGGAGATGAATAATTGCGGCAGCAATTATGGGAAGCTGGCGGAGCTGACGGCGCACCAGCAGCAGGTGCAGGCCGAGCTGGAGAAAATGGAGGAGCGCTGGCTGTATCTGTCGGAGTTCGAAGGATAAATTAGGGAGTAACAATGATTAAAGCTTTAGATAGGAATTATCGGGATAAGCTGCGCCGCTTGCTCAGTGTCATGCTGCCCATCATCTGTACCCAAATCGCGATTATGGGCATGAACTTTTTTGATGCCAGCATGTCGGGACAGGCCGGTGATGTGGACTTGGCAGGGGCTGCCATCGGCGGCAATATCTGGATGCCCATCCAGACGGGTATCAGTGGCATTTTAATGGCGGCCATGCCCCTGGTGGCCAATCTTTTGGGTGCCGGTGAAAGAGAAAAGATCACTGTTGTTGTGCGTCATGGCTTGCTTTTAGCCTTGGCCTTTGCACTGGTAGTTTTGGGCGGTGGCATAGCCATTTTGCCCCATTTTTTGCAGGGCATGGGCTTGGCGCCGGAGGTGTATCATGTGTCGCTCTGGTATTTGGCAGGCTTGGGCTTGGGTGTAGTGCCATTTTTTATGATTACGCCCTTGCGCAGCCTGGTTGACACCTTGGGTTATACTCATTTGACTATGCGCATTTATCTTTTGGCGTTACCAATCAATGCCTGTCTTAATTATGTGCTGATTTTCGGCAAGCTGGGCCTGCCTAGACTGGGCGGCATTGGCGCGGGCGTGGCTTCAGGCCTGACCTTTTGGCTGCTTTTAGCAATTTTTGCTTGGGTTATCAGCAGCTTAGCGCCCTTTAAAAATTATCATATTTTCGGCTTTGTGCGGCCTGCTTACATTTGGCTGAAGGAATATTTGCGCATTGGTGTGCCCATGGGCATTTCCATTTTCATGGAAACCAGCATTTTTGGTGTTGTGGCGCTCTTTATCGCCAAGTTCGGTACTGAGACTATCGCAGCTCATCAGGCGGCCTTGAATTTTTCGTCGTTAATTTATATGCTGCCCTTAAGCTTTTCCTTGGCCTTAACCATCGTGGTGGGCGTGGAATATGGTGCGAAAAATTATCAGGGTGCACGGGATTATGTGACCATTGGCTTGCAGACTAGCCTAGGTATTGCGGGCTTTTATATGCTGGCAGAGTATATTTTGCGAGAGCAGATTGCCTTTATCTACACGAATAATGTGGAGGTTGTGGCTTTGGTGAAGGTGTTCTTGCTTTACGCGATTGGCTGGCAAGCAGGTGACGCCATTGCGGCGCCGATTCAGGGCATTTTGCGTGGCTATAAGGATGTGGATGCGACCTTTT
>JBJDXC010000110.1:0-2648 GCA_051866475.1 Phascolarctobacterium sp.
TTGTATATAATACCACAGCGAGTTTTTAATGTCAACACCTTTTTACAAGTTTTTTTGAGATTTTTTACTGCATTCTGGCTTGCCACTCAAACAGCTCAAATGATAAAAGTGGCTTGCATCGTTTCACACCGATGCAAGCCACAGCCATAGCTTTAAAGTGCCAATATATCCAATTAATACAGCTTAGCACCTGCAGGAATATGAGGATCAACCTGCAGAAGGTGCAGCTTTTCAGCGCCCTCTTCATGATGCACAGCGCTCAGCAGCATGCCGCAGGACTCGATGCCCATCATCTTGCGCGGAGGCAGGTTTACGATGGCAATCAAGGTCTTGCCCAGCAGCTCTTCGGGCTCATAGAAAGCATGGATACCACTCAAAATAGTACGGTCAGTGCCGGTACCATCATCCAAGGTGAATTGCAGCAGCTTCTTGCTCTTGGGTACAGCAACGCAATCTTTAACCTTTACAGCGCGGAAATCGGACTTGCTGAAGGTTTCAAAATCTACAAAGTCAGCAAACAGGGGCTCAATCTCTACCTTGGAGAAGTCAATTACTTCTTCCTTAGCTTCCTCTACAGCAGCAGGAGCCACTTCGGCCCTGATTTGCTCAGGAATCTCTACAGGACGAGCCTCACCCTTCAAGGGCTTCATGGTCGGGAAGAACAGGACATCGCGAATGGTAGAGCTGTCGGTCAAGAACATAACCAGACGGTCGATACCAATGCCCAGGCCGCCTGTAGGTGGCAGACCATACTCCAGAGCATTGACGAAATCCTCGTCCATCATATTAGCTTCCTCATCGCCATTAGCACGCTCTTCCACCTGCTTCAGGAAGCGTTCACGTTGGTCAATGGGGTCATTAAGCTCGGTAAAGCCGTTACAAATTTCGCGGCCATAAATATAAGCCTCGAAGCGGTCGGTAATCTCCGGATTATCAGGATTGCTCTTGGCCAAGGGAGAAATTTCCTTGGGATGGCCTGTGATAAAGGTGGGCTGAATCAGCTTATCTTCAACATATTCTTCGAAGCAAGCATTAATGATTTTACCAATACCAAAGGTAGGCTCAACGGGAACATTTAGCTCCTTAGCCATAGCACGAGCTTCCTCCAAATCGGTTACATTGGTAAAGTCCTTACCAGAGTATTCTTTTACAGCGTCAATCATACTCATGCGCTTCCAGGGAGAAGCCAGCTCGATTTCAACGCCTTCGTAGGTAATCTTGGTGGTACCCAAAACCTTCATAGCGGTCTTAACCACTACTTCTTCGGTCAAATCCATCATATCGCGATAATCAGCAAAGGCTTGATAAATCTCCACGCTGGTGAATTCAGGGTTATGTCTATTATCAATGCCCTCGTTGCGGAACACGCGACCCAGCTCATAGACGCGGTCCATACCACCTACGATCAGGCGCTTCAGGTACAGTTCGGGAGCAATACGCATATAAACCTGCATATCCAGAGCATTATGATAGCTGATAAAGGGACGAGCAGCAGCGCCACCGGCGATAGTGTTCAGAATCGGAGTTTCAACCTCCAAGAAATCATGGCTATCCAAAACCTCGCGCACGCTTCTGATGATTTGGCTACGCTTTACAAAGGTATCGCGCACTTCGGGGTTAACAATCAAATCCACATAACGTTGACGATAACGGGTTTCGATATCCTTCAGGCCGTGCCATTTTTCCGGCAGGGGACGCAGGGATTTGGACAGCATTTCCATTTTTACAACCTTAATGGAAATTTCGCCCATATGAGTGCGGAAGGGAATACCGGTAACACCAATGGTATCACCAATATCCATCATTTTTACCAAGGAATAGTCTTCCTCGCCCAGCACGTCCTTGCGCACATATAGTTGCATACGACCAGTTTTGTCCTGCATATCCATAAAGCAGGTCTTGCCATGACCACGAATAGCCATTACACGACCAGCCATTTTTACTTCAGCTTCGGTTTCAGCCAGAGCTTCAAATTGGTCCTTTACATCGGCACTGCGATGAGTCCACTCAAATCTGTGGCCAAAGGGACGCCAGCCATGCTCTTCAATTTTATGCATCTTGTCGATGCGGTTTTGCATTTGCTCGTTGATTTCTACCTCAGTGAGCGCCTTTTCTTCAACTTGTTGCTTGTTTTCTGCCATGAGTTAAGCTCCTTCTTATTTTACTTCCAGAATTTCGTAGGACAGCTCACCTGCAGGAGTATTAGCTACAACAACATCATGAACCTTTTTTCCCAAAATAGCGGTGCCCACAGGGGACTCATTGGAAATCTTATTGTTAAAGGGGTCAGCCTCGGTGGTACCTACGATGGTATAGGTTTCCTCCTCACCGGTTTCCACATCCTTCAAAACAACAGTGCAGCCCAAGGAGATGATGCCTTCCTTGCCGGAAGCGGAGGTATCGATGATAACCGCAGTTTTAATCATCTGCTCCAATTCCACAATACGGCTTTCGTTTTTGCCTTGGTCCTCCTTGGCTTGGTCATACTCGGAGTTTTCGCTTAAGTCGCCCTGAGCTCTAGCTTCCTTCAGACGTTCAACGATTTCTTCACGAATAGGGCCCTTGCGTTGAGCCAATTCTTCTTCTAATTTTCTAAGACCTTCGGCTGTAATTTGAGTTTCTTTTGTAGCCATTTTCCTGCTCCTTTA
>JBJDXC010000111.1:0-2638 GCA_051866475.1 Phascolarctobacterium sp.
GAGGTTTAAGATGATACTAGACGATATTGCGGCCTACACTCGCACGCGGGTGCAGGCGCTGAAAAACAAGAGAAGCCTTTACGACGTGCGAGATGAGGCCGAAGCCCGCCCGGCGGGCTACGACTTCAAGGCGGCGCTGGCAGCGCCCGGCCTTTCCGTCATCGCCGAGCTCAAGCAGGCCTCGCCCTCGAAGGGGCTCATCGCCCCCGACTTCGAGGGCATCTACCTCGCCAAGGCCCGTCAGTACGAAGAGGGCGGCGCAGCCGCCATCTCCTGCCTGACGGAGCCGCGGTTCTTCCTAGGCAGCGACGAGTACCTGCGCCAGGTACGGGCAGCCGTGGAGCTGCCCATCCTGCGCAAGGACTTCACCGTCGATGCCTACCAAATCTACGAGGCCAAGTGCCTGGGGGCTGACGCAGTGCTGCTCATATGCAGCCTGCTCAGCCCGGCCCAGCTGGCCGAGTACCTGTGCCAAGCCCACGAGCTAGGTATGAGTGCTTTGGTAGAAGCACATGATTCCGATGAGGTTGGCGCCGCCCTCACGGCCGGCGCTGGCATCATCGGCGTGAACAACCGCAACCTGAAGGATTTTAGCGTCAATCCGCTGAACAGTCTGCGCCTTAGAGAGCAAATCCCGCAGGATAAAATCTTCGTCGCCGAAAGCGGCATTACCAAGGCCAGCGATTGCTCTGGGCTAAAGGCCGCGGGGGTGCAGGCAGTGTTGGTGGGAGAGGCGTTGATGCGTAGTAGTGACCCGGCGGCTATGCTGCGGGAAATGAGGGCGTGATGCCATGACCAAAGCAAAAATCTGTGGCTTGACTCGCACAGAAGACATTGAGTGCGCCAATAGAGTAAAGCCTGACTTCATCGGCATGGTTTTTTACGCCAAAAGTAAGCGCGCCGTAACTGCTGAACAGGCGGCGACGCTGAAGGCCAAGCTGGACCAAAAAATCAAGGCTGTAGGCGTCTTCGTCAATAACGAGATAGACTTCATTGCTCATCTGGCTCAAGCTGGGATAATAGATATCATTCAGCTCCACGGGGATGAGGATGGTGCCTATATTCAAAGGCTCCGCGAGGCGCTGCCTAAGCCTAACATGCCCATTATCAAAGCCATCAGGGTCCGCAGCGAGGTGTCCTTAGAGGATTTAGCAAAGTATCAAGTGGACTACTTCCTCTTCGATACCTATAAGGCAGGGCTCTATGGTGGCACCGGGGAACGCTTTAATCTAGAGCTGGAATCCATTCATATTCCCAAGCCCTATTTTATCGCCGGTGGCTTGGACGCTAGCAACATAGCCGAGATCATCGCGGCTAATCCCAAGGCCTTTGCGGTGGATGTAAGCGGCGGGGTGGAGGACAGCGTCACAGGACTTAAGAATCCACAGAAAATGGCAGATTTTGTGGCTCAGGTAAGACAAAATAGTTAAACTATTGTATAATAAGAAGATAGTACTTTAGATATGAAGATAAAAAGTTTAGGGAGAGGTGCAAACATGACCAAGGGTAGATATGGTATTCACGGCGGCCAATACATGCCGGAAACACTGATGAATGCAGTGCTGGAGCTGGAGGCAGCCTATGAAAAATATAAGAATGATCCTGAATTTAAGGCCGAGCTGGCCCAATTATATCATGAGTATGCCAATAGACCGTCCCTCTTGTACTATGCAGAGCGCATGACTAAGGATTTGGGCGGTGCCAAGATTTATCTGAAGCGCGAGGATTTGAACCACACCGGCGCTCATAAAATCAACAATGTTTTAGGCCAGATTTTATTGGCCAAAAAGATGGGCAAAAAGCGCGTTATTGCCGAGACCGGCGCCGGTCAGCACGGCGTAGCCACCGCCACTGCAGCAGCTCTCATGGGCATGGAATGCGTGGTTTACATGGGCAAGGAGGACTGCGAGCGTCAGAAGCTCAATGTGTTCCGTATGGAGCTTTTGGGCTCCAAGGTAGTGCCCGTGGAAAGCGGTACCGGCACCCTTAAGGACGCTGTGAACGAGGCTCTGCGCGTGTGGACGGAGCGCGTTGAGGATACCTATTATGTACTGGGCAGCGTTATGGGTCCCCATCCCTATCCTGAAATCGTACGTGATTTCCAAAAGATCATCGGCGAAGAAATTCGCGCCCAAATGCTGGAAAAAGAGGGGCGTCTGCCCGACGTGCTCATCGCCTGCGTAGGCGGTGGCTCCAACGCCATGGGCATGTTCTATGACTTCATTGAGGATAAAAATGTACGCCTTATTGGCGTAGAAGCAGCTGGCCTTGGCGTTGATAATCCTAAAAACGCTGCTACCATTGCCAACGGTCGTCTGGGCATTTTCCACGGTATGAAGAGCTATTTCCTGCAGGATGAATACGGCCAAATCGCGCCGGTGTACTCCATTTCCGCAGGCCTGGATTATCCCGGCATTGGCCCCGAGCACGCTAATCTCCACGATACAGGTCGCGCTGAATATGTGCCTGCTACGGACCAAGAGGCTGTGGACGCCTTTAACTATCTGTCCAAAATCGAGGGCATTATTCCTGCCATCGAGAGCGCCCATGCTGTGGCTCATGCCATGAAGATCGCGCCCACCATGGACAAGGACAAGATCATCGTAATCAATATTTCCGGTCGTGGCGACAAGGACGT
>JBJDXC010000112.1:0-2626 GCA_051866475.1 Phascolarctobacterium sp.
AAGAGGGGATTATTTGCTTTCTGCTCTCAATTTAGCTAGCTTTTCGCCCTTTGCTTTAACTTCTTCCTGCATTTTTTGGCGATTATCAGCTAGCTTTGCTACTAATTCAGGATATTTAGTTGCCAAAATCTGTACTGCAAAAAGTGCAGCATTTTTAGCACCGTTGATTGCCATGGTAGCAACCGGAATGCCGGAGGGCATTTGTACAAAGCTCAGCAGTGCATCCATACCGCCCAAGGGAGTGGCGTTAATAGGAATGCCAATAACAGGCACAGTGGTATAAGCAGCGATAACACCGCCCAGATGTGCAGCAGCACCAGCCGCAGCAATAATAACCTCCACACCACGCTCACGAGCGCCTGCTGCAAATTCGTGTACCACGTCAGGAGTACGATGGGCAGAAGCCACAACAACCTCTACCTCCACCCCAAATTCCTTCAGAGTCTTTTCCGCAGGCTCCAAAATAGGCCAGTCAGAATTGCTGCCCATAATGATTGCTACTTTCATGAACCTCTACCTCCACAATGAACTAACTAAAAAACAAAACCCAAGTAAAGCCTTCCTCAATCTCAAAGCAATTCTTTCTCGGGTTCATCATACTACAGTGTACTTATTCTAATTATACCAACCCAAACCGTCAACGTCAAATAAAAATGTGAACTTTTTAACAGTTTTCTCGAAAATCGTTCGGAATGTTGACCTGAATACAGCTCTTAGAAGCAAGATTATTCTTATATATTAGGAAAACCTCCAAAACAGCTTCGTAAAGCTGTTATTGGAGGTTCGTTTAAAGCTTAATATTAAACTTCCTTACCCACGCGGGCACGAATAACAATCATGGTTACAAACATCAATCCAAGGGTTATAGGCAGAGAAATCAAAGCCACAGAGCTTTCGTACATATAAGCAATGGCACCGGCCACAAGATAACCAACGAAGGATACAGATGCTGCCGTTAAAGCATAGGGCAGTTGAGTAGATACATGATTTACGTGATTGGACTGTGCACCGGCAGAGGCCATAATCGTGGTATCACTGATGGGTGAGCAGTGGTCGCCAGCTACAGCACCGGACAAGCACGCTGCAATGGAGATAATCAGCATTTGATAAGTATCAGCAGTGCCGAAAACATTGCACACTATGGGAATCAAAATCGCAAAAGTACCCCAGCTAGTACCGGTGGAGAAGGCTAAGAACACTGCAACCACAAAAATAATTGCTGGCAGGAACATCTTCAGCACACCTGCAGAGCCTGCTACCAAATCATGCACATAGAACTTAGCGCCCAAAAGGCCGGTCATACCGGACAGGGTCCAAGCCATAGTCAAAATCATGATAGGCGCAACCATCGCACGGAAGCCCGCGGGTATACACTCTGCGAACTCTTGGAAGGTCATAACGTCACGAGTCATGTAGAAGGCAAACACAAAGAAGAAGGTAACCATGCTGCCTAAAACAAGGCCTTTGGATGCGTCGGCACCTGCAAAGGCGTCCACAAAGCTTTCACCCTTGAAATAACCACCTGTATAAATCATACCGATAATGCAGCAAATAATGAGTACTGCTACAGGCATTACCAAATCGATAACAGCGCCATTGGGCTTTTCATTCTTTTCATCCACATCACCATAGGGACGGTCGGAGGTAGTGAATAAGTCACCCTTGATGGCATTTTCTTCATGAATACGCATAGAGCCAAAATCGAATTTCAGCACTGTAATCAAAACCATCATCAGCAGTGTTCCCAAAGCATAGAAATTGTAAGGAATGGTGCTTAGGAACATGCTAAAGCCGTTAATATCGGAGCCTTTGGGCACGGAAGAGGTTACAGCGGCAGCCCAGCTGGACACCGGCGCAATAATACAAATAGGCGCAGCCGTGGCATCAATCAAATAAGCTAGCTTCGCACGACTTACCTGATGGCGGTCAGTTACAGGACGCATTACGGAGCCTACGGTGAGGCAGTTAAAATAGTCGTCTACGAAAATCAGCACGCCCAAGGCAATAGTTGCCAGCTGTGCACCCACACGGGACTTGATATTTTGGGAAGCCCACTGACCAAAGGCGGCGGAGCCACCCACCTTGTTCATTAATGCTACCATAATACCCAAGATAACCAAGAACACCAGAATACCTACGTTCCAGCTATCGGCAAGCTTGGTAATCATGCCACCGTCCTCGTGGAAAAGCAAAGTGTTAAACATCAATTCCAAATTACCATTTGCATAGAGCAGCGCACCAATAGCGATACCTACGAACAGGGAGGAATAAACCTCCTTCGTAATCAATGCCAAGCCGATAGCGATAACAGGAGGTAACAAGGAGAAAATAGTGGAATAGACAGTCGGATGATAGGTCTTTACATCTACAGTGTTAGGAGCGCCATAGCTAATGAAGAACAGTACAGCTAACAGCGTCACTGCAGATAATAAAAATGGTAAATTAATCTTTCGCATGCAATATATCACTCCATTTTGTGAATTTTATTAAAACTTATTATACCATATTCTCCCATCAGGATACAAGTAAAAAAATAATACCCACACCTTTTAGGTGTGGGTATTATTTTTAAACCGGCAGCTATCTATCCTCCCAGGCCGCTTCCAGCCAAGTACTTTCGACGTAT
>JBJDXC010000113.1:0-12285 GCA_051866475.1 Phascolarctobacterium sp.
TAGCACTGAGCTTTTAACAATTTCATATATGGTGTATTTACATGCAATAACGCCTCCGCTGCAGTTTAAGCTGCCAGCGGAGGCGTTTTCGCTATAGTTATTATCCTTTCTTCAGTTATTGTATCTAAAAGTACAACCTATACAGCTAAGTCCAATGGTAAATCCGAAATATCCTTCAATCTTTTCCCTTTTACAAGAGTTTCCAGAATTTCTATAGCATCTTCAGAACCAACATCATTTACAGCACGAATGAGTTCATACAACGCAAAATGATACACACAATCAATATCACCCGTACCAAGCGCTAAAGAAGCAATTCTACCTGGTGATGGTTCTGCGGTAACTACGACAATGTGTGGCAAATGACCTTTTCTATTCCTAATGAGATTTAATGCTTCAGTCCGGCTATTTTGTGCCCTGTCACTACGCATTGTAAACTTAGCAGAAATACTGGCATGAAGTAGTGGTTTTCCACCATTCTTTTTTCTTATGTCAGCCATGTCGCAGACACCATCTTCAACAATAACAAAATTCTTATTTATGTCCTCGTCGGAATAAAGATCACGATAAACAACTATATCTGGAGCCACCAAATAATCATTACCTAAAGCTGCTGCTAATTGCGCATTATGCTCAGTCAAAGCATTTAAATATGCTAAATGTTCATACTGAGCAAAATCACTAGTCTTGAGTTTGTTATTATTACCTAACTGAAAAACATGCCATTCACCTGGGCGAAGATTTTGTAGGTGGGGCAACGTTTCATGAATAAAACTCATTGTTTGAATTTCAAATTGTTTTCCTAACGTTTGACCAGAAATTTTACCTGTAATATTTACATGATGATTCTGCTCTTTTGTAAATATTTCAACAATACGTTTTGCAATAGCCTTTGATGGTTTACTACTTGTATCTGCATTGGAAGCAACTCCATCAGCATTCAAGGTAAGTATATTATTATTAAACAGCCTCTCGTGAAAACTGTAACGCGCATTGGTAATTAGTGCCTTCATTGTTCAAACACTCCTTTATTTTTTCTCCAATAGCTTTAGCAACAGGAGGCGGAAAAGCATTGCCTATCATTCTACAAGCAGCAGTTTTTTTATCACCAAAATACCATGTATCAGGAAAACCTTGTATTCTTGCTAACATTCTGCTCGTCAGTCTTGGCATACCTTCAAAATTTTCTTCAGGAGCCTCATTAGCAACCCCTTTACCATCGACCCCTAACTCAGCCCATGCATTACGTGCTCTTACCGGTCCTAAGTCTGGTCCACCATGTTTTTTTGATCCACCAACAAGAGTTGGTGCAATCTTGTTTGCATTTTTTGCCCACTCCTTTGCACCCTTCCACTTATTGATTTTCATTAAGTCATAAAGGGCCTCTCCAACGGTAACTTGAACGGATTTAGGAACAGGATAATCGAAGCATCCTTCTTCATCCATTCTAATCCCAACAATTACTACACGTGGACGAAGTTGCGGCACACCATAATCAGATGCGTTGACTAGTTTAATATAAACAGAATATCCTAGATTTTCAATTGAAGATAAAATTTGTTCTCTATAGTCATTAAAAGCCTTATCTAGAAAACCTCTAACATTCTCTAGCATAACAGCTCTTGGCCTAATCTCCTTGATTAGTCTAATAGCCTCAGGAAAAAGATCTCTATCATCATCTTTGCCCAATTGTTTTCCAGCCACAGAGAAAGGCGGGCAAGGAACTCCCCCAGCTAACAAATCTACACCTTTATATGGTTTTCCATTAAAATTCCTGATATCTTTGCATATTACATTCCATTCTGGACGATTAATTTTTAATGACTCACAGTACTCTTTTTCATATTCTACTAACGCAACATGTACAAAGCCAGCCAAAGCTAATCCCAATGCCTGTCCACCGGCTCCTGCACATATCTCAACACAAGTTAATGGTTTATGCACTACCATTCACCACCTTTATCATTGCCTTTTCACCAATTATAACATCATTATCTGCTTTTTTCAACCCCAAACGCACAAAAGCACGTTTTTATGAACTTTTTTTCAATAGTAAATTATCCGTTTATTAAGCATATCAGCTTTCTATACATCAATGTACAATTCAATATTGGATATACTATAAAAACTAATTGTTGATTATAAGATTATGTCATATTTTACAAATATTATACGTTGTATACTTGAATAAGTTTTAGGTATAAAAACAATACTCATACTCTATCATACTATAATACGCAGCAACATGTTATATTTTGAATACTAACTTGTTGCAAAAGCCTTGACTCTCATTTTTTTAATAAAACAGAGTCTTAGAAATCTAGTGTAAAATTGAACAGCCTCCGCCAGCAGTTTAAGCTGCCAGCGGAGGCGTTTTTGCTTGCAAAAGGTACTGTAGTGAGTATAATAAGAGTAATAGCTTTATTAAATAGAGGGGGCATATAAATTGTATATTCGCACAGCAACTATAGATGATTTAGATATTGTGGCACAGGTGGAAGCGGAGTGCTTTTTACCGGCGGAGGCTGCTACAAAGGAGGCCTTTGTGGGCCGCCTGCAGCATTATGGCGACCATTTTTGGCTGCTTTTTGAGAATGAGAGCGAGGCTAAGCTTATCGGCTTTGTGGATGGCTTCGTTACTGACGAAGCAGATTTGACGGATGAAATGTATGAAAGGGCAGAGATGCACGACGAAAAGGGCGCTTGGCAGATGATTTTTGGGTTGAATACTTTGCCGGAATATCGCTGCAAGGGCTATGCAGGCCTTCTAGTGGAGCAGGTCATCAAGGCTGCCAAGGAGCAGGGCCGCAAGGGCGTGGTGCTCACCTGCAAGGATAAGCTAGTGCACTACTACGCTAAATTTGGCTTTGTGGATGAGGGCATCTCCGGCTCCACCCACGGAAACGTAGTTTGGCACCAGATGCGAGTGAGGTTTTAAGAAATATCGTAGACTGCTTTTGTGCAATGTTAAATCCGTGTAAAATATTTTTTGCAAAAATTGAGATAAAGTAGTATACTTTATCTGAGGGATTTACCAAAATATTCTGTACGGATGGAGGTTATCTAAATGAAAATTGCTAAGAAACTTTGTGCATTATTAATGGTTGGTGCTGTAATGTTGGCTGCTGGTTGTGGAGGTGGCGACAAGAAGGCCGCTGCTCCTAAGGCCGAGGGTAAGGAGCTGACAGTTTACACTGCTCGTAGTGAAAGCCTGAATAATGCAGTTATCAAGAACTTTGAAAAGGATACCGGCATTAAAGTGAACGTGGTTGTGGCCGGTACCGGCGAAGTCGTTAAGAGAGTAAAATCCGAGGCCAAAAATCCTTTGGGCGATATTCTGTGGGCAGGTAGCGAGGCTATGCTCTCCTCTTCCAAGGAGCTTTTCATGGATTACGTTTCCAAGGAAAATGAAAAGATGATGCCTCAGTTCCGCAATACTACTGGCGTATTTACTCCTGCTTTTTCTGACCCCACTGTTATGATCGTTAACAAGAATTTGAAGGGTAACATGAAAATTGAAGGCTTTGAGGATTTGTTGAATCCTGCCTTGAAGGGCAAAATCGCTTTCGGTGATCCTGTTAACTCCAGCTCTGCTTTCCAATCCCTGACTGCTATGCTCTATGGTGTTGGTAAGGGCGAACCCTTTAGCGCTGAAGCTTGGAACTATATGGATAAATTTATTGCTAATTTGAACGGAAAGATGTGCAATAGCTCCAGCCAAGTATTCAAGGGCGTTGCTGGTGGTGAATATGTTGTCGGCTTGACTTGGGAAGACCCTGCTGCTAATTTGGTAAAGAGCGGCGCTCCTGTTGAGGTTGTGTTCCCCAAGGAAGGCGCTTTGTATGCACCTCAATCCGTGCAAATTATCAAGGGCTGCAAGCATCCTGAAAATGCCAAGAAATTTGTTGATTATATGCTTTCTGAGAAGATTCAAAACTACGTTGGCGAAAATCTGACTGTACGTCCGTTGCGCCAAGGTGCAAAGCTGGCTTCTTACATGACTCCGGCTGACAAGATTAAATTGGCTCCGAAGTTCGATGAAAAATGGGTAGCTGCTAATAAGGCTAAGTTCACTAAGACCTTCAGCGAACATTTGGAAAAATCTATGTAAGCTTTAAGTGATGATTAAAGGGCTCGCCAGAGCCCTTTTTTCGTAGGAAGGTGAGTATATGAGTGTTGCAATCAATGTAGATAATGTTACGAAACGTTTTGGTAAAAATACTGTTATCGATGGCCTGTCTGTGAAGATTAATCCGGGAGAATTCTTTACGCTCTTGGGCCCTTCTGGCTGCGGTAAAACAACCTTGCTGCGCATGATTATTGGCTTTAATTCCATTGACGGAGGCTCCATTTATGTGGATGATAAGCTGATTAATGATGTGCCGACCAATAAACGCAATATGGGTATGGTTTTCCAAAACTATGCTGTTTTTCCTCATATGTCCGTGGCAGAAAACGTGGCCTTTGGTCTCAAAACACGCAAAATGCCTAAGGATGAAATAGCTAAGGCTGTGGATGAAATTCTTGATGTGGTTAAGATTAAGCATTTGAAAAATCGTATGCCCGCTGATATGAGTGGCGGTCAGCAGCAGCGTGTGGCTATCGGTCGTGCTATTGTCATTCATCCCCAAGTTCTTTTGATGGATGAGCCCTTGTCCAATTTGGATGCCAAGCTGAGGGTGGAGATGCGTAATGCAATTAAGCATATCCAGCAAAAAATTGGTATTACCACAGTGTATGTAACACATGATCAGGAAGAGGCTTTGGCAGTTTCAGATCGTATTGCCGTTATGCATGAGGGCGTAATCCAGCAAACCGGTACACCTCAGGAAATTTATCAACGTCCTGTAAACCGCTTTGTATCTACCTTTATTGGCTTATCCAATATTTTGCCAGCGAATTTTTATGTAGAAGGCAAGGTGCAGGGTGTGTCCTTTGGTGCTTATCGCGTGCCTATGACTAACCTGAAGCCCCAAGCTAATGGTACAGCTGTTTTGGCTGCTGTTCGTCCGGAGGAGTTCACGATCACTCAAACAGGAGCTGAGGGCATTGCGGCAACAGTAAGAAGCAGCGTCTTTTTGGGCGTAACTACTCATTATTTTCTTGAGTTAGAGGATGGCACGGAAATTGAGGTTATTCGGCCTTCTGAGTCCGGTTCTATTATTGCCAATGGTTGCAAGGTTAGACTATTGGCCGATGCAAGCAAAATTAATATTTTCACCGAGGATGGCAATATCAGCCTGATTAAAAAGGATGGTGAATAGCCATGGCTACTAAGCTAAATCTGTGGAAGGCTTTGACTTTGGTCATGCTGGGCTTTTTCGTCATCTTTGTGGTTTACCCACTAGCTTTAATTCTCTATCAAAGTGTAGTTGATCCTAGCACAGGCTCCATTAGCTTTACCTACTTCAATAAGTTCATTGCTCGCAAATATTATTGGAGCACACTAGTAAATAGTTTTGCTGTTACTATTTGCTCCACCTTGCTGGCAGCTTTAATTGGCCTGCCCATGGCCTATGTTTTACGGCGTATAAAAATTCCTTGTAGCAAATACATTAATATTTTGATAGTCATTTCCTATTTGTCACCACCATTTATTGGTGCTTATGCATGGATTCAGCTTTTGGGGCGCAATGGCTTTATTACCAAACTAATTAACTCGCTTTTTGATTTGCAATTTGGTGGCATTTATGGCTTTGCTGGTATAGTGTTAGTTTTTTCTTTGCAGTCATTTCCGCTGATTTATATGTATGTATCCGGTGCATTGAAAAATCTGGATAATTCTTTGAACGAAGCTGCGGAAAGCCTGGGTTGCAATGCTTTTCAGCGAGTTACCCAAATCATTCTTCCCTTGGTCATGCCCTCCTTGTTAGCAGGCTCTCTATTGGTATTCATGCGTGTGTTTTCTGATTTTGGTACCCCTATGCTTATCGGTGAGGGCTTTAGAACTTTTCCTGTTTTAATTTATACGCAATTTATGGGTGAGGTAAGTACTGACGACCACTTTGCAGCATCCTTGTGCGTTATCGTTATTATGATTACTCTGCTATTGTTCTTTTTACAGCGTTATATGGCCAAGCGCTATGCTTATTCTATGACAGCACTTAAGCCTATGGAGGCGGTACCGGCAAAGGGACTACAAAAGGTTTTGGCTTATGGATTTGTTTTTGGGATTACCTTAATAGCCATGCTGCCTCAGCTGACAGTTATCTTTACTTCCTTCTTAGAGACCAATGGTGGCGCATTCTTCACAGGCAATTTCTCACTGATGAATTTTGAGAATACGCTATTTGCCAAGGATAATAATTCTATTTTTAATACATATCTCTTTGGCCTTTGCGCTATTGCTGTGGTGGTTGTGATGGGTATCTTGATTTCCTATCTGACGGTACGCAAGCCTTCTGTAATGACCAATATTCTTGATACTCTGACCATGTTCCCCTATATTATTCCGGGCTCTGTGTTAGGTATCGCCCTGCTATCCAGCTTTAATAGTGGTGTTTTAGTGTTAAGTGGTACGGCTTTGATTATGGTTATATCCTTGTCCATCCGTCGCATGCCCTATACCATTCGCTCTAGCACTGCCATTATTTCTCAGATTAGTCCTAGTATTGAGGAGGCTGCCATAAGCTTAGGCGCTACTGAGTTTGGATCCTTCCGCAAAATCATGATTCCCATGATGTTGCCCGGTGTGTTGGCTGGTGCTATTATGAGCTGGATTACTTTGATAAGCGAATTGAGCTCTAGCATCATTCTTTATACCAGTGAAACAAGCACTTTGACGGTAGCCATTTATGCGGAGGTTATTCGTAGTAATTTTGGTAACGCAGCTGCTTATTCCACTATCTTGACTCTGACCTCGATTATTTCCTTGTTGTTATTCTTTAGACTAACGGATAATCAGGATATTAGTGTGTAATAATTCAGGTTAAAAGCTTTTTGTCACTAGAATATTTGCTTGAGACTGTTGGTAAAACATACTATAATGGGTTTAATCTAAAGTGTAGTTTAGATTAAACCCGTTTTTTCTAATCTAATGTTGGTTAAGTAGCTAAGATAATATGTTGTTTCGGAAATAATTTAATCTATTTTTTTAGGAGGACTTCCTTATGAACTTCAAATTTAACGGGCAAGATTATCCCTACACCTCCCGCCGCCGTGTTATTTACGGGCGGCGGGGCATGGTCTGCACCAGCCAGCCCCTGTCGGCGCAGGCAGGCCTATCCATGCTGCAGCAAGGCGGCAACGCCATCGATGCCGCCATCGCTACAGCAATTTGCCAAACGATTGTGGAGCCCACGAATACAGGCCTAGGCAGCGACTGCTTCGCCCTCGTATGGGTCAAGGATAAGCTCTATGGCCTGAACGGCAGCGGCTACGCTCCGACCCATCTTACGGCGGAAGCAGCCCGCGCCGCGGGCTGTACCGACAAAATCCCCTTCTTCGGCTGGGTAGCCATGACCATCCCAGGCGCCGCCGGCGCCTGGGCCGAGCTGCACCGTCGCTTTGGCAAGCTCCCCTTTGCCAAGCTCTTCGAGCCCGCCATCGATTATGCGCAAAACGGGTTTCCCGTTTCGCCCATCGTGGCTCGCTTTCTGCAGGCCGGCCTGGAAAAGTTCCTGCCTTACAAGGATAATCCTGCCATGAAGCACTGGTTCGACACCTTTGTGCCCGGCGGTCACGTTCCTAAAACTGGGGAGCTCATGAAGCTGCCGGACCACGCCAAAACGCTGCGCCTTTTGGCCGATAGCTATTGTGAGAGCCTCTACCGTGGTGAGTTAGCCGAGAAAATCGTGGCATTTAGCGATGCCACCGGTGGCTATCTTACTAAAGAGGACTTGGCTGATTACTATCCCGAATGGCAGGAGCCCATTCACATCAACTATCGGGGCTATGACGTATGGGAAATGCCTCCCAACGGCCATGGCATCACCGCTTTAATGGCTCTTAACATCCTCAAGGGCTTCGACTTCCCTGAGAAGAACTGCGGTGAGACCTATCACAAGCAAATCGAGGCTATGAAGCTGGCCTTTGCCGATGGCATGAAATATATCGCCGACCCACGCTACATGCGCACTAAGGTCGAGGAGCTACTCAGTGAAGAATATACAGCAGAGCGTCGTGCTTTAATTGGTGAGCAGGCGCTGGAGCCTGCACCGGGTACACCCTTCTGCGGTGGCACCGTATACCTTAATTCCGCCGATGACGAGGGCAATATGGTGTCCTTCATCCAGAGCAATTACAAGGATTTTGGCAGCGGCATTGTGCTACCGGGCTACGGCCTGAATTTGAATTGCCGTGCCGCAGGCTTTAGCCTCGATCCGGAGAGCGACGACTTCCTGCTACCACGCAAGAAGCCCTATCATACCATCATTCCCGGCTTCCTGACTAAGGACGGCAATGCTGTAGGCCCCTTCGGTGTTATGGGTGCTTATATGCAGCCCCAGGGCCATGTGCAGGTGGTCATGAATACGGTGGACTTTTTGCTCAATCCCCAGGCTAGTCTGGATGCGCCTCGCTGGCAGTGGATCGAGGGCAAGAAGATTTGGCTGGAGGATAGAGTGCCCACGGAGATTATCGAAGATTTGCGCCGTCGTGGACACGAAATCACTGTGAAGGACGACTATACCAGCTTCGGTCGCGGTGAAATCATCTGGCGTGACGATAATGGCATCCTAGCAGGAGCCACCGAGCCTCGTGCTGATGGTACTGTGGCTGCGTGGTAAATAACAAGAACATTTGTTTCCTACCGCGTTTGCGAGTAGGAGTCTAAATCGGACCAATTGTACACTGTAAAAATACAAAAAATTGGCAAAAAGAAGTACCTATCTTGCGTGGAAATTTTCTTATGAGGATTTTGCGTCACTATAGTTTTTGTGATACAATATAGTATCAACATTAACGCAGAGCCTGCGCTGGCAGGCTTACTATAGGAGCACAAAAAAGTGACAGCAAAAATCATTATCGGAGCAAGCGCGGATGAAACGCGCATGGGCCTAGTGGAAAATGGGAAGCTCATGGAATATTTGGTGGAGCGCAATGCGGAGCAGCACCTGGTAGGCAGCATCTTTAAAGGGCGCGTCTGCAACGTGGTGCGAGGCATCCAAGCAGCCTTTGTAGATATTGGCATCGAGCAAAACGCTTTTCTATATCTGGGCGAGGCTATGGACGTGACCGAGGGCCAGAGCATCATCGTGCAAATCTCCAAGGACGCCCGCGGGACCAAGGGTCCCACGGCTACAAGGGAGCTCACCCTGCCCGGCCGCTATGCCGTGCTGCTGCCCCAGGCGGACTATGTGGGCATCTCACGTAAGATAACAGATAAAAGTGAAAAGGAACGCTTAAATAAAATCTATAACGCAGCACGGCCTGCGGGCATGGGCGTGGTAGTGCGCACTGCCGCCGCCGGCGTCAGTGAGGAGCTGCTGGCTGAGGACGTGGCTGAGCTGGCCGCCGCATGGCGGGTGCTGCTGGCCCGCCAGCGGGTGGCCAAGGCACCCTGCCTGCTCAGGCGGGAGCTGGATTTGCCCGTGCGCATTGTGCGTGACTACCTGCGTCCAGGCCTGGAAGAAATCGTCATCGACGATTTGACGACCTATAAGCGGGTGGAGGAGCTTTTGCAGCAGCTGCCCCAGGCGAAGCACATTCGCTTTACTCTCTATCAGGGTCTAGAGGATATTTTTACTTATAATCAGCAGCAGGAGGCTGTAGCCAGCATTTCGGATAAGCAGGTCTCCCTGCCAAGTGGTGGCTATTTAGTCATCGACTACACCGAGGCCATGACCGTCATCGATGTTAACAGCGGCAAGTTTAGTGGTCGGGAAAATTTGGAAGAGACCATTATGCAGATCAATCGGGAGGCAGCGGTGGAAATCGCTCGCCAGCTGCGCCTCAGGGATATCGGTGGCATTATCGTGGTGGATTTTATCGATATGCATACGGAGGCACACAAGAAGGAAATCTTGAACGTGCTGCATGAGGCATTGGCCGGTGATAAAATGCATCCCAAGGTGCAGGATATTACAGTGCTAAACCTTGTGGAAATCACGCGCAAGAAGTCCCGTCAGAATTTATCCAGTGTGCTCTATGCTCCCTGTCCCGTATGCGATGGCAGTGGGCGTGTGCAGAGTCGAGAAACCTTGGCTTTAGAGGTTAAGCGCCGTCTGCGTACGCTCTTAAAGCGTCGTGGCAGTGCTAAGAATTTGCTTATCGTGGCCAATCCTTGGCTGGCCCAGTGGCTTCTGGCCAAGGATATCAAGGCTTGGGAGCGGGAGCTGGCCTGCTCCTTAAAGGTGGAAAGCGATGCCAGCCTACATGTAGAAAGTTTTATGATTTTAGATAATACTGGTGTTGACAAATAAGGTCAGTATTGGTAAAATATACCAGTATGGACTGTTTTAGTCCGTCCCCAACCGCGCAGAGAGGTCTGAAAATCCTGCTGCGAAGCAGTGGGTACCGTATTTGGCGAGTCTATCATTAAGGGAGGTGCAAATAGATGTACGCAATTATCAAAACCGGCGGCAAACAATACCGTGTTAGCGAAGGCGAAACCCTGCAAGTTGAAAAACTGAACGCAGAAGTTGGCGCTGAAGTTGTTTTTGAAGAAGTTCTGACCGTTGTTAACGACGCTGACGTAAAGATTGGCAAGCCCGTAGTTGAAGGCGCTAAGGTTGTTGCTAAAGTTGTAGAACATGGCAAAGCTGACAAGATTTTCGTTTTCAAATACAAAGCTAAATCCAACTATCGTAAACGTCAAGGTCATCGTCAACCGTTCACTGCTGTTGAAATCGTTTCCATCAACGCTTAATAGCAATGGTACAGGTGGATATATTCAAGGATAAGCAGGGTATGATAGCTGGCTATAAGGTCAGTGGTCATGCGGGCTATGCTGAGGAGGGTATGGACATCATTTGTAGTGCTGTTTCTGCCTTAACCCAGGCGCCGCTGCTTGGCTTGGAAAGACATTTGAAGCTCAAGCCGTCCTACAACGTCAATCAGGAGGACGGAATTCTAGAGGTAGCATTGAACAGTGCTCCTACTGACCTGACCCAAGCGATTTTCCAGACCATGGTTTATGGAGTGGAGTCCATCGCACGTCAGTGTCCGCAATATGTTCGCATCCAAGAACATAGGAGGTGAAAGTAATGTTTGAAATTATTCTGCAATTACATGCACATAAAAAAGGTACCGGTAGCTCCCACAACGGTCGTGACTCTAACGCACAACGTTTGGGCACCAAGGCTCATGACAGCCAATTGGTAACCGCTGGCAGCATCATCGTTCGTCAACGTGGTACCAAATTCCATCCCGGCAACAATGTTGGCATGGGTAAGGACTACACCATTTTCGCTACTATCGAAGGTCGCGTTAAATTTGAACGCAAGGGCCGCGACAAGCGTCAAATCAGTGTATATCCCGTAGAAGAAGCTATCTAATCTACAAATTCGATCCGCATCCACTCTGGGTGCGGATTTTTTCTTGCAAAAAACTGTACAAGCTGTGGGAATGTGGTATACTTGAGCTAGCAAAGCAGACGTTTTTTGGCAGTGCTGCTTGTGCATGGAATTAGTTTTTAAGGAGTTGTTAAAAATGTTAGCAGTTGGCTCTCAGGCCCCGGCCTTTACTTTGCCGGATAAAGATGGTAATAATGTAAGCTTAAGCGATTTTTTGGGTAAAAAGGTAGTACTGTATTTTTATCCTAAGGATTCCACTCCTGGCTGCACCCGTCAGGCTCAGGCCTTTCGGGATGCCTTTGCCAAATTTGTAGAAGCCGGTGCAGTGATTATAGGCATCAGCAAGGACAGCGTCAAATCCCATCTGAATTTTACTACTAAGCAGGAGCTGCCCTTTATTCTCTTGTCCGACACCGAGCATACTGTTTTAGAGGCCTACGAGGTGTGGCAGGAAAAGAAGCTTTATGGCAAGGTAAGCATGGGCGTAGTGCGTTCCGTTTACGTGATTGATGAAGAGGGCAAAATTGCTGCCGCCTGGACTAAGGTAAAGCCTGAGCAGAGCGCAGTGGATGCACTGGATTTTGTGTGCAGCTGTGAGAAATAATGTGCATTCAGCAAATGCTTGACAAATAGCATACCATCCCTTATAATAGTCTGGTAGACCGCTGGTGTAGCTCAATAGGCAGAGCAACTGATTTGTAATCAGTAGGTTGTGGGTTCGATTCCTATCACCAGCTCCAATAACAAATTAACCCCTGGAGTTCGCTCCGGGGGATATTTTTTTAGGTTGTGGGTTTACCCCGCAAGGGGGTACAGGCGATTCCTATCACCA
>JBJDXC010000114.1:0-12277 GCA_051866475.1 Phascolarctobacterium sp.
ACCTGGCCCTCGCGCACCAAGGTGTACCCACCTTGCACACGCACCAGCTCCTTGGCAGCCACCACCATATCCGCCGCATTCGTACCAATCACAAGCAAATTATGGGAATCGTGGGCCACCGTGGTCGCTGCCGCGCCACTCTTCAGGCCGTAGCCCCTCAGTAAACCCAAACCCACATTGCCTGTGCCATGATGACGTTCCAAAACAGCAATCAGATAGAGCTCACCAGCAGCCACAGCCGCAGCTACATCCTCTCCTCTAATGCTCTCACGCTCCGTATACACGTCGCCGGGCAGCATGCGAATCACAGGATACTCCTTGCCTGCCTCAAAATGACTCACAGCAAAGGTCTCCTCGCTGAAAGCCGCAGGACGCACACTGCCCTGCAGGCTGGCCGCTGGCTCCATAGGCACGACTTTGTCGGCCTCCGCCCAGGCGTCACGCCCGTGCCAGAACACATGCAGGGGCTCCAAGTCCTGCAGATTGTTAAACACCACAATATCCGCGTCATACCCTGGCGCTATCGCGCCCACATGACGCAGCCCAAAAAGCTTCGCCCCGTTGATACTCGCAATTCTTATTGCTCGCACCGGGCTCATCCCTAGCTCCACCGCCAGCTTCACGCAGTAGCGAATGGTACCTTCCTTGCGCATGTCCGACAAATGCTTGTCATCAGTGCAAAATGCCAGATTTTGCACATCGATGCCGCTGTCCAGTACTCCCTTAATAATAGGCTCCAGATTGCGGCTGGCGCTGCCCTGCCGCACCAACACTGCAATGCCGGCACGCAGCTTTTCCAAAGCTTCTTCCCATCCCATGGTCTCATGGTCCGTATCGATGCCGCTAGCTGCATAGGCCTGAAGCTCCTTGCCCATGACCGTGGGCGCGTGGCCGTCGACCACGCGGTTTTCCGCGTGGAACAAGTCCAGCTTTTTGTGCACCTCAACGTCGTTATACAGCACGCCAGGCACATTCATCATCTCGCCCATGCCTAGCACGCCCTTGTCGTGCATAAGCTCTGCCATAGCCGCTGCGTCCATGACGCAGCCGGCGTGCTCAAAGGGCGTGGCGGGCACGCAGCTGGGCAGTTCTACGTAATAGTTGATGGGCATATGCCCACCGGCCTTGAGCATATAGCGAATGCCCTCGGCTCCGGCCACATTGGCAATCTCATGAGGGTCCGTAATTAGCGTAGTCGTGCCCCAACGCAGCTCCTCACGCACATAGCTTTCCGGAGCTGCCATGCTGCTTTCCACATGGCAGTGAGTGTTAACCAAGCCAGGAGCAATGTAGGCCCCCTGTAAATCAACAACTTGTTTAGCTTTACAATAAGTGCCATAGGGCCCAACAGCAGCGATTTTGCCATCAGAGATAGCCACATCGGCTTCGTAAATCGTTTCGGTCAACACGTCAACAACCCTGCCATTCTGTAAGAGCAGATCAGCAGGGTCGTTGCCAAGTGCGACCGCTCTGATACGGTCGTTCATATTCTGTTACCTCAATTACATATAGATATATTTTAGTATAAAGATTAACGCCAAGACACAAACAATATAATCCGCCTGCTTTTTCAGCAAAGTACCTGTGGCAAGTTTCATAACCACATAGGAAATTACACCAAAGGCTATGCCATCACTTATGGAATACATAAAAGGCATGGCAACAGCTGCCAAAAACGCAGGGAAGCTATCAGCATAGTCATCGAAATCAAGGGTTGCTATAGTGCCAAACATCATGTAGCCCACCACAATCAAAGCAGGGGCTGTAGCAAAAGCGGGAATTGCTAAAAAGATGGGAGAAAAAAAGAGGCTAGAAAAAAACAGCATAGCCACTACTACGCCTGTGAGTCCTGTTCTTCCCCCTGCGGCCACACCGGCACTGCTTTCTGCAAAGGTAGTTACTGTTGAAGTACCCAATAACGCTCCTATAGCAGTTGCAGTGGAGTCCGCCAATAACACACCCTTAATACGCGGGAGTCTGCCCTCTTCGTCCAGCATTTTAGCCTTAGCTCCTACACCAATCAAGGTTCCCAGAGTGTCGAAAAAGTCCACAAACATGAAGCTAAGCATAATCGTTATAAAATCAAAGGTAGCAACAGCACTAAAATCCATCTGAAGCAGAGTCGGTGCCAAACTAGGTACGGCAAGCCCATTGGAAAAGTCAGGCAACAGAGAGTAAGCTCCCAGCTTAGGGTCAGGAATATAAAAGCCCGCAAATTCACATACGATTCCTGCTATCCAAGTCAGCAAAATACCTAAAAGTAAGCCACCCGGTACCTTCTTCGCAATCAAAACTGCCGTTACAAGCACACCCACACAAGCTAGACAAGCACCTATACCTTGGGAAGCAAAAGTTCCATTGGCAAGAGACGCCTTAAAGGAGAACAGCGAAACCAACCCAGGCCCAGCCACAATAATTTTGGCGTTCTGCATACCAATAAAAGCAATAAACAAACCAATACCGGCAGTAATACCAATTTTCAGGCTCATGGGAATGGAATCAAAGAGCATTTCCCTTATTTTAGTTACCGAAAGTAGCACAAAAATAATGCCCTCAATGAAAACTGCTGTCAGAGCAATCTGCCAAGAATAGCCCATAGCACCACAAACTGTGTAGGCCAAAAAGGCATTGGGACCCATACCAGGGGCTAAGGCAAAGGGATAATTGGATAAGCCGGCCATCAGCAGAGTGCCGATAACAGCGCTTACAGCTGTAGCTGTGAAAACTGCGCCCACATCCATGCCCGAGACACTCAAAATGCTGGGATTTACTGCCAAAATATAGGCCATAGTCACAAAGGTAGTAAAGCCAGCAATTACTTCATTTTGAACGGTGGTTTTATTCTCTTTTAGCTTAAATAAATTCTCAAGAAAGCTCATTAAAAGACACCTTCCTTGCCAATCCATTATCAAGCGATTAGATGATTAATAGGTCAGCACCTCTGGCCCATTTTCAGTGATTAGTATTGTGTGCTCCCATTGGGCGGACAAACTGCCATCATCGGTATAAACTGTCCAATCATTGGCTGCATCCACAAAAATATCACTGCGTCCCATATTAATCATGGGCTCAATGGTGAAAATCATACCAGGCACCAGCACCATGCCGGTTTTGCGCTTGCCCACATGGCAGATGAAGGGATCCTCGTGGAAATCAATGCCCACGCCGTGGCCGCCAAACTCGGTTACCACACTGTAGCCATGCTTGCGGGCCAATTGGCTCACTGCAGCGCCAATATCGCCTATATAACCCCAGGGTTGGGCAGCAGCAATACCCTTTAACAGGCACTGCTTTGTAATAGCCACTAAATCGGCGGCAGGCTTACGCACCTTGCCAATCATGAACATGCGGGAAGCATCCGCATAATAGCCCTTATAAATGGTGGACACATCCACATTAACGATATCGCCACTCTTCAAAACGTCGTGCTCGCTGGGGATACCGTGGCACACCTGATCGTTCACAGAGGTGCACACGCTTTTGGGAAAACCCATGAAGCCTAGGGGAGCAGGGGTTGCTCCGTGGGCAATAGTATAGTCATAAACAATAGTATTAATTTGCTCCGTGGTCATGCCTGCCTTAATATACTTGGCAACCTCATCCAACACGCCCGTATTAATCTTGCAGGCCTCGCGAATGCCAGCGATTTGCTCAGGGGTTTTAATCATACAGCGGTCCGGCACTTCCTTACCTTGGGAGCGCAATAATTCAATCTTAGCATCAATCATTTGGTGACAAGCGGCATATGCCTTGCCACTGCCACACCAACACAAAGAATTTTTTTCTTCCATGAAATGTCTCCTTAGCTAGAAAAACTAACAATAATCTTTTAATATCTTCTATTGTACCACATTTAAGGGGAATTTCACATTTTTTGTGGAAAATATTATGACAAAGTTCGGTTTTTCTGTTAAAATATCTTCATGCATTACTAAATCTACTACTGCCCATCACGGGCAGGTCGAAGCATTCATTTTTAAGCGTTCATTTTAAAGGAGAAAGGTTGAAGCAATGGAACAGTATGCACTCTATTTTATCGACATCATTTTACATTTGGACAAGCATCTGCCGGAGATTATGGCAGCCTATGGTCATTTTATTTACGCCATCCTCTTTTTGGTGGTGTTCTGCGAAACCGGCCTGGTTGTAACCCCCTTCCTGCCCGGCGACTCCCTGCTCTTTGCCTGCGGTGCCTTGGCAGCCACTGCTCCTGAGGGCATGGACATTAAAATAATTACGGTAATTTTCCTCGTATCGTCCATTTTAGGCGATGCCTGCAACTATATGATCGGCGAAAAGCTAGGCCTAGCCATGATCAACGCCAAGCACAGCCTCATTAAAAAGGAGCACGTGGACAAGGCCAGCGCCTTCTATGCCAAACATGGTCACAAGGCCATCTTCCTGGCCCGCTTCGTGCCCATTGTCCGCACCTTTGCTCCCTTCGTAGCCGGTGTGGGCAAGATGCACTACATCACCTTCGCCCATTACAATGTTATCGGTGCCGTGGTTTGGGTAACCCTTTTCGTGGGCGGCGGTTATTTCTTTGGCAATATCCCTGTGATTAAGCAAAACTTTACTCTAGTTACCTTGGGCATCGTTATCTTTTCCGTATTGCCCGTGCTTTGGGAGCTGGTGGGCAAGAAGCTTTTCCATAAGGAGTAATTTTTTGAGTTCTAATTGCTGAGCTTGGTATTGCTTGAGTAAACACCAAGCTTGGCTAGCATATTATAAATTTGAGAGGTGCTTTGATATGTATCGTTTCAATAGTGACTACACCGAGGGCTGCCATCCCGCCATTTTAGAGCGCTTGGCTGCTACCAACATGGACCAGACCGATGGCTATGGTCTGGATCCCTACTGCGATGAGGCTCGCGCTAAGATCAAGGAATATTTTAGCTGTCCCAATGCAGACGTGCATTTTTTAGTGGGCGGCACCCAGACCAACTTAACTGTTATTTGCGCTGCCCTGCGTCCCCATCAAGCAGTTTTTGGCGCTGTCCCCAGCCATATCAACACCCACGAGGCCGGTGCTATCGAGCATGTGGGTCACAGAGTGCTGCCCCTGCCCAGCGAGGACGGCAAGCTGACCGCCGAGCAAATCAAGGCCGAGTGGATTAAATACGATACCGACCCCAGCCGTGAGCACTGGGCCCAGCCCAAGATGGTCTATATTTCCCAGCCCACGGAAATCGGCAGCATGTATAGCAAAAAAGAGCTGCAGGACTTATACGCTGTGTGCAAGGAAGCAGGTCTCTACCTTTTCATCGACGGTGCTCGCTTGGGCTATGTGCTGGGCGCACCCGATAACGATATGACTCCTGCTGATTTGGCCGCCAACTGCGATGTTTTTTACATCGGTGGCACCAAATGCGGTCTGCTCTTCGGCGAAGCAGTTGTGATCATGAACGACGAAATTAAGCCAGACTTCCGCACCATTGCCAAGCAATGTGGTGCTATTATGGCTAAAGGTCGCCTCTTGGGCGTACAATTCGGCGCTGCCTTCACGGACGATTTATATACAAAAATCTGTGCCAAGGGCACTGAGCAAGCTCTGAAGATTAAGCAAGCTCTCCTAGACTGTGGCTTCAAATTCGTCACTGACTCCCCCACTAACCAACAATTCGTCATTATGACACCTGCGCAATTCGCTAAGCTCAGCGAAGAATTCGCCCTGAGCCACATTGCCTATCTCCCCGATGGTAACTATAGCGTGCGCATCTGCACCAGCTGGGCCACCGACGATGCCCAGGTGGACAAACTCATTGCCATGATTAAGGAGCTGTAACCAGAAGCATCACGAAAACGAGCTTAGGACAATGCTCTGCGAGCTCATGTAAATTATAAATACAAAAAAGCTAGCACTACTGACCACATCAGTCAGCGTGCTAGCTTTTTTAATGCCTAAAAACCAAAGTCTTAGAAGCTCTCGATCAGGTTATAGCCGCGGCCAATCAGGAAGGTTGCGGTTTCAGGCTCGGTAGTCTTGAAAACAACAACGGGCTTAACATTGTCGCGGTTAAAGGAAATATACAGATAAGAAATATCAATATTGGCATTATCAAGAGCAGTCAGAATACCATCCAAATAGCCCGGGGTATCGTTCATTTCTACAGCGATAACCTTGTCCAGACGGCATTGCAAGCCTTCTGCCTTCAGAGCAGCGATGGCTACATCAGCCTTGTCAACTACTAAACGCACAATACCATATTCAGCGCTGTCATTAGCCAGCATAGTATAGATATTGATATCAGCACTTTTAAGAATACTAGTAATTTTTAACAAACCACCTTGGGTGTTTTCGGTGAACAAAGAAACTTGATTAAGCATTTATAATAATCCTCCTCGATGCAATTACAAAATATCAGCCAAATCCAGCAGCATGCGCTCGGTTTTTTCCCAGCCTAAGCAGGGGTCGGTAATGGATTTGCCATATACGCCGTCACTAATAGCTTGGCAGCCGTCCTCAATATAGGACTCCACCATGAGGCCCTTGACAATCTTCTTGATATCAGGATTCAGCTTACAGGAATTAACGATATCCTTAGCAATACGGGGCTGCTCGGCCCATTTTTTGCCGGAGTTATTATGGTTAGTATCCACGATAATGGCAGGGTTTTTCAGCTTGCGCTCAGCATACATAGCGTGCACATTGCGCAGAATTTCGTAGTGGTAGTTGGGGTAGCTGTTGCCAAAGGGGTCCACATAACCGCGCAGAATGGAGTGAGCCAGCTCGTTACCCTTGGTGCGCACCTCCCAGCCACGGAAGAGGAACTCTTGCTCGTGCTGGGCCGCAGCAACGCTGTTCAGCATAACTGATAAGTCGCCGGAGGTGGGGTTTTTCATACCGACGGGAATGCCCACGCCGGAGGCAATCATGCGGTGCAGCTGGTCCTCACTGGAGCGAGCGCCTACAGCAGCATAGCTCAACAGGTCGGACAGATAACGGAACACCTCAGGATAAAGAATTTCCTCAGCGCCGGTCATGCCGGTTTCTTCAATAACACGTACATTCATCTTACGGATAGCAATGATACCGCCCCACATATCTTCTTTTCCGTCGGGAGTGGGTTGATGCAGCATACCCTTGTAGCCCACGCCAATGGTGCGGGGCTTATTGGTGTATAGGCGGGGCACAATATAGATTTTATCCTTGATCTTGTCCTGGATTTTGGCCAATCTATACACATAATCTAAAACTGCTTCTTCATTATCGCTGGAGCAGGGGCCGATAACCATCAAAAAGCGGTCATCCTGGCCGGTGAAAATATTTTTAATCTCCTCATCGCGCTGCAGCTTCAAGAGCTTGGAAGCCTGGCTTATGGGATAATCCTCCATCAGGGCCTGGGGAGAGGGCAGTACCTTGATGAATTCCATTTGCATACTCATAATTTTTTCTCCTTACATTTCTTTTACGGGAACCGGACCTCTGGATATAGCAATGGTGCCGGTGCGAGCAATTTCGATAATCTCAAACTGCGCCATCATAGCACAGATGGCATCAATTTTTCCTTGGGAGCCAGTGATTTCAATGACAACGTTCTCAGGGCTGATGTCCACAATTTTACCGCGGAACACATCCACGATATTGCGGATATCCTTGAGGGTCTCTTTATTGGCGCGCACCTTGAGCAGCACTAGCTCGCGGACAATGGAGTCCACCTCGCCCAGATTAACGATTTTAATAATATCGATGAGCTTGGACAGCTGGTTAATAACCTGCTCCAGCTCGTGCTTATCCTCTACAGAAACCTCGATATTAATGCGGGTTACGTCTGTTTCTTCAGTATAGCCTGCGGAAATGCTTTCAATATTAAAGGCACGGCGGCTAATTAAGCCTGATACGTGGGTCAATACGCCGGGCTTATTATCTACTAAAATGGCTAAATTATATTTTTTCATCGCTTTAATCTCCTAACACCATGTTATCCAGCTGTGCGCCAGGGGCAACCATGGGCAATACATCCTCATTAGGAGGCAGGATGACGTCAATCAGGGTAGCACCCTCGCCCTCTAAAGCAGCCTTTAAATTGGCCTCAAAGCCCTCTAAGCCTTGAATGCGCACGCCCTTAATACCCATAGCCTCAGCCAATTTTACAAAATCCACCTTGGTGTCCATAATCGTGTTGGAGAAGCGATGGCCGTAGAAGAGCTTTTGCCATTGGTAAACCATGCCCAGGACGCTGTTGTGCAGGAGCACGATTTTTACATCAATATCATTATCAGCCATGGTAGCAAGCTCTTGAATATTCATCATAATGGAGCCGTCACCGGTAAAGACTACTACCTTCTGATCTGGCTTGGCCAGCTTGGCACCCATAGCTGCGGGCAGGCCGTAGCCCATGGTACCCAGACCGCCGGAGGTCAGGAATTGACGGGGCTTGCGGCTGTTGAAGAATTGGGCAGCCCACATTTGGTGCTGACCTACGTCAGTTACCACGATGGTATCATCATCCACCAGTTCAGATACCTTCTCAATCAGCTGTTGGGGTAAAATGGTGTTGGCGTCATGTTTATAAGCGAAGGGATGCTCTCTATTCATGGCAAGCACATGCTCACGCCACTCAGCGATGCGCTCCTCGTAATCATCCACGGAGCGAATCATCAAATTCATAAAGATGGGCATGGACCAACGCAGGTCGCCAAAAACAGGATAATCCACCGGCACGTTCTTATTAATTTCTGCCTTATCGACTTCAAAATGCACAATCTTGGCATTGGGAGCAAAGGCACTCAGCTTGCCGGTGACGCGGTCGTCAAAGCGCGCGCCCAGGGTGATGAGCAAATCGCATTCCTGCACCGCCATATTGGCTGCATAGGAGCCGTGCATGCCCACCATGCCTAAGAAGCCCTCATCAGTGGAGGGAATGCAGCCCAGGCCCATGAGGGAGCTCACTACAGGAATGGAGCTCAGCTTTACAACCTCTCTAAAGAGCTTGCTCTGGCCGGAAAGAGTCATGCCACCGCCGATAAAGAACAGGGGGCGTTTGGCGCTTTTAATAGCCTGTACTGCGGCTACAATTTCTTCTTCGTTGCCAGTAAATTCACCGCTGTAGCCACGCAAATTTACAGATTTAGGATATTCATATTCAAATTGGGTAGAAAAAACGTCCTTGGCAATATCGATTACTACGGGGCCGGGACGACCGGTTCTAGCGATAAAGAAGGCTTCTTTGATTACCCTAGGCAGCTGCTCCACCTTCTTTACCAGATAGTTGTGCTTGGTAATCGGAGTGGTAATGCCTACGATATCGGCCTCCTGGAAGGAATCCTTACCGATGTAGGGATTACCTACCTGACCAGTGAAGCAAACCATCGGTATAGAGTCCATGTTAGCCGTAGCAATACCAGTAATCAAATTGGTAGCGCCGGGGCCGGAGGTAGCAAAGCATACGCCCACCTTGCCCGTAGCTCTAGCATAGCCATCAGCAGCGTGCACAGCACCCTGCTCGTGGCGAGTCAAAATATGGGGAAATTTAGCCTGGTAAACTGCGTCGTATAAATCCAATACGGCACCACCGGGATATCCAAAAACAATGTCAACCTCTTCTCGTCTCAGGCTTTCCAAGATAGCCTGTGCGCCATTCATCAACAAGAGATAACTCCTCCCATCCTAGAAAATATATATTCCCTATAATTACTCCTTAAAAATCACGCTGTACCCCTGTGAGCTACGAGACAGTTTGCAAAGACAAATCCATCTTTGGCGTACTCTTTACAGTACTCGTCTCTTCAGGCGGTACACTGTAATTGTAAAAGAACGTAGATAAACACTTTAATTGTAGCACATTCTGTTACAATACGCAATTGAAAACAGCATTTTTATATCCAAATATCCTAATAACTTGACTTTAGATTTACTAATAAACTAGGACAAAGTGACTTGACGATTAATGACCATTCCACCATCGAGCCAAATCGTCTAACAGAATCTGTCTAAATCACTGAACAAAGAACCTCCAAATAGACTAACAAATTACGTCCAAATCGCCTAATAAATTGCGTCCAAATCACTGAAAACCACTTGCAAACCCGCATGAAGTCTGGTAAAATGACTACAAAGGATGGTGACGTCATGAGAGAGTATAAAGCAAGAATTGCTGATGCAATTTTACAAAGAAAACTGGCCGGTAAAGGTGCAGTTCTTATAGAAGGTCCCAAATGGTGCGGTAAAACAACAACAGCTGAGCAAGCTGCCAAGAGTACTTTATATCTGGCTGACCCTGAAAATGAAAAACAGAATCTCCTACTCGTTGACATAAACCCAAAGCTAATATTACAGGGAGACGTTCCTCGTTTAATTGACGAGTGGCAGATTGCTCCTAAGCTTTGGGACGCTGTTCGTTATGAAGTAGATCATAGAAATAATGAAGGACAATTTATCTTGACTGGTTCAGCCGTTCCTGCCAACATGGAGGCTGTTAAGCATACAGGGACAGGGCGCTTTGCCTGGCTTTTAATGCGTCCCATGAGTCTGTTTGAATCTGGCGAATCAAACGGTATGATTAGACTAAGGGATTTATTTGCAAAGAGAAAAGATTTACTTGGCATTAATGATTTAGATTTAACGAGAATGGCATTCTTAGTATGCCGTGGTGGATGGCCAAGAGCTACTTTTTTGCCAGATGAAATAGCGCTTGATCAAGCATATGACTATTATGATGCGGTAATTAAATCCGACATTTCTCGTGTTGATGGAATTGTGCGCGCTCCTGAGCGTGTAAATCGTTTAATGCGTTCTTATGCTAGAAATCAAGGGACACAAATTTCTAATGAAGCTCTAAAAGCAGATATGGAAGCCAACGACGTTAGCACCCTTGATACGAATACCGTTATATCATATATCAATGCGCTGAAAAAGATATTCGTAATTGAAGAAATGCCTGCTTGGAATCCCAATCTTCGCTCTAAAACTGCTATAAGAAGTACTGCTACACGCTATTTTATTGATCCCTCTATAGCCGTTGCTGCATTGGGTATAGGTCCTAATGATTTGCTCAACGACCTCAATACCTTTGGCCTACTCTTTGAAACTCTCTGTGTACGTGATTTACGAGTTTTTGCAGATGCCATGAATGGTTGCATATACCATTATCGAGATAAAACAGGTCTAGAGTGTGATGCTGTTGTCCATTTGCGCAATGGTGATTACGGGCTCATCGAAATAAAGCTTGGTGGTGATACTGCTATAGAACACGGCGCAACAACTCTAAAAAAACTTCGTGATAAAATTGATACTGATAAGATGAAGGAGCCATCGTTTTTGATGGTATTAACAGCTACGGGCAAATATGCTTTTCAAAGAGAGGATGGAGTATATATTGTTCCTATAGGTTGCTTACGAGATTAATCAAAAAGCTAGCGCGACTGACCGTAGTGGTCAGTCGCGCTAGCTTTTTTGCTTGACTTTATTGCGAACTTATGTTTCCTACCGCGTTTCGGGGTAGGAGTCAAATTTAGTATATTTGTGCGCACATAATATACATTTAGATTATGCGCGTCAGCGCAAAGCCCTGTGTATCACAGCTTACCAGCTTATAGTTAACGCCGTCGCGCTCGCCCTCAAAGGTCAGCACGTGGTTTTCGCCATGAATGTGCCCGTAAACACAGTGCTGTACCCGATACTGCTCCAGTAAGTCCGTAAACAGGGTATGCTCCTCCGCTGCGAAAAGGGGCGGATAGTGAAAAGCAACGATAATTTGCTCAGGATTATTTTTGCATGCAGCTTTTAAGGAAAGCTCAAGGCGTAAAGCCTCTCGCTTATAAATCTTGTCATCCTCCGGCGTAAAATTCTCTGCCGAGGGCAGCACCCAGCCACGGGTACCGCAAATGGCTGTATTCCCCACCATAATGCAGTCATTTTGGATGAACTCAAAATTTTCCCCATACATTTGCTGCATTTTAGCAAGGCTACTCCACCAATAATCGTGGTTGCCACGCAACAAAAGCTTGCGTCCGGGCAGCTGCGCCAGCCAGGCCAAATCCTCCGCCGCATTGGCAAGGCCCATAGCCCAGCTAATATCCCCGCAAATAATGACAGTATCCTCGGCCTGCACCGTGGCCAGCCAGTTCTCTTTAATTTTTTCCTTATGTCCCAGCCAATGCTCTCCGAAAACAGCCATGGGCTTGGTGGGTGGTTCCCCCGATAAATGCAGGTCACCGATAGCGTAAATACTCATAAAAACCTCATTGTAAAGCTATATAAATTATGTAAGCATATGCCTTACAAACCTTACTTAGCCAGCAAAAACTCCTTTAAATCTGCCACTGTTTTAGCATA
>JBJDXC010000115.1:0-4453 GCA_051866475.1 Phascolarctobacterium sp.
ATCGCAATGGTGCGCTCTTGATTATTACCCATAACACCAAGATTTTGGAAGCGCTGCATGTGGACAAAACCCATATTTTAGCCAATGGCAGCATCATCAAGAACGCCGGTCCCGAGCTGGTGGAGGAAATCAGCAAGCACGGCTTTGAGCAATTTCTGCAAAAATAAGCGACCTTTTGGAGTGAACTATGGAAGAAAAAACTTATGTTGAAGATATAGATAGAAGTCTATACGACTTTCGCAATGAGGATAAGGACGCTTATCGCATTGAGGAGGGCTTGACTCGTGATATCGTAGAGCAAATTTCACGCGAGAAGCACGACCCTGAATGGATGCGTGAGTTCCGCCTCAAGTCCTTGGAGATTTATAACAACACTCCCATGGTGCAGTGGGGTCCTTCTATTGAGGGCCTCAACATGGATAACATTGTTACCTATGTGCGCCCTAACACTAAAATGCAGGGCAAATGGGAGGATGTACCCGACGATATTAAGGATACCTTTGAGCGTTTAGGCATTCCCCAAGCCGAACAGACCAGCTTAGCCGGTGTGGGCGCGCAATACGACAGCGAGCTTGTGTATCACAATGTGCGCAAGGAGGTTGAGGAGCAGGGCGTTGTTTATACCGATATGGAAAGCGCTTTGAACGGCCCCTATGCGGACATGGTGAAGGAGCATTTCATGAAGCTGGTTCCGCCCACTGACCACAAATTTGCAGCGCTCCACGGCGCAGTTTGGTCCGGTGGCTCCTTTGTCTACGTGCCTAAGGGAGTAAAGGTTGCTATTCCTTTGCAATCCTATTTCCGCCTGAATGCTAAGGGTGCAGGCCAATTTGAGCATACCCTGATTATCGTGGACGAGGGCGCGGATTTGCATTTTATTGAGGGCTGCAGCGCTCCCAAATATAATGTGGCTAATTTGCATGCTGGCTGCGTAGAGCTTTTCATTGCAAAAAATGCCAAGCTTCGCTATAGCACTATTGAAAACTGGTCTAAAAATATGTATAACCTGAATACTAAACGTGCTTTAGTGGCCGAGGGCGGTACCATTGAATGGGTATCCGGCTCCTTTGGCTCCCACGTTTCCTATTTGTATCCTATGAGCGTACTGAATGGCGAGGGCGCTCACAGCGAGTTCACCGGTGTAACCTTCGCAGGCCACGGCCAAAATCTGGACACGGGCTGTAAGGTAGTGCATAATGCGCCTCACACAACCAGCCTTGTTAACACTCGCTCCATTTCTAAGAGCGGTGGCATCAGCACCTTCCGCAGCAGCGTAGTGGTAACAAATAAGGCTAAGCATGCCAAGAGCTCCGTCTCCTGCCAAAGCTTGATGCTGGATAACATTTCCCGCAGCGACACTATTCCGGCTATCGATGTGCGTACCGCTGACGCGGATATCGGACACGAAGCTAAAATTGGTCGCATCAGCGATGATGCTGTGTTCTATCTTATGAGCCGCGGCATTAGCGAGGAAGAGGCCAGAGCCATGATTGTTAGCGGCTTTGCGGATAATGTTTCTAAGGAGCTGCCGCTGGAATATGCCGTAGAGATGAATAATCTCATCAGACTTGAGATGCAAGGCAGCATCGGGTAAGGAGAGAAAAATGAGAAATCTAGATTTAATCGTTAACCAGCTGCCTGCACCCACCTGGAACCGTCTGCGCATGAACGAAAGTCGTGTGGCTGTGGCTGTTCCTAAGGATGAGTGCGAGCCCAGGGTGGCTCTGCAGGGCAGCGTATGCTTAAATAAACAGCAAAGCACTCGCATCCCCGGCAAGAATTGCTGTGGCTGCGAGCAAATGGCTACCTGCCCCGTGAACAGCATGAATTTTGCAGCTATGCCCACGGGCATGGGTGCTGAAATGGCGCAGTTAGGCGAAGGCAAGCGCATTCATTTAGTAGCTGACGCAGGCAAGAGCACTGCGGCCGTAACTTTACGTTACGACGATGGCCAAGAATGCTATAATCGTTTGGAGATTGAAGCTAAACCGGACAGCGAGCTTACTGTATTCATGACCTATATCTCCACTGCTTCTGCCAAGGGCATGGCCGCAGTGCAAACCAAAATTGCTGCTGCGAAAAATGCCAAGGTGAAGCTGGTGCAGGTACAGCTTTTAGGTCATGAGTTCCTGCATTTGAACGATGTGGGAGCTGATTTGGCAGCGGACGCTAGCTTTGAAATTCTGCAATTACAACTGGGCGGTGCCCAAATCTATAACGGCGTGCGTACGGAGCTTTCAGGTGATGGCGCTAATTTTGACGCAGCTATTGCTTACTATGGTCGCCATAGCCAGCGCATTGACATGAATTTTATCGCCAATCACTATGGTAAAAAAACTACCTGCAATATGACTGCTGACGGCGTTTTGCAGCAGGGAGCCTTCAAAATTTACCGTGGTACCATAGATTTTAAAAACGGCAGTGCCGGTGCTCTCGGCGACGAGAAGGAGACTGTGCTGCTTTTGAGCGATGATGTGGTGAACCAATCCATTCCGCTAATTTTGTGCAGCGAAGAAGATGTACAGGGTAACCATGGTGCCAGCATCGGCAAGCTGGATGAGGACTTGCTTTTCTACATGATGAGCAGGGGATTCAGCGAGTCCGATGCCATCGATATGATGGCTAAGGCCAAGATCGAGGGTATTTGCCGTCGTATTGAGGATGAGGAAACGGTCCAATTGGTGGAGCGTTATTTGGAAGGAGTAATTGCCGATGGTGAATGAAGATATATTGGCAATAGATTATAAAAAGGATTTTCCCTTGCTGGCTCAGCTGGATGTGGCCTATCTAGACAACTCTGCCACTAGCCAGCGCCCTCAGAGCGTAATTGATGCCGAGAGCGAGTTTTATCTTAAGCATAATGCCAACCCCCTGCGTGGTTTGTACCAGCTGGCTATGGAGGCTACGGAGGGCTATGAGAATGCTCGCGTAGCTGTGCAAAAGTTTATCAACGCTAAGAGCGAGGAAGAAATTATCTTCACCCGCAACGCTAGCGAAAGCTTAAATTTAGTAGCTTATAGCTATGGCTTAAGCAATCTCCAGGCTGGCGATGAAATCGTCATTACTATTATGGAGCACCACAGTAATATGCTACCCTGGCGCATGGTTGCAGCAAAGACTGGCGCTGTAGTGAAATACATAGAGTGCGCACCTGATGGCAGCATTTCTGATGAGGCCTTGGAGCAAGCCATTACGTCCAAGACGAAGATTGTGGCCATGGCTCAGGTAGGCAATGTTTTAGGTCGTCTGAACCCTGTAGAAAAGGCCATTGCGCTGGCCCATAATGTGGGAGCGGTGGCCGTCATCGACGGCGCACAAAGCGTACCACATATGAAGGTGGATGTGCAGGCCTTGGATGCAGACTTTTTGGCCTTTAGTGGGCACAAGATGTTCGGTCCCATGGGCATTGGCGTACTCTATGGCAAGAAAAAGCTGTTGAAAAAAATGCCTCCTTTCTTATATGGTGGCGAGATGATCAATTGGGTAAGTCGTGAGACCCAGGAGTATGCACCCTTGCCCCATAAGTTCGAGGCAGGCACTGTTAATGCGGCGGGAGCCGTGGGCCTGCATGCGGCTATCGACTATATTCAAAGCGTAGGCTTTGAGACTATAGAAGCGCGCGAAGCAGCGCTGACGAAAATCGCCTTTGAGGGCATGCAAAAAATCGAGGGCGTGCACATTATTGGCTCTGACAAATGGGAGGAGCACAAGGGCATCATCACCTTCACTATTGATGGTGTGCATCCACATGATATCGCGGCCATTTTTGATGCGGACGGCGTGAATATTCGCGCCGGTAATCACTGTGCTCAGCCCCTGCTGGATCACCTTGGCACAGGAGCTACGGCCCGCATGAGCTTAGCTTTTTATAATACAGTGGCCGATGTGGAGCGCTTTTTGGCTAGTCTTAGTACGATGAGGGAGAGAATGGGCTATGGCAGATAATAGAGCATTTTATAACGAGATTTTATTGGATCATAATATGCATCCGGGCCATAAGCACGAGCTGCCCGATGCGGATATGGAGATGCGCGGCTATAACCCTACCTGCGGCGATGATATTACCCTGCGACTGAAGGTCGCAGATGGCGTTGTTGTGGATGGCGCCTTCACCGGCAGTGGCTGCGCTATTAGCCAAGCCAGTGCTGACATGATGCTGGATTTGGTTATCGGTAAGCCCAAGGATGAGGCTCTGCGTCTCGCAGATATTTTCCTGCGCATGATTAAGAGCGATGCCAGTGACGAGGAAATCGAGGAGCTGGAGGAGGCCGGCGTGCTGCAGGACGTGAGCCATATGCCCGCCCGCGTAAAATGTGCAGTTCTCGGCTGGCACACTTTAGAGCAGATGCTAGACGACGAGGAATAAAATTCAATAACAATATACAAAAGCAGACCTACTCTGATTTAGAGTTTAGGTCTGCTTCTTTTTCTTTACTTCTTTAATATGTGATTG
>JBJDXC010000115.1:4553-12153 GCA_051866475.1 Phascolarctobacterium sp.
GCTTAATCTTTTTCCTAAGAAAAAGCATATTAAAGCTTCACATCTTACAAATGATTAATCATGCCCCGGAGCTCAGTAAAGACGATGCCAGGCTTGTCCGCAGGGATGACCGTGCAGGGCAGAGCCCGCAAATCATCCACGCGCCAGCCAGCGTTTTGCTCCGCCAGCTTGGCCAGTGCTTCGTCCAAGTCGTGAGCAACCACAATGGCTAATGCATCCAGATAGAACTCGTTATTCAAGCAAGGTTCATCAATCATGCTGTGGCTGTGATAGGTTTTGTTATGACGCCAAAGATAAATATTCATAGGCTCGCCTCCTCATACATTGTGCTAACACTATAAAAGTTCCTACTTAGGTACTATGCCAATAGCTCATGGTTTTAGGCAGTCTCAACTATATCAGCTCATCTAGCTATTACATTAAAAATACTTTTCTTCACCACAACAGCCCGGTTTTTGCTGCTTTTTAGCTTTATTTTCTTCCCGCCGCCGCTTGAAGAAATCCTTCATCACCTGAGCGCATTCCTCTTCGCATACGCCGCTAATCACCGTAGCGCAGTGATTAAGATTGGGATTGGTAATAATATTAAAAATAGACTCCGCTCCCCCGGCCTTTACATCAGGACAGCCATAAACCACTGTGTCGATGCGACTATTGACAATGGCACCGCTGCACATAGGGCAGGGCTCCACGGTTACATACAGGCTACAGCCACTGAGACGCCAGCGCCCTAGTTTTTTACAGGCCTCCTGGATGACGATAATCTCCGCGTGGGCCGTGCCATCCTGCCAAGTCTCCCTCATATTGTGGGCGCTGGCAATGACCTTACCCTCGTGCACTAGCACCGCGCCAATGGGAATTTCCCCCAGCGCAGCTGCCTTGCGGGCCTCCTCCAGCGCCAGCTGCATATATTCTTCATGAGTTTTCATGTAATGCCAACTCCTTCGCTGCGCATACCCGCAGCCTTTTTACTTAAGACTTCGCTGCAATCTTCTGCAGAGCTAAATCACTCCTCTAATGCCTCCATCAGCACTTCCCATTTCTCCATGAGCTCGGCAATTCTTGCCTCGTACTCCTCATGCTCCGCCGCCATAGCTGCGCTATTGGCTGGGTCAGCATGGTTAGCAGGGTCCGCCATGCGCTTTTCCAAAAGCCCCATCATAGCCTCCTGCTCACGAATTTGTAGCTCCACCTTAGGCAGCAGCTTTGCTGACTCTTCGGGGCTGTAGCGTTTCTTCTGCTCCGCCTTCTTGGCCACAGGCACTGCAGCTTCTGCGGCTGCGCTCTGCGCAGCCAGTTGCTGCTTGGCCTTGGCCTCGGCATAGGCACGCTGCTTTTCCGCCTCCGCGGCTGCTGCCGCAGCCGCCTGGACCAGCTTCTCCTTTTCCTCTAGGTAGAAGTCATAATTACCCTTGTAATCCTTCACCTGGCCGTCTTCGATTTCCCAAATGCGGTCCGCTACCTCATTGACAAAATAACGGTCATGGCTTACTACCAAAACAGTGCCATCAAAGGCCTCTAAGGCCGCTTCCACAGTCTCTCGTGCCATAATATCCAAATGGTTCGTAGGCTCGTCCAGCACTAGGCAATTAGCACCGTCCAGCACCAGCTTTAAGAGCACCAGGCGGGCCTTTTGGCCGCCGCTGAGCTCGCCAATTTTCTTAAACACATCATCACCATGAAAAAGCATCCCGCCCAGCATGGAGCGAGTGTGCTCCTCTGTAAAGCCATACTCAATTACAAAATTTTCAAGCAGTGTTTGCTTGGGGTCCAGCCGCTCATAGCTCTGGGAGAAATAACCAATCTGCACCCGATTGCCGATTTTCGCACGTCCCTTCAAGGGCTGTATTTCACCTAAAATAGTACGCAACAGGGTAGTCTTGCCAGTGCCGTTGGCGCCTAAAAGCGCCGCCTTTTCCCCACGACGCAATGTGAGATTAATGCCCTTGGCCAGCACCTTTTCCCCATAGCCAATGGTCAAGTCCTCCATAATCAGCACTCTGTCAGCACATTCCGCTGCCGACGGTAGCCGCAGCTCAAATTCCTCGTTATGCACCGGCGCATCTAGGCGCTCCAGCCTGTCTAGCTGGGACTGGCGACCACGGGCCATTTTACTTTTGATGCCCGCCTTAAAGCGACGGATATATGCCTCCGTGCGGGCAATATAATCCTGCTGCGCGTTATAAGCAGCTTCTAATGTAGCTGTTTGGATAGCCTTTTGCTCTAGATAGCGACTGTAATTTCCCTTAAAGGACTGCAGCTTTCCGCCCTCCATTTCTAAGATGCGCACTGCCACATTATCCAAAAAGGCACGGTCATGGCTTACAACCAGCAGCCCGCCCTTAAATTCCTGCAAATACTTCTCTAGCCACTGAGTCATAATAATGTCCAAATGGTTGGTGGGCTCGTCCAAAATCATAAAATCAGGATTGCGCACCAGCGCTGCTGCCAGCATCAGACGCGTTTTTTGGCCACCGCTTAAATTATTGGCCTCGTGACTCCACCATTCCTCCGTATAGCCTAAGCCAATAAGCACACGCTTGATGCGATTTTCAAAATTGTAGCCATCGATGAATTCATAGCGTTTAGTCACGCGAGCGTATTCATCTAAGCATGAGTCCAAGGCCTCACCACTAAGTCCATTGGCTGCTTCCTCCAACTGCGCCAGCTTTTTGCGCAGCGACGTAATTTCCGGGCAAGCCTCGCTCATAAACTGCCAGATGGTACCATGGATTTCCGTAAAGCCCTGCTGCACATAGCCCACGCTGATGCCGGGCTCGAATTTAATAGCGCCCTCATCAATCCAATCGGGCTGCAAAAGGCAGCGCAAGAGCGTGGTTTTGCCACTGCCGTTAACGCCAACGAGGCCCACGTGCTCACCCTGCTCCACCATGAAGCTTACATTTTTAAATATCTCATGAATGCCAAAGGCCTTGGCAATCTTATCTACAACTAATTGCATAGTACGCTCCCAAATTTTTACTAAAATACTGTTCTTTACTATTATAGCATTTTTTGACTACTAATGCCAAAATAAAACACAAGGCCAGCGATTACTCGCTGGCCCTGCGCCTTGTGGGGTGCACAATTTTTTCTATTAAACACGTTGACAGAAAAACGTGCTAATAGCTCTTTATGATGCGACTAAAGCCGCTTTTTAGCACAGAATCTATACCTTTCTGCGCTCTGCGTTTTCTATTCTAGCAGCCAAAGCATCATAAAAGTGTCACACATTTTGCTGCTCCCCAAATAAATTTGCATTTGTTATTTCTGCCCAGCTATATTGAGCCATATATTCGCCCATATACCTATTAATTGCATTAGGCTTACCCTCATACCAAGCATAATAATCGCAGTCCACCTTTTCCGGCACCACCCGTAGCTTATTCCAGCCCGACTCCACAATTTCTGAGCAATCGTGCTCTTTAAGGGTATCCAGCAAATCCTTTTTTAGGTTACCCAAGTAGCTGGGCCGCCGCTCATCCTCCCACAGCACTGTCATGATCTCACCATTGCTGCAAAAGGCTCCGTGCCTATCCACCAGATAGGCCAGCATCTCCTTGGTTTTCTCGTATTTAAAGGGCAGTGTTTTGCCATCCACATAAATTTCAAAATTACCAAAGGTATAGATGCTGACCCTAGTACGAGCAGTCTCCTGCACCGGATGCCGCAAATCATCCAGCTCCGCCCTCACCTTTTTCGTAGTAATGGGCTTCACCAAATAACCACTAGCATGTAGGGAAAAAGCCTCACCCATGTAGTCGAGATAGCCCGTAGCAAAAATTACATTTACCTTGGGCTGTAAAAGCTTCATTTCCTTGGCCAGATTAACTCCATTAACACCACGCATTTGGATATCCAAAAACACCACATCACAGGGATGCTCTTTGAAATAAGCTAAGGCTTCACCGGGCTTACGAAAGCCAATCACCTCTGCCTCCGGCTCCGCCTCACGAATGGATTTTAGCAAGCCCTCTAAAGCTATTTTTTCGTCATCAACTGCCAAGATAGTCATTTGCTTCCCTCCTTGGGCACACGAATGATAGCGGTAGTGCCCTCTCCCGGTGTACTAGTAATACTTAAGCTACCTCCTACCATGGCAGCTAATCTTTGCTTCACGTTTTGCACGCCTAAATGCTTGTCCCCGTTGTCCGGCAGGCTTGCTATATCAAAGCCTATACCATCATCCTCTACGATGACCTCAAAGCAATCTGCTTGCTCCTTTGTTGAGAGCACCAGCGTGCCTCCGTCCTCCTTGCCGCAAATGCCATGCTTCACTGCATTTTCTACCAAGGGCTGCACTGAAAGGGCCGGTACCAAGAAATTACTAGCCTCGATTTTATAAACGATGTTTAAGTCCTCAAAGCGCAGCTTCTCCAGCTCCAAATAAGCCTTTACATTTTGCAGCTCCTGCTCAAAAAGCACCGGTGTAGTACGCTTCAGCGAGCCCAATACATGATGCAGATATTCCGAAAAATCCCCGATAGCCTGCTGAGCCAGACGAGCATCCATATCACATAAATGATAAATAGAATTCAAGGAATTATAAAGAAAATGGGGCTGAATCTGGCTAATCATCAGGGCAATACGACTCTCCATCAGCTCCTTTTCTTTTTGCAGATATGCTTCTTCTATAGCCTCGTACAAAAAATTACACAGCACAATCAAAGCCAATGTAGATGCCAAATAAAAGGGCGTGGGATACCAAACATCCACCATCAGCATACCTCCTAAATGAAGCAAACTATAGATAGAAATCATAGCAAAGCCCTTAACACTGATGATCTTGCGATTGTAAAGGGCAACACCAAAGATAATAGCAAAATTGGCATAATCTATATACTCAATCCAAGCAGCATAGGGACCATAAACAAAATAACCCTTAGTATCAACATCAAAAAAGATGCCATTAAACATGGATGCACCGGATAGTACAAAGCCAAGTCCACAAATAATCGACAATAATTGCAAAGGCACCATGGATACTTTGCCACGTTGACGCAACAATTCCATAAAGCAATACACGAAGAGAGCAGTCACTGCGAGGCCTAAGCCAAAGGATAAAAAGCAGCATAGCTTGATAAGCCAAGCTTTATCAGGTGAGCCGTTCCAATACCAAATGCCGGCCTCGCCCAGCTGCATTAGGATTTGTGCAAGCAGGAGGCACATCATTTTGCTATTAAAGTCGCGTTTTCTCAGACGACTCATGAACAAGCCAAAAAGCATAAAAGCCGTGACTAGTGAAGAAAACAAAAGTAGGCTCACATTCAGATAAGTCATATGATTAAAATCGGGCATGCTCCACCTCCTGACTACTTCTTGAGTGTTATAACATTATTTACGACAATATATTATTATACCTTTTTATTCTACAATACTGACAACTTTTCTTCAACAGACAAAAGGCAAGAAATATTGCGCTAGGAAAACTATAAGGAAGCTCCATTGATAGAAATCTCTTATTTCACATGTGTGACACTTTTATGAATATATAGCTGCTATGATAGGGTGGTAGGGGTGTAATCATTTTTTATTACTAAAACAAGTACAAAAGAGCAAAATTATGTTAAACTTTATCCAAGAGCATTGTATACGCAAAATAGCTATTGAATGAAACTTTTCTCAGGGGAGGTCTTAATATGTTAAACAAAAAACGCGCTTTAACAGCAGCAATACTTCTAAGCTGCTCCTGCCTCATGGCACCTTATTATGCCTATGCGGCTACAGAACCCACTACCCCCATTGATCTAGACGACTACAATCACAAGTCCAATATTACCAATGTTTACGTAGATCAGGGACAAACACATTTTGTAGCTTTAGATTTGTATACTAATAAAAATGACCCTGGTAATAATTTTGAACATAATAGCAATCCTAGCTCATTTCGTTCCCTCATGGATGGTGAAATCAATGTTATAAACAATAGCATGCAGTATATTAAAGATTTACTTGGTACTCCTACGACAGCACCCACCATTCAATTTCTGTTATGGTCTGATGACGAAACCAATGCCGGTGCCACCAGCGATATTATGACTAATGGCAAAACCATCCTAGCCAATTACTTTGACAAAAATGCACCAGCATCTCTTAGCGACGAAAAATACGCTGCTTTGATAGAAGTCAATAAAGGTGCGGAGCGTATCTGGGAAATGAGTCGTTCCCCTGTACTCAACAACAACGACACACAATTCAATTACTTTGCTACTATGACCCATGAGGTTTTCCATGCTTTGGGTATATCCTCTATTTCTTATTGGGTAGATGCAGAAGGAAAGGCAACGGGTGAACCTGATGAAAATCACCGGCTAATCATTGCTGAGGTTATTTCTGCCAATGAGGGAGATACTGGATTTATTGGTAAAGTAGAAGATCAAGATGCAAAATATATTGCCTCTAACTATCAAGGTCATCTGAGGGATGTCTTTGGCAAATCTCCATACACAGTGGAAAATCCTACTTCTGCCGAACATTTTAGGACAGTAAAGTATATTACTCTTGATCAATATACAGAATTACAGGATATTGAAGCATTAAAAACAGACAATAATTTCTACATTATTCGCAACGAGTTTATCCCTTACGAAGACACCAGTGACGATGATAATCCTTCTGGTGCTATAGATGATAAACTTAACTCCTTTGGTGGCCTCTATTTTACCGGTGCTAACGTAGATAAGGTTTTGAACGGAGCCAAGATTGCCTGGCCCGATTTCTACGATCAAATGCTGGACCCCGTACCAGGTCTACCCATTAACTGTTACGAAGATGACTCTGTCGCATCTCTAAAAGAATACGAGGCTAATACCCCCGAGCTCTCCCACGTTGAGCTGCAGAATGGCTTCATGAGCCACCAAAATTATCGCAACTGGGGCACCTTTATGGAGGCGGAGTTGGCCCTTTTACAGGATATCGGTCTAGATATAGACTGCAATAGATTCTTTGGTCAATCCATTTATAATAGTGGCGCGTCCTCAACTAACCCATTCCGGTTCACTATTAACTATCAAAACAACGCCTACTATGATGGCACAACCAATACCTATAACAGCTCTCAAAACAGGGCCATTGGTACTCACCTCTATGGTAGCTATATTGACGCCAACCAACAAGGTAACATTAATGTCAGCGGCGAATATGGCGTAGGTATTCGTGTAGACGGCGAAGGCAATAATTTAACTATTAATAGCAACATCAATGCTAACGGCAAAGATGCCAATGCCCTTATGGTTACCTATGGCAAAGACCATAATGTAACCTTATCCCAAGGCGCTAGCCTATCGGCAATTGGCGAGAATGGTGTTGCTGCTCGCTTTGACTTTGGCTGCAATCTTTTAGGCAATACTGTAGAATACCGTGGTTCTTATATTAAGGTTTACTATAATTCTGCTACCGATACCTGGGAAAATATGGGTACCCTCGATGCTATCAATGGCGAGCTAGTGACCAACTTCAATGTTAATGGCACCCTCAAAGGCAATGGGGCAGCAATTTATATCTCTCCTAACGCCTATGTGAAGAATATTAATATTATGAGTGGCGCTGACATTCAAGGCAATATTATTTCCCAGTGGAATCCCAATGCCATTATTTATCA
>JBJDXC010000116.1:0-12035 GCA_051866475.1 Phascolarctobacterium sp.
TAAGATCGTGATTTCCGGGTACTATGGATTTGCCAATGCCGGAGATGAGGCTATGTTGGCCGCGATCGTAAAAGCTTTGCGCAGTACAGAAAATTCTGTAGAGCTGACGGTTATTTCGGGCAACCCCCAAACCACGGCAGCTAAATATAGTGTTTCTTCCATTCATCGTTTTAATCCATTAGAAATATTTTTAGCCTTACGCAGATGCGATTTGCTTTTGAGTGGCGGTGGCAGTCTGCTGCAGGATGTGACCAGCAAGCGTAGCTTGCTGTACTATTTATCGATTTTGGCTTTAGGGTTGCTATTGGGCAAAAAGGTGATGCTTTTTGCCCAGGGCATCGGGCCCATACAGAGCGGGCTGCTGCGCAAGCTGACCAAGCTGGTGTGCAGTCACGTGGATTTAATTACTGTGCGTGACCAGGACTCCTTATACGAGCTGCGTCACATCGGCATACCGGCGGAAAAGGTGCAGCTGACAGCGGATGCGGTGCTGACCTTGCCCCAGGAGGGCAAGGAGCAGGGCAGGGAGCTGCTCAGCAAGTGCGGTGTTCCCGCTGACAAGATGCTCATCGCTATCTCGGTGCGCAAATGGCAGGAGGACGATCGTTATCTTTTGGAGCTGGCCAAGGCGGCAGATATTTTAAGCCGCGAGTATGCTGCCCATGTGGTAATTTTGCCCTTGCAGTATCCTGTGGATGTGGCTGCCTGCCAGCGGCTACAGCATTTTATGGTGTACAAGGAGCGTAGCACAGTGCTCAAGGCGGATTGCGATACGGAGCAGTTTTTGTCCTTAATGGGTAATTTTGAGCTGCTCATCGGTATGCGCCTCCATGCTTTGATTTTTGCTGCTGTGATGGAGCGTCCCTTTGTGGCTGTGTCCTATGACCCCAAAATTGATGGCTTTGTGAAGGATATTAACGGCGTTACTGCCGGAAGTGTAGATAATTTGCAGTCCACCGAAGTTGTGGCTGCAGCTAAAAAAGCGCTGGCACCCGAGGCCTATTGTCGGGGCAGGCTGGATAAGCTGCGGACGAAGGCTATGCTGAACGCAAAGCAGGCCTTAGCGTTGCTGACGAAAGGAGTTTGAAGGTAGTGCTGATTATGAGCGATGTGAGCAAGGTATACCCCGGTGGTTCTATTGCCTTGCAGGACGTCAATGTACATATAGAGCCAGGCGAATTTGTCTTTGTTGTTGGACCAAGCGGCGCCGGTAAATCTACCTTTATCAAAATGCTGTTCCGTGAGGTTCTGCCGACTACGGGCAGCATTTTTGTCAATGGGGTAGATATTTTGTCCTTAACTCCCAAGGAGATTCCCTTTATGCGGCGACAGCTGGGCATTATTTTCCAGGATTATCGCTTGCTTCCCGACCGCACTGTGTACGAAAATGTGGCCTTTGCTATGCAGGTTATTGAGGCACCTCACCGCAAGATTAAGCGTCAGGTGATGAATGTGCTGGATTTAGTAGGCCTACGTCATCGCGCTAGTGCTTATCCTAACGAGCTCAGCGGTGGCGAGCAGCAGCGTATCGCCATTGCCCGGGCAATAGTCAATGATCCTGTGTTCGTCATTGCGGACGAGCCCACGGGCAATCTGGACCCGGAGACCAGCTGGGATATTATGGAAATTTTTAAGGCTATCAATGACACCGGAACTACCATCGTGATGGCTACCCATGATAAAGAGGTAGTGGATGCCATGGGCAAGCGTGTCATTGCCATTGAAAAGGGACGCATTGTCCGGGATGAAAAAGAAGGAGTTTATGGCTATGAGCTTTAGTACGAAGGAATACTTTGTTAAAGAAACCTATAAGTCCATCCGTCGTAACGGCTTCATGAGCTTTGCTTCTATTTCTACTGTGGCTGTATCCCTACTGGTACTGGGCATGTTCCTGATGATATTTTTGAATACTAATAATCTGGCTCAATATTTGGAAAGCCAGGTACAGGTTTCTGTGTATATGCAGGACAGCGCTACCGGTCAGGAGCTAGCTACTGTTAAGGAAAAGCTAACGAAAATGCCGGGCGTGGTTAAGGTAACCCAGGTGAGTAAGACGGAGGCTTTGGACCGCTTTAAAAAGCGCCTAGGTGACCAGGAACAGCTTTTAAATAGTCTCGGCAAGGAAAATCCCTTCCCCAACTCCTTTGAAGTACAGGTGGACAATCCTGAGCGCATCAAGGTGTTGACACCGCAAATTGGGCAGCTGCCCAAGGTGGAAACGGCAAAATTTGGTCAGGAGGTAGTGGAGCATCTCTTCCAGCTGACGAAAATTTTGCGCTTTGGTGGCATTTTATTAGTAGTTTTCTTAGCCATGGCTACCTTGTTTATCATTAGTAATACTATTCGTTTGACTGTATTTGCGCGGCGCAAGGAAGTCATTATTATGAAATATGTAGGCGCTACGGATTGGTTCATTCGATGGCCCTTCCTTTTGGAGGGTATGACCCTGGGCTTTTTTGGCGCCGTCATCGCTTTTATTTTGATTAACAGTATTTATTCAGGTCTTTTGGAGCGCATTCACGCTACGCTGGCGTTTTTGCCGCTGCTACCTGCTTCACCCCTGTTATTATATGTGGACTTATTCCTTTTGGTAGCAGGCACTGGTATTGGCGCATTGGGCAGCTATATTTCCCTGCGCAAATTCCTGCGTGTGTAAGGGAGGCTTGGACGATGCTGAAAGGAAAGCTAACCCATGTGGCTCTGGCTGCGATTTTAGCCATGCTGCCTGTCTTTGTGAGCTGGGGCTTTGCTAGTCAGGCCGACGACAAGCGCGCCGAGTTAAACGAAGTGCAAAGCCAGATGCAAAAAATGCAGGATCGCAAGGAAAAGGCGCGCCAAAAGGCGGAGGCTGCCACGGTGGGCCTGGAGGAAATTCAAATAAGCATTAATCAGCTGCGCTCTCAGGCTAAGGATTTGCAGGGGAGAAAGGATGCACTGCAGGCGAAAATCAATGAGAACCAGATTAAGCTGGCCCAAAAGAAGGCTGAGGTTGAAAAGCGTAAGCAGATTTACAGCAAGCGTTTGCGTCAGATTTATATCAATGGGCAAATCAATTATCTCGATGTGCTCTTAGGAGCCAAGGATTTTGGCGATTTTTCCTCCCGCATGTATTTGCTGCAAAAAATTATTAGCAGCGATATTGACATGCTGACCCAGCTGCAAAAGGCTGAGGCTGAGGTCAAGAGCCGTCAGGACCAGCTGGATGCTCAGATGAAGGATATCAAGACGACCCAAGCTGAGTTGGAGGCCAAGCGAGCCAGAGCCAATAGGCTGAAGGAGCAGCGCTCCTACATGCTCTACAAGGCTCAGGAGGAAGAGCAGCGCAGCCAGAGCGAGTACGACCGCTTGCTGGCCATCAGCGAAAATATTACTGCCATGCTGCGCAATATGGAGGGCAGTGGTGGCGGAGCCAGCTCCGGCGGGGGCGGTACAGGACGCTTTATGTGGCCCTGTCGCGGCCCTATTACCTCTTACTTTGGCTGGCGTACTCATCCAGTTTTCGGTACTACGAAATACCACAGCGGCATGGATATTGGCGTTGATTATGGTACGCCCATTTATGCAGCGGATAGCGGCACTGTTATTTACAGCGGTTGGCTGGGCGGCTACGGCTATGCGGTGATGATTGACCACGGCAGTGGCTTAGTCACCCTCTATGGTCACAATCAAGCCTTGAATGTTTATGAGGGTCAGTACGTAAATAAGGGCACCTGCATTGCCTATGCAGGCAGCACTGGCTACTCTACCGGACCACACTGCCACTTCGAGGTACGCTTGCACGGCGAGGTAACGGAACCACTGAATTATTTACCACAATGAGATTTTTAGAGTAAAAAAGCTTTACAAATTGCTTTTGGAGGCGCATGAATGTTGAATAAAAGAGCTTGGCAGTTAGCTGCTGCGTGTGTGGCCACAGCGTTATTGACCACGGTCACCATCGTGGGTGTGGAGGGCGTACTGCTGCAAAAATTAACAGGCAGCGCCTCGGAGTCGGTGCGCTTCTTGCGTACGATGCATTTACTGAAGAATAATTATAATGGGGAAGTGGACAACCACATGCTCTTTGATGGTGCCATCAAAGGCATGGTGGAGTCCGTGGGCGACCCTTATACAGTGTATCTTAACCGCAAGGACTATAAGCAGCTCAGCGAAATGACCAATGGCACCTTCGGTGGCATTGGTATCGTTTTCGGCAAGCGCGGCGATGATTACGTAGTAATCTCCGCGCTGCCCGATAATCCCGGCGCGCTGGCGGGCATCAAAAGCGGTGATATTATCACCGCCGTTGATGACGTAGCCACGCGCACCCTGAACATGGAGCAGGTGGCCCAAAAAATCCGTGGCCAGCAGGGCACGGAGGTGCTGCTGGAGCTGAAGGGTAAGGACGGCCAGCTGCGCAAGGTAAGGGTTATTCGTAAGGAGATTAAGAATCCTTCCGTGGGCGGACAGTTTGTGCCGGAGACGAAAATCGGCTATATCCGCGTAGCGGTGTTCAACGAGAGCACGGTGGAGGACTTCACCAAGGAGTACCAAAAGCTGGAGCAGCAGGGTATGAAGTCGCTGATTTTGGATTTAAGGGGCAACCCGGGCGGCATCCTGGATGCCGGCGTAGGGGTGGCCCGGATGCTGGTGCCCAAGGGGCCCATTGTTTCCGTCATTGATAAGGACGGAAACAAGTATGTGGAAAGCTCTACCTTGGAAAAGGTGAAGTATCCCTTGGCTGTGTTAGTTGACCACGGCAGCGCCAGCGCTGCCGAGATTGTGGCCGGTGCTATAAAGGATACCAAGGCTGGCAAGCTCTTTGGTGTGAAAACCTTCGGTAAGGGCAGTGTGCAATCGGTTTATCGCTTGGATAATAGCACCGCTGTGAAGATTACCGTGGCCAAATACTACACTCCCTCAGGTGTATCCATTCACAACGTGGGCATTGAGCCTGACGAGGTAGTAGAATTGCCGGATACGGCGACCAAGGATGTGCAGCTAAAGGCAGCTGTGGAGTACTTGAAGAAGCTTAAATAGAGTGAGGGCTAGCCTAAGTAGTTCCATGTGAGTTAGCTCAATAAAAAAATGAATTTTGTTCTGAAATGAGGTGGCAAGATGTTATTTGTATGCTATGATAAATGCGGCACCTGCAAAAAGGCCGAAAAATATTTGCTGGATAAGGGTTATACCTTAGAAAAGCGCGATATTAAAACGGAAAAGCCCTCCCTAGAGGAGCTCACTGCCTGGTATAAGGCTAGCGGCCTGCCCTTAAAGCGTTTTTATAACACCAGCGGTAAGCTTTACAAGGAGCTTAATTTGAAGGATAAAATTCCTACTATGAGCGAGGAGGAGCAGCTGGCTCTTTTAGCAACCGATGGCATGCTGGTAAAGCGTCCCATTCTTGTGCATGGTGAGGATGTACTCATCGGCTTCAAGCAGGATGAGTACGAGTCCAAGGGACTCTAAGGGCTGCAAGCTTTTTGTAGTACACATTATTACTGAATATAGTACACTAATCCCCTGTACAGTAATTTGTACAGGGGATATTTTTGTACACTTTTTACAGTGTGCGGAGGCAAAATAAATATACAAGGCTGTTTTAAAAATATACATGTATACAATTTGCAATTGCTTTTTGGCTGCTTTATAATTAGGATTACAGTTCTAGTATTTTTTGAGTTTTGCATGAGAGGGGAATGCTTATGAACACATCACTACCTGCCAAGCAGGGTCTGTATGACCCTTGGTTTGAGCATGATGCCTGCGGTGTTGGCGTTGTTGCTAATATCAATGGCAAGAAGTCGAATAAAATCTTGAAGCAGGCACTGGTTGTCCTGCATAATATGGACCACCGCGGTGGTCAGGGTGCCGATGCCAATTCCGGTGACGGCGCCGGTGTGCTTTTGCAAATTCCGCACAATTTCTTTGTCAAGGAATGTGCAAAATTAGATATTGATTTGCCAGAGCCCGGTAAATATGCAGTGGGCTTTATTTTCCTGCCTCCTGATGTGGTGGAAAGGGAAAATGTGGAGCGCCATTTTGAGCGCATTGTGGAAGCTAACGGCCAAAGTGTGCTGGGCTGGCGTACTGTACCGGTGCATCCGGAGGTTTTAGGTGAAAAATCCCGCCAGAGCATGCCCTTCATGGCTCAGGTTTTCATTAAGCCTTCCGAAAATATTCTGGATAGACTTGATATTGATGATAACGCCTTCGAGCGCAAGCTGTACAGCATCCGCCGTCAGGCCGAGAATTATATCCGCTATGGCAAGCTGCGCGGTGGCAAATATTTTTACGTTTCTAGCTTGTCCTCTCGTACTATTGTTTACAAGGGCATGCTGACTACCGAGCAGCTGCGTACCTTCTATGTGGATATGGAGGATAGCTCTGTAGAGACGGCGTTGGCACTGGTGCACAGCCGTTTTAGCACCAACACCTTCCCCAGCTGGGAGCGTGCTCATCCCTATCGTTATTTGATGCACAATGGCGAAATCAACACCCTGCGTGGTAACATTAACTGGATGCGTGCGCGCCAAACCATGTGCGGTAACAGCCTCTGGGGTAACGATATTAGCAAGATTATGCCCATTATTGACGAGACGGGCTCCGATTCCGGCATGTTTGATAACTGCCTAGAGTTCCTGGTTATGAGCGGTCGCAGCCTGCCCCATGCAGTTATGATGATGATTCCCGAGCCCTGGGGCAAAAATCCCCATCTGGACCCGGATTTGAAGGCTTTCTTTGAATATCACAACTCTCTTATAGAAGCCTGGGATGGTCCTGCAGCCATGGCCTTCACCGATGGTCGCACTATCTGCGCTGCCCTGGACCGTAACGGCCTGCGTCCTTCCCGTTATTACATTACCGAAGACAACACCATCGTGCTGGCCTCCGAGGTGGGTGTAGTTGACATCGATCCTTCCACCATCGTGAAGAAGGACCGCCTGCGCCCCGGTCGTATGCTGGTTATTGATACGGAGCAGGGCCGCATTATTGGCAATGATGAAATCAAGCATCAGATTGCCACAGAGCATCCCTATCGTGAATGGCTCAAGGAGCATTCCATTAAGCTAAAGAATATCCCTCTTAATAGCGAGCTGCCCGTGCCTGATACCCAGACTCTGCTGCAACGCCAGCGGGCCTTTGGCTATACCCTAGAGGATTTGACCAAGTTCCTGCGTCCCATGGCTACAAAGGGCATTGATCCCTTGGGCGCTATGGGCAATGATGCGCCCTTGGCCGTGCTCAGTGAAAAGCCCCAGCTTTTGTATAATTATTTCAAGCAGCTCTTTGCCCAGGTTACCAATCCGCCCATCGATGCCATCCGCGAGGAGGTCTTCACCGATACCACCAGCGGCATTGGCCCTGAATTGAATTTGATTGACCCGCAGCCGGAAAGCTGTCACCAAATCAGCGCCGAGTCCCCGGTTTTGAGCAATATTGAGCTGGCTAAATTAAGACATATCCCTAATTTCGAGGCTGCTACCATTCCTATGCTCTATAATGTGGCCGAGGGTGGCGCAGGCTTGAAGAAGGCTCTGGATGAAATCTTCGAGCTGGCCGATAAATATATCGAAGAGGGTAAGGTTATCCTTATTCTGACCGACCGCGGTGTTTCTAAGGATAAGGCTGCCATTCCGGCGCTTTTGGCCGGTGCAGGCTTACACCATCATTTGATTAAAAAGGGCACACGTCTGCGTGCTTCCATTATTATCGAGTCCGCTGAGCCCCGTGAGGTGCATCATATGGCACTGCTTTTGGGCTATGGCGTCAGCGGTATCAATCCCTATTTGGCTTTTGAAACCTTGGAAAATATGTGCAGCACCGGTATGCTGGACATCAGCTTTGAGAAGGCTACGGAAAATTATATCAGCGCCTGCACCCATGGTATTGCGAAAATCCTTTCTAAAATGGGTATTTCCACTGTGCAATCCTATCGCGGTGCCCAGATTTTCGAGGCCATCGGCATCAGCAGCGCTGTTATCGATGAATACTTTAGCGGTACTCCCTCCCGCTTAGAGGGCATTGGCCTAGATGAAATCGCTAAAGAAGTGTCCATGCGTCATGAGCCTGCCTTCGTGGAGGGCGCTATCGATCTCTTTAGCTATGACTCCGGCTCCCACTATCAATATCGCGACCAGGGCGAAAAGCATATGATTAACCCTGAGACCATTGTGAAGCTGCAGCAGGCTTGCCAAAAGGGCGATTATAAGCTGTTCAAGGAATTTTCCGAGCAGCTTAGCGGCAGTGAATTTGCTAATCAAAATCTGCGCAGCATGCTGACCTTTACGCCCCAGCGTCTGCCCATTGATATTGACGATGTGGAGTCCGTGGACAGCATTTGCCGTCGCTTTAAGACCGGCGCCATGAGCTATGGCTCCCTGAGCCAGGAGGCTCACGAATGCTTGGCTATCGCTATGAACCGTATCGGCGGTCGCTCCAACACCGGCGAGGGTGGCGAGCACCCGAGCCGTTTCAAGCCCATGCCTAACGGCGATAGCAAGCGCAGCTCCATTAAGCAGGTTGCCTCCGGTCGCTTTGGCGTAACTAGCAATTACTTGGTCAATGCGGACGAAATCCAAATCAAGATTGCCCAGGGTGCTAAGCCCGGCGAGGGCGGCCAGCTGCCTGGCGGCAAGGTATATCCCTGGATTGCCGAATGCCGCGGCACTACCGCCGGCATTGGCCTGATTTCGCCGCCGCCCCATCACGATATTTACTCCATCGAGGATTTAGCAGAGCTCATCCACGATTTGAAGAACGCTAACCCCCGCGCTCGCATCAGCGTGAAGCTGGTAAGCGAGGTGGGCGTCGGCACCATTGCCGCCGGCGTTGTCAAGGCCTGCGCCGACGTCGTGCTCATCAGCGGCTACGACGGTGGCACCGGTGCATCCCCGCGCACCTCTATTAACCACGCCGGTCTGCCCTGGGAGCTGGGCCTGATGGAGACCCATCAGACCTTGCTCTTGAACAACCTGCGTGACCGCGTTACTCTGGAAACCGATGGCAAGCTGCTCACCGGTCGCGACGTCATCATCGCCGCCCTCCTCGGTGCCGAGGAGTACGGCTTTGCCACCGCTCCCTTGATTGCCATTGGCTGCGTCATGATGCGCGTGTGCAACCTCAATACCTGTCCCATGGGTATCGCTACCCAGGATCCGACTCTGCGCAAAAACTTCCGCGGCAAGCCGGAATATATTGTCAACTACATGCATTTCATCGCTCAAGAGGTGCGTGAATATATGGCTATGCTGGGCTTCCGCTCCATCGATGAGATGGTGGGTCGTACCGAGGTGCTCATTCCGAAGCCTGAAAAAGCCCGCAATTGGAAGAATAAGAATCTGGATTTGTCCCCACTGCTCTACAAGCCCGAGGTGGAGCCCGGCGCCAGCCAAGTCTGCACCAAAAAGCAAAACCATCAGCTGGAAAAATCCTTGGATATGCGTGAGCTCCTAGATATTTGCCACAGCAATTTGGACAACAAGAAGCCTGTGCGCATTACCCTGCCCATTAAGAACACCGACCGCGTTGTAGGTACTATTTTAGGCAGTGAAATCACTCGTCGTTATGGCTTAGAGGGATTGCCTGCGGATACTATTAATCTGCACTTTAAGGGCAGCGCCGGTCAAAGCTTTGGCGCATTCCTGCCTAAGGGCGTAACTCTGGAGCTTGAAGGTGACGCCAACGACCATGTTGGTAAGGGTCTGTCCGGTGGCAAGATCATTATTTATCCTGACAGTGATTCTCGCTTCAACGCTCACGAAAACGTTATCATCGGAAACGTAGCCTTCTACGGCGGCACCAGCGGCGAGGCCTATATCCGCGGCATCGCCGGCGAGCGCTTCTGCATCCGCAATAGCGGCGTCAACGCTGTTATCGAGGGCGTGGGCGACCATGGCTGTGAATACATGACCGGTGGTACGGTGGTTATTTTGGGCAAAACCGGCCGTAACTTTGCTGCAGGCATGAGCGGCGGTGTAGCCTATGTACTGGATTTGGAGGGCGACTTTGCCTCCTATTGCAATAAAGAAATCGTTTTGCTGGAGCCCCTGGAGGCCATCAACGACAGCCTGACTGTGAAGAAGATGATTCTAAATCATGCGGAATACACGGGCAGCAAGCTGGCCTTGGATATTCTGGAAAATTGGGACAAGTACCAAAGCAAGTTTGTGAAGGTTATTCCTAAGGATTACAAGCTTGTTATGGAAAAGCTCAACGATTATCTGCAGCAGGGTATGGATGTGGATGCAGCTACCCTGAAAGTATTTGAGGAGGTGAAGGCATAATGGGTAAGCCCACCGGATTTATGGATTATAAGCGTGAGGAGCTTGCTATGCGTCCTTGCGCAGAGCGTATACAGGATTGGGAGGAAATTAAGACCAGCAGCTTGCCTCATGCTGAGGCACTGCGCTGTCAGGCAGCCCGTTGCATGGACTGCGGCGTGCCCTTCTGCCACAGCGGCATGAATTTAAACGGCATGGTGAGCGGCTGTCCTTTGCACAACCTGATGCCTGAATTTAACGATTTAGTTTACCGCGGCATGGACGAGGCTGCCTATGCCCGCCTTAATAAAACCAATAATTTCCCGGAGTTCACCTCCCACGTGTGTCCGGCGCCCTGTGAGGGCGCCTGCAATGCAGGTCTCGTGACCGCTCCGGTCGCCATTAAAAATATCGAGCAATACATTATCGAAAACGCCTTCGAGAAGGGTCTCGTCAAGCCCAATATTCCCGCTAAGCGCAGCGGCAAAAAGGTTGCCGTAGTGGGCAGTGGCCCGGCGGGCCTGGCCTGCGCGGACCAGCTCAATAAGGCCGGTCACCTTGTGACCGTCTTTGAGCGTGCTGATAGGCCCGGCGGCCTTTTGATGTACGGTGTCCCGACCATGAAGCTTTCTAAGGATACTGTGCTGCGTCGTGTACAGCTGCTGGAAGAGGCAGGCGTGACCTTTGTCCTGAACGCGGAGGTAGGAGCCAAGATTTCTTCTACTACACTGCTGGAGGAGTACGACGCCGTGGTGCTGTGCACCGGCGCTACCCAACCTCGTGACATCGATGTAAAGGGTCGCGAGCTGGAGGGCATTTATTTCGCCAAAGAGTTTTTGCATAATGTTACCAAAAGCTATTTAGACAGCAATTACGAGGACGGTCTTTATGTGGACACCAAGGATAAGGATGTCGTTATCATTGGCGGCGGTGACACCGGCAATGACTGTATGGCTACAGTTATTCGTCAGGGATGCCGCAGCGTGAAACAGCTGCAGCATAATCCCTGCCTGCCTCACTCTCGCACGGAGCAAAATCCTTGGCCTGAGTTCCCCAAGGTATTCACCACGGACTACGGCCAAGAGGAGGCCATTGCTAAGTTCAAAGAGGACGCTCGTGAATTCTGCGTCATGACTCAAGAGTTCTTGGGTGAGGACGGTCATGTGACCGGCTTGCGCATTTGTCAGAACACTATGCAGGTTATCAACGGCAAGCGCACTGAGGTGCCCGTGCCGGGCACCGAGCGCATTATTCCTGCTCAGGTAGTGCTCCTGGCCATGGGCTTTGCTGGCAGTGAGCAGCGCCTGGTGGACGAGTTCCACGTGGCTAAAAACGCCCGTGGCTCCATTGCTGCCAGCGAGAAGGACTACAAGACCAGTGTACCAGGCGTCTTCACTGCGGGCGATGCCCGTCGTGGCCAGAGCTTGGTGGTGTGGGCCATTGCCGAAGGCCGCGGCGCAGCGGCGGCTGTGAGCCAATATTTGGCAGAGAAAGAGTAAAAACTAAAGCATTGCAAAGAGCACATGGCTTGAGGGTCATGTGCTCTTATAATTTATGCATATTTATAAAATGCTTGATGATATTATTCGTAATTGTCGCATAAATAGCAACTGTGTAATCTTTATTACATTTTAGCAGGCAAAAGAGAGCCTGTGACAAACTTGTAAAAAAAGTGCTTTTCTTCTCTTTTTGTTCTATGCTATAATACAGGTGTACAATTGTAGTTTTACAATTCGGCTATTATTTTAGGAAAGAGGCGAAGGAAATTATGAAGAAGTTTTTAGCTCTAATGAT
>JBJDXC010000117.1:0-11995 GCA_051866475.1 Phascolarctobacterium sp.
GCAACCGGCGGTAGTGCTGTGGCAGCTATTAATCAGCTGAAAAAGCGTGGCCTGAGGAATATTACCTTTATGTGCCTTGTAGCCGCTCCAGAGGGCGTAAAACGCCTGAACGAGGCTCATCCTGAGGTGCCCATTATTGCAGCAGCCTTGGACGACCACCTGAACGAGAAGGGCTACATTGTTCCGGGCTTGGGCGATGCCGGCGACCGCATTTTTGGTACGGTGTAAGGCTATGAGCGAGTTGGAGCGTCCCAGCTGGGACGAATATTTCATGGAAATCGCTTATGTGGTTTCCAAGCGTTCTACCTGCCTCAGGCGCAGCGTGGGTGCTGTAATTGTCAAAAATCGCCAAATCGTGGCCACAGGCTATAATGGTACGCCCAAAGATTTGCCCCACTGCAGTGAGGTGGGCTGTCTGCGTGAGCAGCTGAAGGTGCCTTCTGGCAAGAACCACGAGCTGTGCCGTGGCATTCATGCGGAGCAGAATGCGGTGGTGCAGGCTGCTTATCATGGCGTTTCCGTCAACGGTGGTACCCTGTATTGTACTCATCAGCCCTGCGTGGTGTGTACGAAAATTCTCATCAACGCCGGGATTAAGCGCATCGTTTACGCCAATCCTTATCCCGATAAACTGGCGGAGGATATGATGCAGGCCAGTGGTATTGAAATTGAGGTTTTCCGTAAGGCATAGATAAACATTTGTTTCCTACCGCGTTTCGCGGTAGGAGAAGGATTATAAATGATTTTTAAAGCAAAATAAATAACAGCTAGCTGTGGCACTTGCGTGTCAGGCTAGCTGTTTTTGTACTTTTGCTGCTCTATTTTCGCTTTATAAAGCAAGTAGCTTATTTCTTAGGCAGCTCCACATAAGTGGTGCCTGCGGCGTAGCAGTCCAATTCGTAGGGCGGGTACATTAAATATACCTTGCCGTTCTTAAGGATATAATGCTTGCTTACTTTGAATTCGCTCTTCTTGATGTATTTCAGGAAGGGAGCTTCGGATTCTGTAACTAAGTCCGCACCAAAAACTTTAAATTGGCCATTGGCAATGCCGTCATAAAGGTCTGCGCTCTTGATTTCTTTGGCAAATTTAGTATAGGGAACGCGTTTACCGCTTTTAGCGTCATAAACAATGCCAAGGTCGTAGTACATGCCATGAGCGCCGCCTGCATTATCCCAGGATGTGATGATAAGGTTGATGTATTTATCATTTTCGCTGATGATTTCATAATTGGTGCCCACTGCTACATAAACAGGGTCGGTGCTTTTGGCCAATTTCTTGGTTTCGGCAACTATGCGCAGGATGTCGTCGTTAATGCGTTGGGCAGCCTTTTCATTTTTCAAGGTGAAGACAGGATAAGAAACTTTGTATTTGTCGCCTTCTTCCTTCTTTTCCACAGAAGCAGCAAAGGCAGTGGCACTTACGGCCAGGCACAGGGACAGGGCGAGCAAGGTTTTTTTGAACATGTGAGGACACCTCCATTTTTCTTTTGCATTTTACACTAATATGGTATACAATATTTAGGTAATTGTAAAGAGATAAAATGAAAATAAATAGTGAATTGAGTAATAAGTAAGCAGCAGGTGAGCTGTGGTTTTTAGCAAATGAGTGGCTTGGTACAATGGCCTCAAGGGTTCGAAATAGTATATAATTTTGCGAGACAAATAGTACCCCGCAGAGGCCAATTGAACCCCACGAAATTTGCGTTAAGAAAACTACCGCGAGCATGATGCTTGCTTGTTACGAATTTCTTTTTTATAATTATATAAGTTTTAGTTATTCGTATTAGAGGTGTAGCATGTTAGGTACGATTGTAAATGTAAGCTGTATTCTGACGGGTTCTGTGATTGGTAGCTTCGTCAGTCGTGGCATTGATGAAAAATATAAAAAGGCGCTCTTTGATGGCTTAGGCTTGGCTACGGTGGGCCTAGGAGCCAATGCCTTTGTAAGCAATATGCCTAAGGTTACCTATCCCGTGCTTTTTATCGCTAGCATTGCTATTGGCACTGTTATAGGCACGCGGCTTGATTTAGATGGCAAATTCCATGCCCTTTTGGAGAAGGCCAAGGGTGGCTCCAAGCTGGCGGAGGGCCTGTCCACAGCCATCCTGCTCTTTTGCATCGGCACCTTGTCTATCTTAGGCCCCATTGAAAGCCGCTTAAATGGCAATAACACCTATCTTTTTACCAATGCTACGCTGGATTTTGTGTCCTCCATTATTTTGTCCTCAGCCTATGGCCTTGGCATTGCCTTGGCGGCGCTGGTGCTCTTTTGCTGGCAGGGCAGTATTTATCTCTTTGCGGGATTTATCGCGCCTTACATGACCCCTGCGCTGATGGGTGAAATTTCCGTCCTCGGCGGCATTTTCCTCATGAGCTCAGGCCTGGGAATTTTGCAAATTAGGGATTGCAAAACCTTAAATATGCTGCCTGCTCTTCTGGTACCACCCATTTTTTATGCTGTGGTCAATCTCGTGAAGGGCTTGCTATAATTTATCATTTGAGGAGATGTAAATTATGTGGGTTGTATTTGCACTTTTATCCGCTGTTTTTGCAGCACTGACTTCTATTTTTGCTAAGATCGGTATTGAAAACGTTAACTCCAACTTGGCAACCGCTATCCGCACTGTGGTGGTGCTGGTGATGGCTTGGCTGATTGTTTTCGCTACAGGCAAGCATAATCAAATTGCGGATATCACTGCCAAAAGCTGGACCTTTTTGGTGCTCAGTGGCTTGGCTACGGGCCTGTCCTGGCTCTGCTATTTTTACGCATTGCAGATTGGCGAGGCCAGCAAGGTAGTGCCGGTGGACAAGTTCAGTGTAGTTATCACCATGGTTATGGCCTTCTTCATCCTGGGTGAAGCCATCACCACCAAGACCATTATCGGAGGCCTGCTGATTACAGCCGGAACTTTGGTTTTGATATTCTAAGATAATATTATTGAGCAATAAAATTCTGTAGAAGCAATTGCATAAGGACAAAAAGAGCTTTCGGAGCTAATCCGGAGGCTCTTTTTATGCTTAGAGCAGGGTATTCTCGCCCCTTTCTAAAAAGTTTTCACTTTTTTTACTTTTTATAATCTCCAAGGCTTTTACTATTTCGCATTAAAGTATTACAATATAGTATGAATAATTATGGAGTTCAGGTTTGATTAAGCTTACGGAGGTTATCATGCAGATTGGTTTAGACATTGGCAGCACTACCATTAAGATTGCTGTGTTGGACGATGCAGGAACATTGCTTTTTAGCAAGTACCAGCGCCATTACAGCCAGATTGCTACCAGAATATTAGAATTGCATAGGGAGCTGATGACGAAATTTCCCACCCTCCGCGTAGCTCGCTTGGCTATTAGCGGTAGTGCCGGTATCGGCGTTGCCGAAAGCTGTGGCATCCAATTTGTGCAGGAGGTTTTTGCGGAAAAAATCTGTACCGAAAAGCTTCATCCCGGCACCGACGCTGTGATCGAGCTGGGTGGCGAGGACGCCAAAATTCTCTTTTTAGGACGTCATTTTGACGCCCGCATGAACGACAGCTGCGCCGGTGGCACCGGCGCGTTTATCGACCAAATGGCCGCGCTCTTGAATGTGGAAACGGATCAGATGAACGAGCTGGCCAAGCAGGCTACCACTAGCTATACTATTGCCAGTCGCTGTGGCGTCTTTGCCAAGAGCGATATTCAGCCCCTGCTCAATCAGGGCGCTGCCAAGAGCGACTTGGCAGCTAGTATCTTCCACGCAGTGGCCAGCCAAGCCGTCACAGGCCTGGCCAAGGGCCGGCCCATTGAGGGCGAGGTGCTTTATTTAGGTGGGCCGTTGACCTTTATGAGCTGCCTCAGAGATAGCTTTGACCAAATCTTAAATATTAAGGGCCAGTGCCCGGAAAATAGCCTTTATTATGTGGCTATGGGCGCAGCCTTCTGCGCTGAGCACGAGGTGGAATTTGCCAGCCTGCCAGCGAAGCTGGAGGCGGCGATTAAGGAGCATACCTTCGAGCATCTGGAGCCGCTTTTTAAGAGTAAAGCAGAATACCAAGCCTTTCATGAGCGTCACCTGAAGGACTCCGTTACTATTTCCACACCTGAAAAGGCTACAGAAGCCTTTATCGGCATCGACTCCGGCAGTACCACCATCAAAATTGCGGTGATGAGCCCCGCCGGCGAACTGCTGGACTCCTTCTACCAAAGCAATAAGGGCAATCCAGTCATTGCTGTACGTGATTATCTGACCAATTTTTATCAAAAATATCCTCGCTGCCAGCTCTTGGCCGGTGCGGTAACAGGCTATGGTGAGGATTTGATTCGCCATGCCTTTGGCATGGACTACGGCATTGTGGAAACCATGGCCCATTTTTATGCAGCCCATTATCTGGAGCCCGATGTGGACTTTATCCTAGATATCGGCGGACAGGATATGAAATGCCTTAAAATTCATAATGGGGCCATTGATAATATCTTTTTAAACGAAGCATGCTCCAGTGGCTGTGGCAGCTTTTTGCAGACCTTTGCGGAGATTTTAGGCTACAGCGCCGAGGAGTTCGCCAAGATTGGCCTTTTTGCGGATATGCCCGTGGATTTGGGCAGTCGCTGCACTGTATTTATGAATAGCAGCGTCAAGCAGGCTCAAAAGGACGGTGCCTCCGTAGCTAATATCAGTGCGGGCCTGTCCATTAGCATTGTGAAAAATGCCTTGTATAAGGTCATTCGCCCCAGCAGCAAGGCTGCCATCGGCCAGCATATTGTGGTGCAGGGCGGTACCTTCCTCAACGATTGCGTACTGCGAGCCTTTGAGCAGGAAATGGGACTCAATGTGGTGCGTCCTAATATTGCAGGCCTGATGGGCGCTTATGGTGCTGCTCTCTATGCTCAGCGCCGCTATGAGGATCATCCCAAGCCCAGCAGCATCATAAAGCTAGCAGATTTAGCAACCTTCCAGCATACGGTGAAGGGCGTGACCTGCGGCCTATGCAATAACCATTGCCACTTGACCATCAATATCTTTGCCAGCGGTAAGCGCTTTATTAGTGGCAATCGTTGTGAGCGTCCTATTACTCACATGGCACCCAAGGACGACTTTAATTTATACCGTCAAAAGCTGGAATTACTTAAGTCTTTGCCTAATATCGAGCAGCCTAAGCGCGGTGTGATGGGCATTCCCATGGGCCTCAACATGTACGAGCTGCTGCCCTTCTGGCAGGGGCTGCTAAATAACTTGGGCTTTAAGGTTGTAACCAGCCCCATCGAGAATAAAAATATCTACCGCATGGGACAGAGCACCATCCCTAGCGACACCGTTTGCTATCCTGCCAAGCTCATGCATGGACATATTAAATGGCTCCTAGACCAAGGCCTGGAGCAGATTTTCTATCCCTGCATGACCTATAATATTAGCGAGCAGGGCACGGAAAACTGCTATAATTGCCCCGTAGTAGCCTATTATCCTGAGGTGCTCCACGCCAATATGCGGGAGCTAGGGAAAGCTACCTTCTTCTTTGATTACCTAGGGCTGCTGCATAAAAAGGTGCTGGTGCAAAAGCTCTACGAAATGTTCCATAAAAAGTATGTGGACATTACAAAAGGTGAGCTCAAAAAAGCGGTGGAGGCAGCCTTTGCAGCCTATGATGCCTTTGAGGCACAGGTTAAGGAGCGTGGGCAGAGGATTATTGCCCTCGCACGCGAGCAGCATAAGCCCATTGTGGTGTTGGCAGGACGCCCCTATCACATCGACCCCAAGGTTAACCACAGCATTGATAGGCTCATTACCACCATGGGAGCGGCCCTCGTCAGTGAGGATGCTGTCAGCAGCCATGTGACTCCCAAGGAGCTAAATACTGATTTGCATGTGCTCAACCAATGGACCTACCACAGCCGTCTCTATGCTGCTGCCAAGTATGTCAGCGAAAACCCCGATATGCATATGATTCAGCTGGTCAGCTTTGGCTGTGGCTGTGATGCCATCACCGCCGATGAGTGCCGTCGCATCCTAGAGGAGCACGGACGTATTTATACCCAAATTAAAATAGATGATATCGATAATTTAGGTGCAGCGAAAATTCGTATTCGCAGTCTTTTCTCCGCTGCCAATTTATTCGATTTAGATAATAACTAAAGGAGTTTTTGCTATGCAAGAAGCTTCTCAAGCAAATTTTGTACCCTTTACTGAAGATATGCGCCATACTCATACCATCCTCGTTCCTGGCATGCTGCCCCTGCATTTTTCCTTACTGCAGGCAGCTTTAGCTAGCTGTGGCTATAAAGCAGAGATTTTGCAGAATACCAGCCGCGAGGTGGTGGAAACAGGCCTTAAATATGTGAATAATGATATTTGTTACCCCGCTCTTTTAGTCATTGGCCAGCTTTTAAATGCTCTGGAAAGCGGCAAGTATGACCTGCAGAAAACGGCTCTTATCATTACCCAGACCGGCGGTGGCTGCCGCGCCTCCAACTATATCTATCTGCTGCGCAAGGCATTGGAGAAGGCGGGCCTGAGTAATATTCCCGTCATCAGCCTGAATGTGAATGGCCTAGAGAAGCAGCCCGGCTTTCACTTGAATGCTACCATGCTGCGCAAATTCTTGGCAGCACTGATTTATGGGGATGCGCTCATGTATTTGACCAATAAAATACGCCCTTATGAGGTGGTGCAGGGTGCTGCTGATGAGCTTGCCCAAAAATGGCTAACCAAGCTCAGCGATGCCTTCGCCAGCGGCAAAGCCCAGGCTATGAGCAATATTAAAAAGCTTACCAAGGCCATTGTCAGTGAGTTTGCGGATGTGCCCATTGTGAATCGTCCCAAAACCAAGGTGGGCATTGTGGGCGAAATCTATATTAAATATGCCGCCTTGGGCAATAATAATCTGGAAAAATTTCTGCAGAAGCAGGATTGCGAATATATGCTGCCCGGCGTTTTAAACTTCGTTATGTACTGCGTGGACACTTATCTGACGGATTACAAGCTCTACGGTGGTAGCTTCCTGAAATATGGCGCTAATAAGGGCGCCATGTGGTATCTAAAGCATCTGGAAAGCATTCTCCATAATGCTCTCAACATGGCTCCCTTCAGCGCTCCTGCTACCTATGAGGAGACCAAGGCCATGGTCAAGGGCGTCATCGGCTACGGCAATAATATGGGCGAGGGCTGGCTGCTGACGGCGGAGATGCTGGAGCTAGTCCACAGCGGTTATACCAATATTATCTGCGCCCAGCCCTTTGGCTGCTTGCCCAACCACATTGCAGGCCGAGGCATGATTAACAAGATTAAGGAAATCGCTGAGGAGGCCAATATTTTGGCCATTGACTACGACGCTAGCGCCTCCAAGGTGAACCAAGAGAACCGCATTAAGCTCATGCTGGCTACGGCGAAATAAGTCTTTGCTTATTGCGAACATACATTTCGAGTAACGTTTCGTTACTCAGGAAAAAGAAGCGAACATTCTTTTCGGTAACGTTTCGTTACCCATAAAATTATAATGAACATTCTTTTCGGTATATTCACGCTACCCATAAAAGTACCCTTCAGCCTACATTATAGACTGAAGGGTGTTTTTTTATGTTAGCTTTAGTTGTTTTGTGGGCCAGTAGTGAGCTGCATTTTATAATTTGCAAGGTTATGAAGAGCTAAAGCCTTAAGGCTGCTTAAGAATTCCTCGTAGCTTGTGAAGAGCGCTAGAAGGTGCCTTGTACCAGCTGAGCGATATTCTTAGAATGGTCGCTGACGCGCTTCATATTAATCAAAAGCTCCAGCATGACGAAGCCAGCTACGGGCTCACAAATATGCTCATTCAGACGTACAATGTGGTTTTTGCGGATGACCTTTTGATATTGCTTAACCTCACGGCACAGGCGCACAGCGTCCTCCGCAATGGCCTTATCATTCTTTTCCAGTGCTTCTAAAGCACGACCGCTGGCTCTGAGCACCATTTCACTAAGGTGCAGGAGCTCTTCTTGGGCGTCGGGAGAGAAGTGTACATTGTCCTCAAACATGCGGCGGGCTTTTTTGGCCAAGGTTTCACCATGGTCGCCAATACGCTCGATATCATTGATAGCGTGTAAAAGGCCCGTATGGCGAATGGAAAGGCTGGCATCTAATTGAGCAGTGCTCATATCGGTCAGATAATCGGTAATTTCTCGCTCCAAGGAGTCCACCACGGGCTCATGCTCCAGCACATATTTAACCTTTTCTGCGTCATAGCTTTGAATGGCCTCCATGCCTAGGCGCACATCCTCGCGGGCTTGGTTACCCATGCGCACAACCTCTTTCACAGCAAGGCTCAGGGCGATGGAGGGAGTACTCAGCATGGATTTATCAAGATAAACGGGACGCAGGGAGATGCCCTCGGCATCTCCTGGCACAAGGCGCTGGATAAGCTTGATAAAGGGGTCCACAAAGGGCATAAAGAGCAGGGTATTAATAATATTAAAGGCGGAGTGAGCGTTAGCGATTTGGCGAGCAATATCACCGGCAGGGGAAACGATCATCACGATTTCTACGAACCATTTCATGAAGACTACGAAAATAATACTGCCGATAACGTTGAACATGACGTGGGCCACAGCCACGCGCTTCGCAGTTAAATTAGCTCTTAAAGAGGCTAGCACAGCAGTAATACAGGTGCCGATATTATCGCCCAAAAGCACGGGAATAGCGCCCTCTAAGGGGATAAGGCCTTGACCTGCCATGGCAATCAAAATACCGATGGTGGCACTACTGGACTGGATGAGCACAGTCATGACAGTACCAATGAAGATACCTAAAAGGGGATTGCTGGAGAAGTGGCCGATAAAGTCCACAAAGCCAGGGTAATTGCGCAAAGGCATAACAGCCTTACCCATCATATCCATGCCCAGCATCAAAATACCAAAGCCTAAGATTACTTGGCCCAGATATTTGCCACGAGCCCTTTTGGCCAAAAGCTGCATCAAGAAGCCGATGAAAATCAGCACCGTGATGTAATTGGATAGCTTGAAGGCGATTAATTGGGCGGTCATGGTGGTGCCCACGTTGGCGCCCATGATGATACCAAAGCCCTGCTTGAGAGTTAAGAGACCCGCGTTAACCAAGCCCACGGTCATAACCGTGGTGGCACCGCTGGCCTGAAGCACAGCAGTGACTACAGCGCCCAGAATGATACCCATGGCCAGGACTCCCGTCATGGCCTCTAAAATTTTTTGCAGCTTAGCGCCAGCAGCCTTTTGCAGGCCGTCGCCCATGAGCTGCATACCATACATAAATAAAGCGATACCGCCTAAAAAGCCCAGAAAATATACTAGCATCGTTTACACCTCGTCCGGATAAGTTTTCTAGCTTTAATAATTCTTCTTGGCTTATATTATACCTTAAAAAGCAAATTGGGTAAAATATTTCGCATTTTTTTCACAAAAAAACTACACCGCACGCTTGCGTAGCCGTGCGGTGTAGTTAAGGAGAGGTGTATGATGAAAAGATATGTTTAGGGGGAGTTCCGAAGGGAACCGTTGCGTGCTTTGCGGTTCCTTTCTTTGCTCAACTATATTGTAGCAAATGGTTATGGCTAAAGTACGACTAAGGAGTAACAAATATGTGAAATAAAATACCGCCGAAAATTTTCGGCGGCGTCATTATGATATACTAGTTCTTTATTTAAGGATTACGTTTAAGAAGGCCTTGAGGCGTTCGTTGGTGGGATTATCAAAAATCTCGGTGGGAGTGCCCTCAGCCTGTACGCGACCATCGGCCATGAAGACTACCTTGGTTGCAACCTCTTTGGCAAAGCCCATTTCGTGTGTTACTACCACCATGGTCATTTTTTCCTCGGCCAGCTCACGCATGGTCTTTAAAACTTCGCCGGTAAGCTCCGGGTCTAGGGAGGAGGTGGGCTCGTCAAAGAGCATAATAGCAGGCTTCATTGCCAGCGCTCTCGCAATAGCTACGCGCTGCTGTTGGCCACCGCTGAGCTTGCGGGGATATTCATCCCGCTTATCGCTGAGGCCAACCTTGGCTAGCAAGGCTTCAGCTTCCTTGATGACCGTGGCCTTGTCGCGCTTTTGCACGTTCACGGGCGCTTCAATCAGGTTTTCCAGCACGGTCATGTGAGGAAAGAGATTAAATTGCTGGAACACCATGCCCATTTTGCAGGCGATGCGGCGAACCTCGTTCTTATTCACATATTCCGTGCCATTGGGAGTATCGGTGCACAGGGCTTCGCCATCAATGATAACACTACCCTTGTCAATGGTTTCCAGCTTATTTAGGCAGCGGAGCAGGGTGCTCTTGCCACCGCCGGAGGGGCCGATAACGGCTACAACCTCGCCCTCATTCACCTCTAAATCAATGCCCTTCAGAACCTCTAATTTATTAAATTTTTTCCAGATATTCTGTGCTTTAATTTTATTCATTGTCGTCCTCCTTACGTAGCAGCCGAGCTGCCACTGTTGTAAGCCTCACTAAATCCGTTTATTGATCGTATTTGGAGAAATGCTTTTCTAAGCGTTCGAAAATAAGCGTCAGGATCAGGGTAGCAAACAGATAGAAGCAGCCGGCAACAATAAAGGGAGTGATGTTAAAATCGCGCTGTACTAAGTTACGAGCGGTGCGCATCAAGTCGTTCATAGCCAAAACGTAAACCAAGGAGGTATCCTTAACTAGAGTGATGGTTTCGTTGCTAATGGGCGGAAGGATGATGCGAATTACCTGGGGTAGCACAATGCGGCGCATGGTCTGCACATAGTTCATGCCCAAGGTGTGAGCGGCTTCGTACTGTCCTTTGGGGATAGCCTGAATACCGGCGCGGAAGATTTCGCAGAAGTAAGCAGCGTAGTTCAGTACGAAGGCTACTGCTGCGGACTCAAAGTCCGGCAGGCGAATGCCCACGGAGGGAAGCACGAAATAAACAAAGAAAATTTGCAGCATCAACGGGCTGCCACGCATAACCCACACGTAAAAGCCAATGACCTTTTGCAGGGGCTTGATGCTGGAAACACGGCCTAAGCTCAGCAGCACACCTAAGGGGATGCTTAAAACAATAGTTATCAGGAAGACTTGGGCTGAAACAACGCAGCCATCAAGCATCTGAGGAATAATCTTTAATACGTAATCCATAACTCTCTCCATCTTCATCAATTATTTGTGCTGTAGCTACGCTGCAGCACAAGCTTACTTTATTGTATCACTTTGCTAAAGCGTTGACAAGCAAAAAGGGTGTAGCAGCTAAAAAAGAAAGGGCCGAACTGCTTCGGCCCTTGAATACTTGTGTATTAGTATTTAATAATGTCAGCGCCCATCCATTTTTCGGAGATCTTTTTGCAGGTGCCGTCCTTTTTCATTTCGTCCATAACCTTGTCAATGCGTTGCAGGAATTCTTTGTCGTCCTTGCGGAAAGCGATACCAACAACCTCTTCACCCATGTTTTCTTCCAAAATGGTGTATTGACCGGGTTTCTTCTTGTCATAGTAGCCACGAGCTAATACAGCATCAACGATAGCTGCGTCAACGCGCTTGTTGTCCAGCTCCAGATAAATAGCTGCAAAGTCAGGATATTTACGATAATCAGCCAGGGAGTCCTTCAAAGCCTTGTTCTTGGGCAGCTCCATCAGGTAAGAGCCGGTGGAGTCGTCTTGCACAGCAACTCTCTTGCCCTTCAGGTCAGCAATCTTTTTAATGGGGGAGCCAGCGGGAACAACTACCAATTGGGAGTTAATCAGGTAGGGCTTGGACAGGCCATATACCTTTTCACGCTCGGGGTTAATGGTGAAGCAGTTCCAAATAGCGTCAATGCGTTTGGATTTTAATTCAGCTTCCTTAGCACCCCAATCGATGGGCTTGAATTCAACTTCCATCTTCAGACGTTTGCAGGCTTCGCGAGCCAGATCAATGTCCATACCAACGATTTCATTCTTCTCGTTACGGAAGCCCATAGGAGCAAAGTTGTCGTCCAGACCAATAACGATTTTCTTGGGGCCGCTGTTGCCGCAACCGGCAACCATCATAATCATCATCATGAGACCCATGAGTAATACTAATA
>JBJDXC010000118.1:0-2554 GCA_051866475.1 Phascolarctobacterium sp.
CAGCTTGGCAAATTCATTGATATAGGCAGCCACATGCTCCTTATCGGTATAAGCTGCACCTTCACTAATCTTCAGCTTACCGCTGTTAGCCTTTATATTGGCAGCAGAATTAGCGTTGTTAGTGCTTTTCGCAGTTAGTTTTTTACTCTTATCTAACTGCTGGGTATTCTTTTGTTTTTCATTGCTTACAGAAGTACTAACCCTAGTGCTCTCATCACTGGAGGTCTTTTTAGACGCACCACAGCCAGTGATAACGCTCAGCACTAATAGCAATGACAAAAGCAAGGCAAATATTCTTCTCACGGGACTCACGCTCCTTTACGTTTCAATACATTTCTATTATACAGTTTTTTTAGGAGTTACGGAAGAGTAAAATGAGTAATAAGTAAGCAGCAGGTGAGCTGTGACTTTTAGCAAATGAGTGGCTTGGTACAATGGCCTCAAGGGTTCGAAAAAGAATATTATTCTGCGAGACAAATAGTACCCCGCAGAGGCCAATTGAACCCCACGAAATTTGCGTTAAGAAAGTTACCGCGAGCATGATGCTTGCTTGTTACGAATTACTAAACTAGCAAAACAATAAAAATTAACGCCACAATACGATTGTACTGCAGCGTTAATTTATGAACTATATTATCTTGCGTCACGACCGTGGGTATATACAGGGAGCAGCTTGGGAGAAAGCTCACCAGTTACACCAGCTTCTTTTTCCTCCGCAGCATAAGCCTTCACATGCTCCAAACTCAACCTGCCCAAAGTAGTAGTCTTAGCTACCTCAGCAGCCTTAGCACCCGCAATGCGACCGAAAACAATAATATCCAAAAGACTATTGCCCATCAAACGATTGGTGCCGTGAATACCGCCCACAGCCTCACCAGCTACGAACAGGCCAGGGATTTTCGTTTCCGCATTCTTATCGATAAGGATACCGCCGTTTTGATAATGCAAGGTCGGATAAACAAGAATAGGCTCCTTGCGCAAATCAATGCCAAACTTAGCATACATGCGCAGCATACCGGGAATGCGTTTCGCAATAGTACCCTCGCCATGCAGCATTTCAATCAACGGCGTATCCAACCACAGAGCCACGCCATCCAGGGCCTTCACGCCCTTCCCGCGAGTGGTACACTCGCGGATAATAGAAGCCGCAGCCACATCGCGAGTCTCCAGCGGATGCATAAAGATTTCGCCCTCGCTATTGACTAACTGCGCACCGATGGAGCGTACCTTTTCCGTTACCAGTGCGCCATAGATTTGCGCAGGATAAGCCACGCCCGTAGGATGATATTGAATAGCGTCAGCATAGATTAAGGGTGCGCCGGCGCGGTAGGCCATCACCAGGCCATCGGCGGTAGCGCCGTAATGGTTGGAGGTGGGAAAGCCCTGATAATGCAGGCGACCGGCGCCGCCGGTGGCCATAATCACAGTCTTCGCGCGGACTACCTTGTACTCATTGCTATCGTAGTCCAGGAGCACCGCGCCGGCGCATTTGCCCTCCTCATCGAGCAAGAGCTCGATGGCAGGGGCAAACTCCAGCACAGGAATGCCACGGTTCACAACCTCATCCCTGAGCACGCGCATAATCTCCGCACCAGTGTAGTCAGCGCAAGCGTGCATACGCTTGCGGCTGGTGCCGCCGCCGTGGGTAGTAACCATGGTGCCGTCCGCCTCTTTATCGAACATTACGCCCAGCTTACTGAGCCAATCGATGGCCAAGGGTCCCTTGGTTACCAGCTCTTCTAAAAGCTCGGGGATATTCTTGTAATGGCCGCCGCCAAAGGCGTCCAAATAGTGGGTTGCAGGAGAATCGTTAGCCTTGTCGGCGGCCTGAATGCCACCCTCGGCCATCATAGTATTGGCGTCGCCCATGCGTAGCTTGGTTACCACAAGCACGCTGGCGCCGCCTCTTTGCGCTTCCAGCGCGGCGCTGGCGCCGGCGCCGCCGCCGCCAATAACCAGCACATCCACATCATAATCGATGCGCTCTAAATCAAGCTCCACTCCCTCCAAGCGGCTCTTGCCCTCCAACAAGGCCGCCAGCTCTGTGGGCACCTTTTGGCCCTTATTAGGGCCAACCTCTAAGACCTTAAAGCCCTTAGCGCTGTAGTCAGGATGATATTCCTTCAGCAGTGCGTCCTTTTCGTCCGCACTAAAGCGTTCAATGGTGGCATGCATGCGCTGGGCGCGAGTGGCCTCAACCTTGGCCATGGATTTCAACATATCTTCAGTAAATGCGCTCATGGTCTGCCTCCTATTTCTCAATCTCGCGTTTATTATACAGCTCCTTGATTTCGTCAAGAGGCATTTTCTTTAGCTTTTCCAGCAAGGTTACATAATCGCCGTTTTCGATTTCGGCCACACGCTTTGCCAAATGCTCGCATTTAGGAGCGATGTATTTGCCGGTGAGGCGGCGACACAGAAGGCCTACAGCGCTGTGGCTAATTTGCGCCGGACAACGTGAGGCGCAGATATTGCAGCCTACGCAGTCAAAGGAAGCATGAGCAGCCTTTTCGTATTCGCCCCGCTGTGCATAAGCGATATATTGCATAACATT
>JBJDXC010000119.1:0-2539 GCA_051866475.1 Phascolarctobacterium sp.
GCGGGCAATAGGTGCATCAATGAGACTATGCTGCTGCGTGAGATGACCTTGGGCAATAGCTAAATACTCCTTCACAACCTCCTGCTGACTCAGCCAAAATTGGATGATGGGCTCCTTGGCGAAAATCACTAGGCCGGACGTATTCCTATCTAGCCTTGAAACCGGATGAATATCAGCAGTGATGCCGCGCTCCGCGTAGTAAGCCTTCACCAAATCATAAAGAGTGCCGTTCCATTGGCTCACGGTGGGGTGCACCAGTATGCCGGCGGGCTTATCGATGATGAGCATAAAATCATCCTCATAGGCAATCATGGCGGGGCTCAGGACTTGGGGTAGGAGAGGGTGCCACGCTTTGGCTTGAGCTGCGTTATTGCTTAAAGCTTTGCTAGCTTCCATAGCCTCAACGCCTTAATGCAGCTGGATGGGCGCCTTATCCACCACTTCAATATTATCCAGCTGGGCCTTCAATTGGCCACGAATATTGGCTAAATAACGCTTGTACAGCTCCTTTTGCTCGGCTAATTCCGCGTCGGTCAGGCCTTCCTTTTTCTTTTTATGCGCCAGTTCGTTAATGCGCTCAATCATATCCTTCATTTCCATGGGAAACAACTCCTTTGCTATTGTAAAAGAGGGTCAATCGCCCTCGTTTTTTGTAGGTTTATCATTCACTATATTATAGCAAAGGAGGCTCCAAGGGGCAAGAAGAAGCTAGTTTTATTGACTGGTATCAGTAATTGTGTTATCATGATAGGAGTGTTAATAAGAATGGCTCCTGAGCTCATAAATGCCCTGTTTTAGGCACTTTCTAAGTATAAGCAGGTTTGCTTTCTGGAGAAATAATATAGGCATAAAATTGTAACGAGTAGGTGATGATATATGCAGTGGAAAAGGATTGCCGGTGCTTGCTTATGTGTAGCGGCGTTAGCCTTGGCGGGCTGCGGCGGTGGCCAGCAAAAGCAGGCTGTGGATAGTAGCAAGGCTTATTTATCCCTAAAGGATGTGGCAGGACGCCAGGTAGTGCTGGCCAAAAAGCCGGAGCGCGTAGTGAGCCTGAGTCCGTCCTATTTAGGCATGATCGAGGCTGTGGGCGGTAAAATTGTGGGCCGCGCCTCCTCCAAGGTGGGCACCATTCCTGAGTCCATGAAAAATGTGCCGGAAATTGGCTTTGTCTTTAATATTAATATGGAAAGCCTGGTAGCTCTGCGCCCGGATTTGGTGTTGGCAGGCCGCAATCAGCACGAAAAGTTTGTGCCGCTTTTAGAGTCCAACAAGATTAACGTCATTGAATTTGATGCCAAAACCTATGACGAGGTTAAGCAAACAGTGAAGGTTTTAGGCGATATTTATGGCAATCATGACAAGGCGAAGGCAGAAAACGAGCTTTTGGATAAGGAGATTAGCACCATCAAGGCCAAGCTGCCCAAAGAGAAAAAGCGTATCGTGATTATGCACGCTACGGCTAGCAGCGTCACTGTAGAAGGCTCTCGCAGCATTGCCGGCTGCGTCAGCGATATTTTGGGCTTTGAAAACGTGGCTGCGGCTGCCTTAAAGGGCAAGTCCGATAAGACTCCCTATAGCATGGAAAGTCTGGTAGGTCAAAATCCTGACCTGATTTTCATTACCTCCATGGGCAAGGCGGAAGAAATCGAAAACCGCCTGCGCAAGGATTTTAAAAAGAACCCCGCTTGGAACAGCCTCGCCGCCGTGCAGCAGGGCAAGGTTTACGTGCTGCCGGAGCGCTTGTTCCTGATTAACCCCGGCCTGCGTTATCCGGAGGCTGTGGCCTACATGGCTAAGCAGGTCTACCCAGAGGTTTTTAAAGATGGCAAATAAAGGCTTGGACGGAGCAGTGGAACGATTTGGCATCAATCGCACTGCTTGGCGTTTGACGATCTTAATCTTGTTTTTGTTTTTGGCGCTTTTGGGCGCGTTTTTGAGCCTCACCAAAGGCTCCAGCGTGATTACCATGGAGCAAATTGTACAGCTGCTGCTGCATCCGGGTGAGGACCCACAGAGCCAGATTATCTGGAATATACGTATGCCACGCACTATTGTGGGCGCGTTGGTGGGTATCAATTTATCCCTTTCCGGCGCTATTTTGCAGGCTATTATGCGCAATCCCTTGGCTGACCCCCACATCATAGGTATCTCCAGCGGTGCAGGCTTGGCGGGCGTCGTTATCATGATTTTATTTCCCGCTTTGGAATATTTGATTACGCCAGTGGCCTTCGTAGGCGCCATGCTGGCAGCCATTTGCATTTATATTTTAGCGTGGAAAAACGGCATCAAGCCCGTGCGCATTATTTTGGCCGGTGTGGCTGTGTCCGCCTTTTTGAGTGCGGGCATTAGCGGCCTGATGATTTTTTACAGCGACAGAGTGCACGGCGCTTTGATGTGGATGGTGGGAGGCTTGGCGGCCCGCAGCTGGCCCCATGTGAATATTATTTTGCCCTATGCGGCTATTGGCCTCGTGCTGGCCTTGGCCAGTGCGGCTTATTTAAATATTTTGCAGCTGGGCGACGAAATGGCTCGCGGCCTT
>JBJDXC010000120.1:0-11850 GCA_051866475.1 Phascolarctobacterium sp.
CATTTACTTTATCCTTTCATTGTGATGTACTTCAATCTCTACCTCTGCGCCTAGCTCATCCCTAATAAAATGGCCGACCTCATCAGCAAAACCACCGTTGCGCTCCGCATCCGCTGCCTCATCCAAGGTAGGCTGCTCGCGCTTGTTATAGTAAGCATAAGCAAAGGCTTCGCGGGCTAGTTTATCAAAGATTTGTCTTTCTGTGGCCAATACTTGCTGTGTCATCAAGCCTGTGCCATCGGCATGATGATTAACATCAACGCCCTCTGCATAGAATTTATGAGTAATAACTCTCAAAGGCACCAGCGAGTGAACAAGGTTCCAGAGGTGTACAGTCAACTGGTAGCCTTCGCCAAACTTTTTACTATTGACATATTTAACCTTGACGACCTGAACATGAAGGTCATTTCCATCCTCGTTCTTAAGCGGGAACTCCAAAAAGCGCTTGGCGATAGGAGTAAGCTGGCGCCACAGCTGCCTAAAATCCGAATGAGGCTTATCGCTTCTGCTAACAACACAGCACTCCGGAGGATTATCCACAGGCGTAATGGCGTAGTCTACGGTCAATTTGCCATTGTTGACACCGATTGCATAAACGGTGTAGTTTTCACAATCATTGCTTTGTCTAATCATCCTGTTCTCACCGCATTTCCTTTCTACGCCTCTCCGTAGCAATCTTCACAGCAAAAGCCTTCTTTTACTTGATGCGCCTCATCAATGCCATACATCCATATTCCGCATTTGACGCACTGAACAGGCCAATCATTTTCAAGACATACTTTAGGTGGAATATTATCTTCGTCACCATATTGGTCAGCCCAAGGAAGGCGTCGCACCTTTACATCGATGTAACGGATATTCTCTTCACCCGAAATCAACATGCGGGCCTCATTGGTATTGGTAGCATATACCATACGCATTGTTCCTTCAAATTCATTTCTCCACTCATAAGCCTTGAGTGCCATTCTGCCATCACCACCTATCGTTCTTCCAGCCCTTGCGCTGGGTGCGCCGTTTGTCATGGAAGCGCGGCTCTTTAATGCCATGGATAGCCTTTAATCTAACCGCTGCCTCCGCATATACCCTTGCCATATAATCCCGCTTCAGACAGTCCAAATGGGCCTGATAGGGGATGAGGGACGTGTTGAGACACATATATGCAAAGTTAAAAATGCCAAGCTCGCCACGATTGATGCCAGCGATGCAGTCTCTAAGAGCGAGCATTCTCAGCTTATTTCCTATAATCATTGCTCCAAGCCCTCCCAATGCCACTGCACAGGCTCGCCCATGCCGGCCAGATAGTCCTGATACTTTTTAAGGGGTGCATCATTGCCCCAGTCCTCAATGGCAGCTTTGTAAAGGTCGCCAAACACCTGCAGGCGGGTTTCCTTGTTCTTCAGCTTGCCATAATTTTCGTAGATGATCTTGCTAGCCATGGCCAAGGTCTGTGTTCCCATGTACTCAGCAAGACGCTGGAGGTAATCCCTTTTGATAGCCTCCACAATTGCGTTGTATTCCTTTTCGGTTAATATGCTATTGGCCAGGCGCTTGGGGGAGAGCTTGCTCCCCCCCTGATTGGCCCGCCGTAATTTTCGTGACATGCTCATTTTTTCTCCTCCGCCAAGGCTCTGTCAGCCTCCATGGAGCTCAGGCGACTTTTGGCCACACCAAGGCTTTGCTCCAATACCGCCTTGAACGCCTCCGTCATACGGTAGCGCATATCTTCATTAGCCACATTGCCAAGCTCATTAAAAAGAGCATTGATGTAGCTCATGGCCTGCTTAAATTTTTCCTTATAGGCAAGCTTGGCCTGCTCATCACGGAGCTGGTGCGCGTTTTCGGCCACCTTGGCCCGCAGTTCCTCCAACTCACGTTGCACTGCCTCGGGCACCTTTTCCACTTCTACAATCTCCTTGGCCGCTTCCATGGTCACGGGCTTGGCCAGCTCTGCCTCCAGCTCGCTAATGCGTTTATTGAGCTCTTGCTTTTCGTTTTCCAATTCGGCCACTTTTTTTGTTTCCTCGGAAGCGTCAACCAGCTGCTGCTTGAGGGTTTTGACCTCTCCCTTGAGCTTCTTAACCTTTTTCACGGCCTCATCACGCTGGTTGGCGCTCATGGTCGCCTCTGCCCGGAGCTCCTTGGCCTTTTCCTCATGCTCGGCCACCTTGGCAGCCATGCGGTCACAATTAGCCAAGGCTTTATTCGCTTCGCTCACGGCCACAGCACGCGCATGCTCCGCATCCGCCGTCCTGCGCTCCGCATTTTCCTTGGCCTCCTTGTATTCCTTGACCTTGGCCTGCAGCTCACGAGTGGAAATCTCCTCTACGCGGGCCTCTTTGATAAAATCCTCGCGCTCTTCCTTAGGCACTCCCAAGAGCAGAACGGCCTGCGTGTAGCTCAAATTTTCAAGCGCTTGGGATTTTGCTGCGCTGCCAAAAAGCACGCCTTGGTCTGCGCCATACTCCTCATAAACACGCATGAGGTTGTTGGCCGTGCTCACGGAGAATTCTACCTCCTCCGCCAACCATTTTCCCCACTGCCCATGCTCCACCATGAGCTGTGCTTCCTTAAGCTTTTGCCCAATCAGAATGCTGTTGGTAAGCACCAGCTTGCGAGTCTGGTCCTTAATAAGGTTGATTTCCGCGGCCACCATAGCCGGGGTACGGGTTGCTTGCATTTCATTCATGCTGCCTTCCTGCCTTTCCTCAAGCTGGCCAAAACCTTGGCCTTATATTCTTCCACGAATGCTGATATCTCAGGCCCGGGTACTCTGTTTCTATCGGCCCTCACTTGGACCACTTCATTCTCGGTGCTGATTTCCATTGTTACCAAGGGCGTGTCAGGAGCTTCCACGGCTCTGACGAACACGATGTGCGTTTTTCCTTCAGCATATTTCTGAGCATAGGTGCCAACGCAATGGTGTAGAGCTGTGCCCTCCGCAATGAGTTCTTCCGTATCCTTTGCCGGTCTACAGAAATATTTCCCGCTTTGGTAGCCAAGGTACTGCCTTTCTTCAAAGGCCTTTGCTATTTTCTTATTCAGTTCCTCGTTGGACTTGAGCTTTAATTGACGTACCAAGTTATCGTGGGCCCGCCTCAGGTTTTTGGGATACATAATGGCTGTATCACGCAGATCTAGCTCCAGCCTTAATGCTGAGTCCAAATAGTCGCTCCAGTATATCAAGGCATCGGAGACGTTTAACCCCTTGTCTGTCTCTGTGCAAGCTCCAAGATATTTAAAAGCCTTGGGAGTAGAGATACCGTAGCTATTAATGTCTCTGAGCCTTTCTAGGAGGTCGTCCCTCTGTTCAAATTCGTTGACAAGGTTGGGATTGCTAGGTAAATCCGTAATGCTACGCCCAGGGTGGCCAGTGACATAATCCTGCATCACACACAGCCAGTTTCCTGACAAATATCCTGCAAGGCCTTTGATGTATTGCTTTTCCTTGCGCCCCAGATGAGGCAAGCGCAGGAATTCACTCATGGTCTTTGCTCGCCAGTTTACTGGCACCCTTTTCTCGCCTTGGATTTTGTCGAACACCAATCCGCCAAGGCCATTTTTGATGATAAGCTCCGTCTGAGGGTGCTTTAAGTAAAATTCAAGGTATTTTACAATATCGCCATCAAGGCCTATCATGCTATCGGCTTGACAATGCTCTAGGCAGGTGTCCTTGATGGAGTCAAACAAGGAGCCATAGCTTATGCCTATATTCATCTCCGGCTTTCCTCTGCTCAGAAAATAGCCTCCGGCATTCCAGTAATTTGAGAAGCGAGTAAACGCGCTCTTGTGTTTGTTATAGCTAATGCTGTAGCCGATATAATCATGGACGCTCCTGTGGTCTACGCCATCAGGAGTAAACAGCATGTAACTGTGGTCTTCAAAGGCATAACACGGGGCTGGATCGCCTCGGCCCACGGCAAGATACATGTTAAAGTAGATGCCCCTGCATGTTACAAAGGTTGGTTCATAATCTGCTCTTTGGAAATACAGGAAATAACCTCTTCTCTCCATGCCTTGCCTCCGCCAAGAGTGAACGATTTCGCCAGCGCACCCACAGACAGGGCATTTACATGCATCCTTATGCTTGGCGCCCTTAGGCAGCTCCACCGTGTGGCCACAGGCCACACACTGCCTCATCCCTGCGCTGCTTATCTGTTACCATCAGTACATTAAAGCCATTTTTAAAGCAGAAGTCATGGGCAATGTCCTCGGTGTCTTGGTCGTAGCCTTGGGGGATATAGTGCAGGAACTGCAGCCAGTCCCTGCGTTTTTCCTTATCAGTAAGGCCCTTGAGAATTTCCTCCGCGTGTTTTTTATCCATGATGCCAGCTCCTTAAAAGAATTCGTCCAAATCGATGCTGACGGATACTTCTTGCTTAGGCGCAGGAGTAGGCTGCAGCTTCTCATCAGTAACATCGGAGGCAATATCAGAGGTAGCAGGGGAGAGCCTTCCCTCCGCGACACTCGCAGGCTCCGCCAAAATCTTGTACGTAATTTTGGCATCAATGTCGTAATAATCGACAATCATCTGCATCACGCGCTCAGGGGCCATGTAGCAGCATCCGCCCTTGGCCTCCTGTTTGGCCATCTTCTTGACCTCTTCAAAGGCCTTGGCTAGCGTTTTGCCATTGGTCAGGATTTTTTCTACATTATCAGGGTATTGGCTAATGTATTGGATGAGCAGGTCGGCCACGACCTTAAGTCCCTTATTGCCGGAGGCCTCTGCTTCGGTGTCCAATTTGTTGATAGCAACTAACAACTTATCGTCCATTATTACTTACCTCGCTTTGTTTTAACTTTTCCAGCGCTTGCGACGGGTGCAGGCTTGGGCCTTTTGTCGGCACGAGCGCGCACTGCCGGCAGTTCGTCGCTCCACATAAAGCAGCTGGGGCACACGCAATATTTGCTGTGGCCTGTTTCGTTATCGCTGGAGATGCAATATTTGCTCTTGCGACCGCAAATCTCGCACCGCTGCTCCTCATCCTGCAAGGCCTTGGCCTGTTCCTTGGCCGCGGCCAATCTATGGTTGTATTTCCGCATGATAGCCACCTTTTAACCCTTATCGCGGTGCAGCTCTTTGCCAATCAGCTCATAAAGAACTTCCAGCTCTTCGCGGGTGAGGGAAATGCCTTTGCCCATTTTCTCATGGTCATCGGTCCAGGAGCGGATGTCATAGACAGGTAGGCGACCGTTCCACTCAATGAGGTTCAGTTCTTTGTTCCAGCCCTTGCCTTCGCTGATGACACCAACGGCACGGGCTACGTTGTAGCTAAAGCTAGTGTTATAATTTGCCATTTCAATTCCTCCTTATAAATCTTGCCAAGAGGCAAGGATTTGCTTTATAATAGAGGTGAACACGTTCGGCATTGTTCACCTCTTGGCCCGTTGATGCTTGCTACATCAACGGGTCGTTTTATTTTGCTCGCGCTTATGCATGCGAGCATTGAGAGCCTTGCGCTGCTCCTGTCTCCACTGGCTGGCGCACTTGGGGCAGATATAGGGCTCATCACAGTTATGCACAGAAACATATAGCTCCTGTCCGCAAAGGTAGCATTTCTTTTTCATGGTCTACCTCCATAGGGTGAAGGTAATGACGGTACCGGGAGTGATGTAAAGGTAGCGGTTATCCTTCAAGAGGTCATTCTCGTCTAGGATGTGCCACTCAAAATCCTCCACCGTTTTGTACTTCTTTTGCTTGTCAATGTGTCTTACAGCGATACGGTGCACGCTGCCACCACTGCCAATGACCTCGGTTTGCTTGTGAGGCGTAAGGCCGTAGGCCAGATAGCACTCATGAGCGATTACCAAAAGGGTGGTGACCAAGCAGACGACATATAAAGAATTGCTAAAAAACTTTTTCATCACACATGCCTCCTTGCTATTGAGCGGTAGCCTTGATGCTGATGCTACGCACATACTCATCAATGCAGTAGGCCGGCACCAGGCGGTATCTGCCACGGATCACATAGCCGATGCGCCCGGCATCCATTTCTTCCTTTAGGAACTTGGGTCCGCAGCACAATAAAATTTCCGCCTCTCCGGTCGGGTAAAGCTCTCGCCGCGGCACGTTCTTGACGGTCCTGGGCTGGGGCTTGCTTTGGGTTTTAGTAGTTGGTCTTGCCATGTTGCTCCCTCCTTAAATTTCTAATGCTTCTACGCGCTCCAGCAGCTCCTTAACGGCCTTGGTGTGGCTGTCATTGCACGCTGTGATATCCTCAGGAGCCTTACCTTGGTAAAACTCCTTTTCCTCTTCCAAGTCCTGCAGCTCTCTATTGAGCAGGTCGGTGAGGATGACCTTTTCTAAAATGCTTTTAATCTCTAAACACTTTGCCATTTTTCTTCCTCCTTGTCCTCCGTGCTATAATGGTTTTGCAGAACGGAGGTGAACGATATGTTAGCAAGATATTTGATTGACACCAGCAATCTTACATTGCAAGAAAGAGAGTGTTTGAAGCAGGCCATTGTCGAGAATTCATGGACTTATGGAGATAACTATGTCGAGAATTATTTTGATGTCTGCCTCGAACCTAATGTTTCCATTGATGTTTTAGGGCCGATTATCCAGAAATGTATCATCCACAAATTCTAAATCGATACAAACTTTAGATTCATTTGGCTCATACTTGATTGTTATTTGGGCTGGTTTCCCTAAATTGCTTAGTTTAGTAATTGCATCGCTAAGCATGTTCAATATTGTTAATGCTTTTAAAAAGTCAATCCTATTTATTTTTATCTCGCCCTGTTTGCACAGGGCCTTTTCTTTTTCCTCCACGCTTCTCGCCTCCTATTTCCTCCCCAAGCTGTCCAGCATCTCCCTAAGCTCCTTTAGGTATTCCAGTTTGTCCCAGCCTTCAAGCTCGCACACCTGCATATCGGCCAGTATATCGGCCAGCAGGCGACGCTTCATCTGCTCTCTGGCTAAGCGGTTGAACACGCTAGGCCCTTGCTTATCGGTAAATGTGATGCCTGACATTTTCTGCCTCCTTGGCCCTCCGTGCTATAATGGTGTTACAGAACGGAGGTGAATCATATGTTAACAAGATATTTGATTGACACCAGTAATCTTACCTTGCAAGAAAGAGAATGTTTGAAGCAGGCCATTATCGATAATTCATGGACTTACGGAGACAACTATGTAGAGAATTATTTCGATGTCTGCCTCGAGCCTAATGTTTCCATTGATGTTTTAGGGCCGATTGTCCAGAAATGTATCGTCCACAAGTTCTAAATCGATGCAAACTTTAGATTCATTTGGCTCATACTTGATTGTTATTTGGGCTGGTTTCCCTAAATTGCTTAGTTTAGTAATTGCGTCACTAAGCATGCTCGAAATTGTTAATGCTTTTAAAAAGTCAATCCTATTTATTTTTATCTCGCCCTGTTTGTGCAGGGCTTTTTCTTTTTCCTCCACCTTGTACACCTCCCTCGTTCCACCAGCTCTACCATTTTTTATGCTCTTCCTGAAGACGCTGGAGGAGGGCTTCATAATCCTTAAGCCAGGACTTATTAATATCGGCCCAATGAGCTGCGTCATCATTTTTGGATTCTGAAAGCACTTTTTGCTCTTCTTTCAGTGCTGTAATCTTATCCTTGACCGCGTCAATCATAAAATCGATTTCAGAGTAGCTAAGCTCCATTGTTATTTTCATCTTACTTCCTCCTTGCCTCCGTGCTATAATTAGGTTACAGATAGGAGGCTAATAATATGAAACTTGATATCGATTGTGTTCGAGACATTATGCTCTGGGTTGAAGAAACTACAACTCCAACATGTTTAGCTGTTTACATTGATATCGATGCATTGGAACAGCAAGGAGATTTCCTTTATCCAGATACTGAATTCATGCCTAAGCCTAATGAGCAACAACAAAAGCTCCTCAAAAAGTATTCCAACGAAGTGCTGGTATACCACCTAAATCACTGCGTGGAAGCTGAATTGCTTGCCTTGGCCAACGGCTCTGACAACATTTCAATCATTGTTAAAGACCTCACTCCCAAAGGTCACGATTTTATCGCTAACATAAGGGAGAGTAAAAACTTCAAAGCCATTAAAACAATCATGAAAATCATTGGAGTTGAATCGATACGAGCTGTTACTGCCATAGCTTCTCAAAATACCTTTCAAAACATTGATTTTCTCTTCTCAGCTCTCGAGAAATTTGCTCAATAGCGTAGGGGCTCTGCGCTGAATATACACTCTGATTTGTTGCTCATCAGGGATACTTACCCCATGTGCACTCAAGTGATCAGCTAAATAAAGAGACAGGCAGAAATAAGTCCACCAGTGCCATGTGGCATACAACGCGAATACTACCAAAATAATAATTGCTATTTCCATTGCGTTACCTCACCTTTAAGGCCGCCATCAAGGTGGCCTTATTTTTTACTGTCAAAATGTTCCTCGCTCTGAGGCGCTTGGCCGCTGACCATGGGCTCCACGGGAGCCGTCCCTTCCCGTGTTTCCTCTGCCAAATTTCCAAGCGCTTGGAGGTCTATGTTTAATATATTAAACTACATCCTCAAAAAAAATATGGGTAACAGGGCACCCAAGAGCTCTAGCGATTTTCACTAGGGTTTTTGTGCTCGTAGATGTGATAGCACCGCTTTCTAGGCCTGCGATAATGGTTCTAGCGACCTTACTTTTGTTGGCCAATTCCTCTTGGGTATATCCTTTTTCTTGGCGAGCCTCTTTAATTCTAAATCCCATGTTCTCACCTCCATGACTAGAGTTTAACATATTAAACAAGATTTGTCAAGAAAATTAAACAAAAATCCTTGATTAAATCCTTCTTGTGTAGTATATTAAACAAAAGGGAGGTATCAATCATGGAATTAAAGGACTTTATAAGAAATTACAGAATAGAGCACGGCCTATCAATGGAACAATTTGCTAAACTCTCATCTCTATCAAAAGGTTATATATCAATGTTGGAGAAAGGGCAAAATCCTCAAACCAAAAAGAAGATTATCCCTTCTTTGACTGCGTTAAACAATATAGCTCAAGCAATGAACATGGACTTGAATTATTTGCTTGAGACAATGGATGATTTAGAGGTTTCACTAATACCAGACCAGCCCGCGACCACCGCCACCACTGCCAAGGCCATAGACTTTAGCGACCGGGAAGTACTGCTCATAAAAAAATACCGCCAGCTGGATGCTGACGGCAAGGCCTTGGTAGATTCTATCATTGACACCCGCCTTATGCAGCTCGGCGGTAAGGCAGAGGAAAAAGAAGAGGCTTTAGGATAATCAAGTGAAAATTTCACACTTTATTTAAAGCAAAATATTGACAAAAATAATATGTTTGCGTATAATAGAGGCACGGTGAGCGCCGGTATCCCTACGGGGACCGGTACGGAAAGACCTCCTCTGTTATACAGAGGAGGTCTTTTTTTATGAAAGAATTTAAAACAATTGATGAACAAATATGTATCCTTAAGCAGCGTGGTTTGATTATAGATGACGAAGACCGTGCAAAAAAATATCTTTTAAGTCAAAACTATTATAATCTAATTAACGGATATGCTACATTTTTCCCCAGAGAGAATGAAGTATATACATCCAACACAAGTTTTGGCGAGATCACAAGCCTGTATATTTTTGAAAGAGATATAAAACAGACACTGCTTTTGGGTATTCTCGAGGCAGAGACACATCTACGAGCTATTTTCTCATATCGTTTTGCTGAGATGTTTAAAGATGAGCCCTATGCCTATTTAAGCATAAACTCCTTTGAAAAGAAAAATACGCTTTCAATTATACAAACCATATCAAGCCTGTCTAAAACAATTCGCTCTTATGAAATCCATAATAGACATAGTAGTATCGCCCATTATATAAGAGAGCACGAAAGTGTTCCAATCTGGGTTTTGGTTAATTATATTAATTTGGGAGAGTTGCGCCATTTGTTAAAATACTCTACCAATGACTTGCAAAATAAGATAGCTAAGGATTTTTGTGAGTTTGTTGGGCAAAATATTCCTGACGCTTCTGAACCTTTTCATCCTGAAATACTAAATAGCTTTCTTGAGAACATTAATGATATCAGAAATATATGTGCTCATAATAACCGTCTTTTGGGTTTCCGCTGCCACCAGAGCACTAAATACTGGGCTCCTTTGCACACGAAATATAATATTCTGCCAAATGATAGCAGACGCAGCGCATATGAAATCTTTTTGATTTTGCAGTGCTTTATAAGCAAAAACGAATATGCTATGCTACACAATACTTTTAGAAAGCGTTTTAGCACTCTAAGTAGAAAACTGAGAACAATCCCAATAAACAATATTTTAAACAAACTTGGTTTTCCCGATGACTGGCACATTAATACCAATAAGCTCGAACAAATTTAAGGGAGGCTGATTGTATGTCCATCATCACAAGGAAAACAGGCACCAAGCGCTATTCCTATTCCATATGCACGGACGAGATTTTGCCTAATGGCCGTCACAAATACATCTACGGCCCATATTTTGCTACCAAGAAGGAAGCCAGGGAAGCAGAGGCCACTGCCTTGTCCCAGCTGCAGGCCGGTGCCTATACGGAACCAACCAAGATGACTGTCAACGAGCTATTGGAAACAGTAATAGGGCTCAAGGCCATACTAAGGCCTTCTAGCATCTCCTCCTTAAACAGCTTCGCCAAGCGCGTGAAGTCCCAGCCGTTGGGAGCAATGCGCCTGAACAAGGTCACTCCTATTGACATAGAGCGCTACAGGCTGTTCCTCTTCACTGAGTCGGGCCTTGCCAACCAAACCATAAGGGAGGAGCTGTCCTTTATCCGCTCCTCCTTTGCGTGGGCCGTGGATAATGATTTGCTAGGCAAGAGTCCGGCCCGCCGCCTGAAGCTGCCACCCAAGGAGCCACCCAAGGGCATGCACGTTCCAATCGAAATTCTGCTGCAGATGCTCAGGATAATCAAAAAGTACGACTACTTTAACCTATACATGCCATTTCTCTTAGGTGGCATGTGTGGTATGCGCATCAGTGAAACGCTGGCCGTGCGTGAGGATGTGCTGGATGGTAGTGATGTGGCTGTTACCAATAATCTGCTCCGCGAAAATGGCAGGCTCCAATTTACCCTGCTCAAGACGCGCACATCAGCCCGCGACATCCCGCTGCTGACCTTTGTACGCCACGAAATAGAGGAGTACAAGGGTTTTATCGCGTTCGCCAAAGAAGAGGCTCTACGGAAGCGTCAGGCGCTCCTAGCTAGTCCTGGCTTTATTCCTGAAAAAAGCGACCCGCCATGGAAGAATAGCATGGGCCTGCTCATTGTATTCCCTGATGATGGTCGTGGCATGTGTCGTGACCACGTGGAGCGCCGCTGGCGCAAGTTCAAGGAGCGCTGCCCTGAATGGCTGGAGCTTGTAGAAAAATATCCGCTGCTCGCCGGCATGCGCCACCATGATTTCCGCCACAGCTTTGGCAGCAACATGCGTGATAGGGGAGTGCCTATAGCTGATATCAGCGAAATTCTTGGCCACGCCGATGTATCCTTCACGGCTAAAACTTATGCATTGCCCTTGCAGGATACCCACAAAAAGGCAATGCAGCTATACGAAAAATCCATTGAAAAGCTGCTATAAACACAAAATCTCGGAAGCAATTAATGCCTCCGAGATTTTTTAATTAATTTTATTTTATTAGCTAGTTTTAAGTGGTTTTAGCTTGTGTATTGCGTCAAATATTGCATGAATATTGCATAACCCCGTATTTTAGGCTATTTTTGCACTTTTGGCCAAAACCGTAAAAACAGAAAAACCCGCATAACCATGCGGGTTTCAGCATTTGCAATTTGGTCGGGGCGGCGAGATTCGAACTCACGGCCTCTTGTACCCGAAAC
>JBJDXC010000121.1:0-2530 GCA_051866475.1 Phascolarctobacterium sp.
GCCAGTCAATATCCTCCAGCGTTGTTTCCGCCTGTTCAGGCGGATATTTAAAGGCAATAGCCCAGCGCGGGTCCTTACCGGTGGCACCCAAAGCGTTTTGCTGCTCCACCGCATTGACCTTTATAACCGCGCCATCGGTATCGTAGGCTAAAGCACTGCGCTTTTCGTCAAACTCCTTAATAAACTCGATGGCTTGGTCAATGCTTTGCACCACCCGATAATTCTCGCTAACCTTGAAGCCATACTCCTTCAGCTTTGCCAAATTCTCGCTATGGCGAGGCTGTGCACCCTCGCCCACGATATAGTAGGCGAAAAAGCTCAGGCTGCGGCTCGCTGTCACCTGCGGGTCCAGCTGCCGCAGGCTGCCTGCCGCTGCGTTGCGGGGATTGGCGAACTCGCTCTCGCCACGCTCCGCGCGCCTCTCGTTGAGCTCCATGAACGCATGCCGCGGCATATATACCTCACCCCGCACATCTAAAAGCTCCGGTAGGGCCTCGCCCTCCCTGGCTTTTAGCACCAGCGGTATGGTGCGTATAGTGCGCACGTTGGCAGTGACATTCTCGCCCACCACGCCGTCACCTCTGGTGGCGGCCCGCACTAAGCGACCGTTCTCATAGATCAGACTGCAGGCCAGGCCGTCAATCTTGGGCTCCATGACGTATTCTACCGCGCTGCCGGCGGGCAAGCCGCCTTTGACGCGCTCGTCAAAGGCCCGCAGCTCCGCCTCACTAAAAGCGTTAGAGAGGCTCAGCATGGGCTCTAAATGGCGCACCTCGGCGAACTGGGTGCCCGCCCGACCGCCAACTCGTTGAGTTGGCGAATCGGCCGGCACATCCTCAGGATAGGTCGCTTCGATTTCACGCAAGCGCACCATGAGGCGGTCGTATTCGCTGTCGGTAATCTCCGGCGCATCTAAAACATAATATAAATATTCATGATGGCGAATTTCTTGGCGCAGCGCGCTGGCCTCAGCCAGCAGCTGCTGGCGCTCATCCGCAAATAAATCTAGTTCGTTCATTGCAATCATCCTTCCACTCTGGCTCCCCTTGCAAGGGGAGCTGTCAGCGAGTTTACGAGCTGACTGAGGGGTTTTACACCTTCTGCAGCACTGCATACTTGGTCAGCAAGCTGCGAATGCCGCCCCCATTAAAGGCCACCTTAACCTCCTGGCCATCCTCCGTATCCTTCACTGCCACTATAGTGCCAAGTCCCCATTTCTTATGGTTCACTCTATCGCCCGCTTTAAAGCTAGCGCTGCTCGTATCCCTATCCTTAGGCACAAAGCTACTCTTGTTTTGCAGGAACCAATTGCTGGTTCTAGGCTGATAATCCTGCTGACGGGGCACATCCCGCAGCACAACCTTTTGCTGAATGGGCTTACGATACTCGTGAATTAAATTACGCGGTACCTCCTGCAAAAAGCGGGAGGGAGGATAGCTCAAGGTATGTCCATAAATCATGCGCATTTTAGCGTTGCTCAAGAACAAGCGACGCTCCGCTCTGGTAATACCCACATAGCAAATGCGGCGCTCCTCCTCGATTTCTTCCTCATCCAAAAGGGTGCGCGCATGAGGGAAGATGCCCTCTTCCATGCCTACCAAGAACACCGTAGGGAATTCCAAGCCCTTGGCGCTGTGCAGCGTCATCAATGTCACCGCCTCCTCGCCTAGCTCCGCATCATCGATGTCAGAAACAAGCGCTACCTCACTGAGAAAGTTTTCCAAGGAAGCCTCATCACCGTTGCGAGCAGCCTTTTCCGCAAAATCCTCAGCCACGCTCAAAAGCTCCTGCAGATTGTCCAAACGGCTTTGATCCTGAGCGCTACGTCCCAGCTCCAGCTCCTCCTGATAGCCCGTGCGCTGCATTACATTGATAATCAAGTCCTTCACGCTCATGTCTGGGGCCTCACCCATAAAGTCAAAGAGCAGACCCGCCAGCTCATCCAGCTTGCCCACAAAGCGACTGGATAAGCCCGGTACCTCGCCAGCGTTGGAAATTACGTCAAATAAGCTTTGATTGGTCTCCGTAGCATAGCTTTGTAAGCGTGCCAATGTAGCATCGCCAATGCCACGACGGGGTACATTGATAATGCGCTCCAAGCTCAAGCCATCATGAGGATTATAAATCAAGCGCAGATAAGCGATGATATCCTTAATCTCCTTGCGTTCATAGAACTTCGTACCGCCCACCATGGTATAGGCCATACCACTCTTGATAAGCATTTCTTCAAAAACGCGGGACTGGGTATTGGTGCGATACAGCACGGCCATGTCGCCTAGCTTCGCTCCCTCTTTAAACTGCAGCTCCTGCATGCGCTCGATAACAAAGCGCGCCTCATCCCTTTCATCCACCGCTTGATAGTAGATAATCTCCGTACCCATGCCATTATTAGTCCACAAATTTTTCGGCTTACGACCGGTGTTATTTTCAATCACCGCATTGGCGGCGTCCAAAATCACCTGCGTGCTGCGGTAATTTTGCTCCAGCTTCACCAGCTTGGCCTCAGGATAATCCTTTTCAAAGTCCAAAA
>JBJDXC010000122.1:0-2511 GCA_051866475.1 Phascolarctobacterium sp.
CGAAATCACCAAGGTGCTGGAGCTGGCTCGTCAAGCCAAGAAGATTGGTCACTCCCTGGACGCTAAGGTTGAGCTTCACGCTGAGGGCGAGGCTCTGGACATCCTGAAGTCCGTAGAAAAAGACCTGGCAACCCTGCTCATCGTTTCCCAAGCAACCCTGGTAGAGGGCGTTGCCGGTGGCACCGATGCAACCGGTCGCGAGGATTTGAAGGTAACCGTACTGTCTGCCGAGGGTCATAAGTGCGAGCGTTGCTGGATTTACAGCGACGAGGTGGGCACTGATGCCGAGCATCCGACGTTGTGCAAACGCTGCGCCGACGCAGTACGATAATATCGTCCATAATGCACCATCTTAATGAATAAATTAAACCGTGTGGGATTATCCCGCACGGTTTTCTTTATGTTTATGTAAATTCTGGGCAAATTTTAGTCGTTTAGTTAAAATATTGTTTTGCTTTCTAGGCTATCTATGGTACAATATAGGCTGTATAATTATTTGCATGGAGGTGAACCTGTTAGCTCTGGCAAAGGACGGAGCTAGCGATTCCTTTGGACTATCTTATAATACTGTTCAATTGTATAGTTGTTTTATTTCTTGTAGCCTTAAACGGCTTCTTTGTAGCTTCAGAGTTTTCCATCGTCAAGGTGCGTCCTTCCCGGCTTGATGCCCTGCTCAAGGAGGGCAATCGCAGAGCCGTGTATGCCAAAAAGGTGACGGAGCATCTGGATGCCTTCTTATCCGTTACCCAGCTGGGCATCACCATTGCTTCCCTGGGCCTAGGCTGGATAGGCGAGCCCACCGTAGCCAAGATATTGCATCCTGTGTTCGAGCTCATCAATTTACCGGCCAATTTGGAGCACACCATTGCCTTTGTCCTGGGATTTAGCGTCATCACTGCCCTGCACATTGTTTTGGGCGAGCTGGTGCCCAAGTCCCTGTCCATTCAAAAAACAGAGCAAATTGTGCTCTTCGTGGCTTGGCCGCTTTTGATGTTCGACAAGCTCATGTATCCTGCAGTGTGGTTCTTAAACCACGTGGCCAATTGGATTTTGCGTCGCATGGGCGTGGAGGCTGCCAGCGAGGCGGAGGAGGCCCATAATGAGGATGAAATCCGCATCCTGATGGAGGAAAGCCATAAGCATGGCTATATCGACAAGACGGAGCTGACCTATCTGGATAATGTGTTCGACTTTTCCGACCGTCGCGCCAGCGATATTATGGTGCCCCGTACCGATATGATTTGCCTCTATCTGGAGGACCCTGTTGAAGAAAATATCCAAACCGCCTTGGATGAGCGCATGACCCGCTATCCCATCTGCGAGGAGGATAAGGACCATATTATCGGCTTTTTGCATATCAAGGATTTGCTGCGTGATTTGAACGCAGGGCAAAAGCCTGATTTGCGTGCCCTGGCCCGCGATGTGCTGCTGGTGCCGGAGTCCCTGCCCATCAGCAAGCTGCTGAAAATGCTGCAAAAGCATCGCAGCCAGCTGGCCGTGCTTATTGATGAATACGGCGGTACCGCCGGTATGGTCACTGTGGAGGATATTCTGGAGGAAATCGTAGGCGAAATTCAGGACGAGTTTGACGAGGAGCGTCCCGAGGTGGAGGACAAGGGCAACAAGACTTATTCCGTGGACGGCAAGATGCTTTTGGACGATATCAATGATGTCTTCGAGCTGGCGCTGGATACGGAAAACTGCGATACCATCGGCGGTTGGCTCTATGCCCAGATCGACTATCCGCCCAAGGTGGGCCAGAAGGTGAAGACCCCTGAGGCCGAGTTCACCATTGAGGAAATTGCCAAAATGCGCATCACCCGCGTGAAAATCCAGCTCATCCATGAGCCGGAAAATATTCACGAGGAGATTAAAGAAGACTATCCTGACGACGTGGAATAACTTTTATAACAATAGCATAGCTAACAAAATACCCCCTCTGCCTTCGGCGGAGGGGGTTGCGTTTTTGCTCGATGTAGGGTTGGTGGAAAAATAAAAAAGTCCGCACCTTTTGGTACGAGCTAATCATTCTTTATGGTGTTTTTGCTCGATATACGCATTTGGACAATAAAAAAGTCCGCACGTTAGTGCGAACTTTCAATACTTTATTTGGTGACCTCAGCAGGACTCGAACCTGCGACCTTTTGATTCGTAGTCAAACGCTCTATCCAGCTGAGCTATGAGGCCACATGGTGCTTCTTCAAGCAACGCTAATATTATAGCGAAGAGAAGCGGTTTTGTCAACGACTTTTTGGCATTTTCACGTAACAATTTCATGTTAGTTACGGCTTTTATTGTATTTCGACAAAGAAAATGCTTACTTTTTACCCTTTTTAGCATTTTTGGCATTAGCTGCAGGCTGCACCTGCTGCTTCTCCCGCCAGCCGCAGTACATAAATAAAGCTAGCAGAATTAAGAAGATGCCAAGGCTGGTGGCCTGGGCGGACTTAAGCCCCAAAAGCCAGGGCTCGGCGTAGTCGCCTCGCAGCATTTCCAGGAAAAAGCGCACTA
>JBJDXC010000123.1:0-11666 GCA_051866475.1 Phascolarctobacterium sp.
CTTTAGCATTTATTCTCTTGGTTGGTACAACCAACGCTGTTAATCTGACCGATGGTTTGGATGGCCTTGTTTCCTTCGTAAGCGTGCCCGTAACGCTGGCCTTTGCCTTCATTGCTTATATGCAGGGCATGCTGGATGTGGCAGGCTTTGCGCTGGGTCTTACCGGCGCCTGCCTGGGCTTTTTGCTCTTCAATCGTCATCCGGCCCAGGTTTTTATGGGCGACACCGGTAGCTTGGCCCTGGGCGGAGGCGTAGCCGCGCTGGCCCTGTTGACCCATACGGAGCTGCTTTTGGTGATTATCGGCGGCATCTATGTGGCCGAGGCCACCAGTGTAATTATTCAGGTGGGCTATTTCCGCCTCACCGGCGGCAAGCGCTTCTTCCGCATGGCGCCGCTGCATCATCATTTTGAGCTAGGCGGCTGGAATGAGGTTAAGGTTGTCCGCGTATTTACTTTAGTAAGCTTGCTGCTTTCCGCTGTGGGCCTGTGGCTCTGGCTGGTAGCAGTATTATAGGAGGCGCTGAACATGACGGGCGTGGAAAATAAGCAGGATAGAGCTATAATTGTATATGGTGCAGGCATTAGCGGCCGCGGCGCGGCTGAGGTGCTGGCCCGTCATGGGCAGCGGGTATTTTTGTATAATGATAACCCCTGCACTATTGAGGAGCAGCTGCTGGCGGCCCTCAAGGCTGTGGGCGGTGACTTAATTATTGGCGAGGAGGCCTATGCTAGGGCTTTGGCCGAGGCAGGCATGGTAGTGCTGTCCCCGGGCGTTCCCTGCGACAATATGAATGTGCTGCTGGCTGAGGTTGTCAGCGGCGTGGAGGTCATCAGCGAGGTGGAGCTGGCCTATCGCATCTATGAAGGTCATATGGCGGCCATCACCGGCACCAATGGCAAGACCACGACCACTACCATCGTGGGCGAGATGTTCAAGCGTTTGCCCGTGCCCAGCGCTGTGGGCGGTAATATCGGCCTGGCCCTGTCTAAAGAAGTGGAGGGCCTCACGGAGGAGGCCTGGCTGGCTGCAGAGCTCAGCAGCTTCCAATTGGAAAAGGTAAGCACCTTCCGTCCCGATATCGCTGTGGTTTTAAATTTGACGCCGGACCATTTGGAGCGTCATCACACTATGAGAGCCTACGGCGAGGCGAAAAAGAATATTTTCCGCCAGCAAAGCGTGGGCCAAATCACTGTCCTCAACTATGATGACCCTGAGGTTAGGACTTGGGCCAAGGATAGTGAGGGTACAATTTGCTTTTTCAGTAGAAAAACCGTTTTGGAGCAAGGAATTTTTATGCAAAACGGTAATTTTGTGATAAAATGGAATAATACAACAAAGGTTGTTTGTAATATAGACGAGCTGCATCTGTTTGGCGGTCACAACGAGGAAAATGTGCTGGCAGCCATTGCCTGCGGCTTCTTTGCCCATGTACCGGTGGAGGAGATGGCGGATGTGCTGCGCAATTTCCGCAGCATTGAGCATCGCCTGGAATATGTGCGCACCATTAAAGGCGTGCCCTATTATAACGATTCCAAGGCTACCAATACGGACTCTGCCATTAAGGCTTTGGAGGCTTTCCCTAAGGGACACGTTATCCTTTTGGCCGGCGGTCACGACAAGCTGACGGAGCTGGAGCCCATGATGGCCCTGGTTAAGGAAAAATGCGACGCTTTAATCCTGTTGGGCGAGGCCAAGGAGCGCTTTTATGAGGCTGCCAAGGCTGCCAAGGTGGGCAATATTCTGCTGGCGGACTCCTTCGAGGATGCTGTCAATAAGGCCTACGCTATGGCTGAGGCGCCTCAGGTGGTGCTGCTTTCCCCTGCTTGCTCGTCCTATGATATGTTTAAAAACTACCCTGAGCGCGGACGCTATTTTAAACAATTGGTAAATGCTTTGCCCGAGTAAGGGAGGAGGAAGCACAGTGAAGGTCATTCTTTCCGGTGGGGGCACCGGAGGACATATTTATCCCGCCCTGACCATTGCCGACGAAATCCAAAGGCTGGAGCCCAAGGCAGACATCAGCTTTGTGGGCACCCAGCAGGGTCTGGAGAAGGACATCATTCCCCGCTATGGTTATCCCTTGAAATTCATAGAGGTAGCGGGCTTCAAGCGCAGCCTGAGCCTTGATACTCTGCGCAGCGTGGGCAAGCTGTTTTCCGGCTTGTACGATGCTTGGCAAATTATCAAAAAGGAAAGGCCGGACCTGGTCATCGGCACCGGCGGCTACGTTTGCGGGCCCATCGTCTTCATGGCGGCCATGTATGGCATACCCTGCTGCATTCAGGAGCAGAACGCCATGCCCGGCGTTACCAACAAGATTTTATCCCGCTATGTAAAAAAGGTCTTTTTGGGCTACAAGGAGGCTGCTAAATATTTCCATGGCAAAGCGGAGCTGGTCTATACCGGCAACCCCATCCGCACGGAAATATTAAAGCATGAGCGTGCTGCAGCCTATAAGGAGCTGGGCCTGGACCCCAAGAAGAAAACCATTCTCGTCTCCGGAGGCAGCCGCGGTGCTCGCAGCATTAACACAGCCATGCTGGAGGCGGAGCTGGCCCTGTCCGGACGGCAGGAGGTACAGGTGCTCCATGCTACCGGCGATGTGAATTATGAAAAGTATATGCAGGAAATCACCAAACGAGGTGGGGTGGGCGAAAATATCATTATCAAGCCCTATCTGCATAATATGCCCGTGGCCCTGGCGGCTGCGGATTTAGCAGTCTTTAGGGCCGGAGCCATCGGCCTGGCGGAGCTGATGGCCAAGGGCGTGCCCTCAGTTTTAGTGCCCTATCCCTATGCCACGGCGAACCATCAGGAGTTCAACGCCCGTGCAGTGGAGGCTAAGGGCGCAGCAAGAGTTATTTTAGACAAGGAGCTCAACGGCGAGCGGATTTTGGAGGCCATTGAGCACCTGCTTTTACACGAGAAGGAATTGGAGAAGATGCAGGCGGCAGCCAAAAGCTTGGGTAAGCCGCAGGCAGCAGAGTCCATTGCCAAACAGGCCTTGGCTCTGATTAAAAAATAGGGAGGGTCTTCTGTGGCTGAGAACAAGTTAGCTAATCTGCATAATATACATTTTATCGGCATCGGCGGCGCCGGTATGAGCGCATTGGCTTACGTGCTGATTCAACGTGGTTACGACGTGAGCGGCTCCGATTTGAACGCTGGTCACATGTCCGCACATTTGGCGGAGGCGGGCGCCATGGTCTTCATGGGTCACGACGCTTGTCAGGTGGACGATGCTGATGGGGTGGTTATTTCCACAGCTATTCACGCTAATAATCCGGAGCTGGTGGCAGCGCAAAAAAAGGGTCTGCCGGTGCTGCACCGCAGTGATGTTTTGGCAGCTCTGCTCAATGATGCTTATGGCGTGGCTGTGGCCGGTGCCCATGGCAAAACCACGACCAGCGCCATGATTTCCTGCATTGCTGTGGAAAGCGGCGTGGATCCCACCGTGGTTATCGGTGGCGAGGTGGCTAGCCTGGGCGGTAATGCCTTGAACGGTAACGGTCCCCACGTGATTGCCGAAGCCGATGAAAGCGACGGCTCCTTCCTGAAATTCTATCCCCATTTGGCGGTAGTGACCAATATTGAGGACGACCATCTGGACCATTACGGCACGGAGGAAAATATTTATCAGGCCTTTAAGCAATTCTTGGGCAATATTACCGAGGGCGGTAAGGCCATCCTGTGCGTGGATAATCCTAAGGTACGCCGTTTGGCACAGGAGACGGAAAAGACCGTGCTAACCTATGGTATGGTAGGCGAGGGTGCCGACTATACTGCTCGTAATATTTCCTATGATGTGCACGGCACCACCTATGAGCTTTATTACCATGATAAATATGTAACCGAGGTACATTTAGCTGTGCCCGGTCGTCATAATGTGCTCAATTCCATGGGTGCCTTTGCGGCAGCCCGTGAGATGGGCATTGAGACCGAGAAGATTTTGGCTTCTCTGAGAAGATTTGGCGGTGCTAAGCGTCGCTTTGAAACTAAGGGCAAGGTGGACGGCATCTGGGTTGTGGATGACTATGCTCATCATCCCACGGAAATCGGCGTCACCATTAAGGCTGCGTTGCAAACCAAGCCGGAGCGCCTGCTGTGCGTTTTCCAGCCCCATCGCTACACCCGCACCAAGCTGCTTTTTGACGAGTTCTGCGAGTGCTTTAGGGGCTGCGACGAGCTGGTTATTGTAGATGTTTATTCCGCCGGCGAGGACCCCATTGCCGGCACCAATAGTGCTAAGCTGGTTGAAGGCATTAAGGCTGCCACCGGCCAAAAGGTGCTCTATATTCCTCGTCTGTCCAAGGCTGAGGAGTACTTGCAGGAGCAGGCCAAGGCTGGCGATTTGATTATGACCATCGGCGCCGGTGATGTTTTCAAAATCGGCGAGGAATTAGTAAGAGAATTGGAGCGTAATGCAAAATGATTATGAAAAGCGATGTCATTGCTGTTGTTTTGGGAGGACCCTCCTCCGAGGCCGAAATTTCCCGTGTGACCGGCGGCGCTATTGCGGCTGCCCTGAGGGAAAAGGGCTATAATGCCAAGGAGGTGGAGCTGGTGCCCGACCGCCTGATTACTACCCTGAACGCCATGAAGGCTAAGGTAGTTTTCAATGCTGTCCATGGCAAATACGGCGAGGATGGCCGCTTGCAGAGCATTTTAGAGGCAGCAGGCATTCCCTACACCGGCTGTGGCGTTTTGGCCAGCGCTGTGAGCATGGATAAGTCTGCTACCAAGCGCTTTTTGCAGTCCGCAGGTATTTCCACACCTCGCTGCTTGATTATCAATAAGCGTGAGGCAGGGGATTTGGCTGCCTTGAAGGCCCATATTTTGGAAGCCTTCGGCCTGCCCGTAGTAATTAAGGCTGCAACCCAGGGCTCCAGCATCGGCGTAGTAATTCCTAAGGAAGCCGAGGGCATTGAGCCTGCTTTGAAGGAAGCCTTCTCTTATTCTGAGAATGTTTTAGTTGAAGAATGCATTAAGGGTAAGGAGCTGACCGTGGCCCTGATGCAAGAAAAGGGTGAAATTAAGCCCCTGCCGGTAATTTGGATTGCGCCTCACAGCGGTGCCTATGATTTCCATTCTAAATATACCAAGGGCGCAACGGACTATCATTGCCCGGCTCCCTTAGGAGACGAGGTAACGGCGCATGTGCAAGGACTCGCGGTAGCAGCTTATAAAGTTTTAGGCTTAAGCGGCGTAGCTCGCGTTGACGTGATGCTGGACGAGCACAACCAAGGCTATGTGTTGGAGGCCAACACCGTTCCCGGCATGACCGCCACCAGCCTCGTGCCCAAAGCCGCCGCTGCTGTAGGGATTTCCTTCCCTGACTTATGTGAGAAGATTCTACTTAGTGCAAAATAATGTGAGAAAAAATATAATAATTGTTAATCGTCTCACTCAAAAGAAATTTCTTAACGCTTATTTCGTGGGGAACAATCACGAAGCTGCGGTGTCCAATCTGTTCGCAGAAAAATTTTGGCTTTCGAAACCTTGCTTCTATTGTTCCAACCACTCATAAGCTAAAATTTCTATTCGCTCTCCGATTAATCAATTATTATATTTTGATATAGTACGATTAGGCAGTTTATGATGCAAAGAAGGGAGGCGGTGGAATGGCAACTATGCAGGAACGGTTGCGCCAGCATAAACGTCGCAGGCGCATTCGCTTTGTGTGCCGCTTTGCTGTGTTGGCGTTGACCGTATATGGCCTCTACACCGGCTGGCACTACATCCACCAGCCAGGACTAGCCATCGGCACCATCACCATCCACGGCTCCAGCCTTCTCAGCGAAAAAGAAGCCATCGAGCTGGGCGGCAGTGCGCCGCCCTTCAACTTCTTCAACGTGAGCCGTAGTCGCCTCTTGGAAGCGCTCAAGCACGATATACGCTTTCAGAACCCACGGGTGGACTACCACTGGCCCACCAACTACGAGGTCTATGTCCAGGAGCGTGAGCCCGCCCTGTACGTGGCTAACTCCTACCGCAGCTACCTGCAGCTGGACTACAACGGCCTCATCATGAAGGTCACCACCGGCATCCCCGATGCCAAGGCTCCAGTGCTGGCCGGCGCCCAATGCGGCAACGTCTTTTTGGGCGATAAGGTGGACAACCCTAGCGTCATGTACATCCTGCAGTTCTTGCAAAAGCTCAGCGGCGAGGCCAGGGACCGCATTGCCGAAATCGCCATCGACAATCGCCAGGAGGCCAAGCTGCGCATGCGCAGCAGCTTCCCCATATTGCTGGGCCCCGTCAGCAAGCTGCCGGAAAAGGCGGAGCTTTTTATGACCGTCTTTAACGAGATAAAAAATAAAAATATTCAAGCTGAATATATTGATTTAACCTTTGCTAAACCATACATTAAGCTGATACCTAAAGAGGAGAAAAAATGAGGGTGGAAGAATGAAGAAAATTTTTACTATGGATCTTCAGGGCAAGATTTTGATTGCCATAGTATTCATGGTGTTAGGCTTTATGCTCTCCGTACAGTATAAGGTCACGGTACAGCAAAGGACCATCCGCATGGACAGGGTGGAGGATTTGTCCGAGCGCTTAAAGACTATGGAAACAGAAAATAAGCACCTGCTGCAGGAAATCAACGAGCTGCGCAAAAAGGGTGCGGATAGAGCCAAGGACCATGGTCAGGAGCGCCTAGAGCTCCTGGCAGGGACCACTCCCGTAGAGGGAGCAGGCATTGAAATCGTGCTGGACGATAGTGCTATTCCTAAAAAGGCCAATGAAAACCCCAACCTGTACATCATTCACGACGAGGACTTGCTCCGGGTGCTCAACGAGCTGCGGGCTGCCGGTGCCGAGGCTATTTCCCTTAACGACCAGCGCATTGTGGCCATGAGCGAGGTGCGCTGCGCCGGACCCACGGTGTCCGTCAATAATGTGCGCAGTGCTCCGCCCTATGTGATTAAGGCCATCGGCGCGCCCAAGACCCTGACCAGCGCCCTGCGCTTAAGAGGTGGCGTGGTAGAAACCTTTGAATTTTGGGGCATTCAGGTGAAGATTAAGTCCCAGGATAAGGTGCAAATCCCTGCGCTGAAGGCGCCCCGTAATTTTGAATTTGCCAAGACTGTTGCGGCCAAGGAGGGACAAAAATGATTTACGCTGCTCTAATTGGCCTTGCCATCGGCGTTATTGCCGGTATTTATTGTCCCTACAGCGTGCCACCTGAATACGCTCGCCTTTTGGCGGTGGCAGTGATGGCGGGACTGGATGCTGTGCTAGGCGGCATCCGCGCTTCCATGGCCAGCAATTATGATACGGAGGTCTTCATCTCCGGCTTCTTTATTAATGGTATCTTAGCTGCCTTTTTATGCTATGCAGGCAATATGATCGGCATCGATTTATACATGGTTGCCATTTTGATTTTTGGCATGCGTATCTTCCAAAATATTGGCGTTATTCGCAGATTGTATATGGGAAAATAATTTTTCCCGACTAGCAGGAAAAATGGCATAGGATGTGGAACAATACTAAATCTGGATGTTTATCAATGATCATACCCAATATCTAAGGGGGACGTAGAATATGTTTGATGATGTGGCAACTACCTTTGAAAATTTGGCCAATATTAAGGTTATTGGCGTAGGTGGCGGCGGTAATAATGCTGTCAACAGAATGATTGCGGCAGGGGTGCGCGGCGTAGAATTCATTGCTGTGAACTGTGATGCCCAAGCCTTGCTCTTATCCAAGGCAGAAAACAAAATCCAAATCGGCGAAAAGCTGACCAAGGGCCTGGGCGCCGGCGCTAATCCGGAAATCGGCGAAAAGGCCTGCGAGGAATCCCGTGAGCAAATCGTGGAGGCCCTGAAGGGTGCGGACATGGTTTTCGTAACCGCCGGTATGGGCGGTGGCACCGGCACCGGTGCAGCTCATGTGGTAGCTGAATGTGCTAAAGAAGTGGGCGCCCTCACGGTGGGCGTTGTAACTAAGCCCTTTATGTTTGAAGGTCGCCGTCGTATGAACCAGGCTGAAAACGGCATTGTGAAGCTCAAGGAAAAGGTTGATACCTTGATTACCATTCCCAATGACCGCTTGCTGCAGGTTATTGATCGTCGCACCTCCATGCTGGATGCCTTCCGCATTGCCGACGACGTGCTGCGTCAAGGCGTGCAGGGTATTTCCGACTTGATTGGTGTGCCCGGCCTCATTAATGCGGACTTTGCCGATGTCAAGACCATTATGACCAACGCAGGCAGCGCTCTCATGGGCATTGGCACTGCTAAGGGCGAGGGTGGTGCTAAGGCTGCGGCTGAGGCTGCCATTAAGAGCCCCCTCCTAGAGGCTTCCGTGGACGGCGCTATGGGCGTGCTGTTCAATATTACCGGCGGCAAGGAGCTCTCCTTGTTCGACGTAACCGAGGCTTCCCAAATCATTACCGAGGCTGTGGACCCCAACGCCAATATTATCTTTGGTGCTGTAATTGACGAGGCTCTGGAGGATGAAATCCGCGTAACTGTTATTGCTACCGGCTTTGAAAAGAAGAACCCCACTCTGAAGAATGCAACCACCATTAAGAGTCCCGAAGCGGAAAAGAGACCCAGCTCCGGCGTGATTAATGGCTTTAACGGCGGCAACGAGATTCCGCCCTGGCTGCGCAGATAATTGACCCTTGTAGAGCTTGCCTTGATAGACCCCATAGGCCCTTATATCCATTGATTCCTTGAGATCCTTAGGAGGAAAACAGTATGAAGTGTCCATTTTGCTCGTATCGAGACAGTCGTGTTATAGATAGTCGTGCCGTGGAGGATGGTACCTCTATTCGTCGTCGTCGTGAATGCCCCGATTGCGGGCGTCGCTTTACGACCTACGAAAAATACGAGGAAACTCCCTTGGTGGTAAGCAAAAAGGATGGACGCAGGGAGCTGTTTGACTCCAAGAAGCTTCTTGGCGGGCTGTTAAAGGCCTTCGAAAAACGCCCCGTGCCCTATGAAAAGGTGCAGGAAATCGCCGACAGTGTGGAGCGCGAGCTGCGCATGAACGGCGAGAGCGAGGTGGAAAGCAGCCGCATCGGCGAGCTGGTGATGCAGCATCTGGAGGAAACAGACCAGATTGCCTATGTGCGCTTTGCTTCCGTCTATCGTCAATTTGCGGATGTGAAGAACTTCATGCAGGAGCTGGAGCGCATCATGCAAAAGGGCAAGCAGGACTAAGTAGAGTAAATCATAAAGCAAAAAAGTAGGAGATAGGCGCAAGGCCTATCTCCTTTTTCATACCTTTATATCACAAACATTTGTTTCGAGTAACGTTTTGTTACCGAAGTCGTATTTATACAGTCATAGTATTGAATTTTATCGCAAACTGCTGTTTCGAGTAACGTTTTGTTACCCATACCTCATTTTTTCAGCTGCACCTCCACCTCAAAAAGGCGGTCCCAGGGGAAGCTGAGCTTAAAATGGCTGCCCTTGGTCCAAGGGTATTTCTGGGCCATACGCTGGCACTTTTTTGTTACATATTCCAGCACCGGCGCCTGCGCCTCTAGTAGCTCGTACTTCATGTCCTCCCGGTTGTGCTTCTCCAGCTCGTCCGCCACCTGGCGGCGAGCGTTGCTCTGGTAGTACCAGTCGTCAATGAGGCGCTGGCGCATGAGCCGCGAGCGGTGGGCAGCATCCATTGCCGGGGCCAACAGGCCCTGGGCAATGGCATAGCCCACCGCGTTGTCGGCGGTGTTCCAGCCGTTGTAAGCAGCTAGGCGGCTGGCCGCCGGGCTGCGGGCCAACAAATCCATGAAGCCGTTGTCCCCACCGTTGGAGTAGCTGATATCTGCGAGAGAAACCGGGGTGTTGGCCCGCAGCAGCTGCTCGAGCTCGCCAACAAATTTTTTGTTGGCGCTTGAGGCGAAGTATTGGTTATCGTCCGCAGTAGAGTCCTTGACAACACCGTCAGGCGGAGTGTTCAGCGCCAGGATTAAGTCGCACTCTTTAGCCGAGGCAGCGACATGGGCCCCGGCGGCGGTTATTTGTTGGGGCACGGAGTCCTGCAGCCGTGCATCGCTAAACTGGGGCAGGGTACCGGGGCCGACGCCGGGGCTGTAGAGGGCGTGGACCGCCGGCCGCTGGCCGTGGGCGTCGTTATAGGCTCGCACCAAAAGCAGCAGGCCCAGCTGGTCCACGCCGTCGAGAATTTGCAGCCGTGAGGCAGGCATTTCAAAGGTGGTCATGCTTAGGCGCCTAGCCTCCATGTGGGTTGTGGACAGGGGCGCGTTGTCGTCCTTGCCGATGGCTAGATAATGAAATTTATTATTGCGAGCTAAACGGGTTAGCTCCACATTAATCTTATAGTTCAGCTCTCTTCTAGAAAGCCAGTCCTTGAGGGCCGGGCGGGGCAGAGAGTCCGCTAGCTCCTCTAGCTTTACTCTGTCCTTAGCCGTGAGCTTGCCCTGGTCCTGCTTGTCTAAAAGCTCGCCGTAAGCAAAAAGGCCGGGGCCCAAGGTATCGTAGTAAGGGGGCTCCACATGGCCCTTGCTGGCCTTGGGTGTGCGCATAATCGTAGAAAAGGCGTAAAGCTTAAGGGGCAGCAGCTTGTTTAAGTCGCGCAAAAGCTGCAGCCTTTGGTTGAGTTGCTGGCGGGAAATATGGTGGGTGCGGCTGGCCACAAGGCCGCCATAGAGCAGGCTGTCCGTGCTGATAACGGTAGCGTCGGCCTTGGGCGCCTTGGTCCGGAGCCATTCGGCAAGCTTATCCGGATTACCCCGATGCTCATGGGAAGCAATATATTTTTCCGGTGGCAGGATGATTTTACAATCCACGGCTTCCATAGTCTGCTGCACATAGCTTAGGCACACCGGACGATTATCCAAGGGAATGTACAAAAAAGTCAGCTTTTTGGCGCTGGCGGAGGCCGGCGAGAGCAGGCTGGCCGCACATATGAAACCAATAGCTAGCTTATGATACCAATAATTATTATTTAACAATATGCTCCAGCCCCTTTCGATAAAGTATTACAAAACTCTACTTATTATACAACAGACTTCTCTTTTTTTCCAGTGAAACCTTGACAAGTTCTCTCAGTGTGCTATAATTACAGCATAAGTCAATATGTAATAGTAATGCGAAGGACCTGCTTGCGGGCTATCCCCACAGAAAATGCCGCCTAGGCTGAGAGCGGCAGGGTAATACGTGGAGCGCACCGCCTTCAAACTGACTGCGGAACGCATTTTTTGAAAATGCAAGTATGCCAGTCCGTACTATCGGCGTTAACGATACCGAGTGGGCGTATGTCACTACATGCGTCAATGAGGGTGGAACCGCGGAGAACTCCGTCCCTTGGTGTGGGATTGGGGTTTATTTTTTTGCCCGGATTATTTCCCACACAGTTCAGATACATTAACAGGAGGCAAAGACAATGTCTGAAGAAAAACAATTTACCTTTGAAAACAAAGAATACCGCAAAACCTATTGGCATACCTGCTCCCACGTGCTGGCTCAGGCTATGAAGAGATTGCATCCCGATGTAAAGCTGGCCATCGGCCCCAGCATCGACAACGGCTTCTACTATGATTTTGATACTCCGGCTCCGTTTTCTCCCGATGATTTGGCAGCTCTGGAAGCAGAAATGCGCAAAATCTGCAAGGAAAAGCTGAAATTAGAGCGCTTTGAGCTGCCCCGTGAGGAAGCTATTAAATTCATGGAAGAAAGACAGGAGCCC
>JBJDXC010000124.1:0-11634 GCA_051866475.1 Phascolarctobacterium sp.
CAATGGCAAGGAAGTGCGCAGCACTGTCAGCGATAAGGCTATTTCCCTTGTGGATATTGCGGTAGCGTCCCAATGCTTTAACAATATTGCCTTGCAGGAAACTGTGGAAATGGACAGCTTACTTAGCCCGCCGCCTTTTATGGCAGGTGTGGCCGAGCTGGAAACCGACCTAGAGACAGGCGAGACCGAGGTTGTGAATTATTATGCTTCTGTGGACTGTGGTACGCCGATTAATCCCCATCTGGCTAAGGTGCAGACGGAGGGCGGTATTTTGCAGGGCATTGGCATGGCCTTGATGGAAAATGTAACTTACAGTCCGGACGGCCGCGTTTACGAGAATTCCTTTATGCAATACAAGGTGCCTAGCCGTCAGGATATCGGGCATATTCACGTGGATTTTGCTTGCAGCTATGAGGAGAGCGGGCCCTATGGCGCTAAGTCAGTGGGCGAGCTGGTAATTAACACGCCTGGACCGGCCATTGCGGACGCCGTATACCAAGCAACGGGCCATCGCTTCTTTACTTTGCCGATTACGCCGGAGAAGATTGCCTTGGGCGTGGAAGAGTAGTATTATATAGTGTAGAATGATATTATAACTTAATGCGGAAGCGAAAAAGATTATTTGCTTCCGCATTCTTTTGAAAGCGTTACTCTTAATTGAGAATAACGAACTTGTTTTATAGGATTGTTATTTCTCATAAATATATGATATTTACTCAATTAACATGGATAACTAACTAAAATGAGTAATAAGTAAGCAGCAGGCGAGCTGTGATTTTTAGCAAATAAGTGGTTGGTACAATAGAAGCAAGGTTTCGAAATCCTATAAACCTTTTTCGAACAGATTGGACACCGAAGCTTCGTAATTGTACCCCACGAAATTTGCGTTAAGAAAATCACTTGCGAGCATGATGCTTGCTTGTTACGAATTTCATAAACTATATTTGAGGATGGTACATGTTAGACATATACAATAGAAACATCAATTACATGAGAATATCGTTGACAGACCGCTGTAACTTACGATGTGTGTACTGTAGGCCTGATGTGGCGCAGCTGGTGGAGCATAGTGAAATTTTACGCTATGAGGAGCTTTTGTGCGCGGTTAAATGTGCAATTGAGTTAGGTATCACACGCTTAAAAATTACTGGCGGCGAGCCCTTAGTGCGCAAAGGAGCTCTAGAATTTATTGCTAAGCTCAAAGTACTAGAAGGTGTGGAGCAGGTTACCTTGACCACCAACGGAACACTATTAGAGAAAAATTTGCCTCAATTAAAAGCTTGCGGTATTGATGGTATCAACATTAGTTTAGACACATTGGATTGTGATGCCTATAGGCAAATTACTGGCGGAGGTAAGCTTACAGCGGTGCTGCGAGCTATCGAAGCAACTGTTCACACAGGCATCAAGTGCAAGCTGAACTGTGTGCCTTTAAGGAGCCTTAACGAGACGAATTTAATCGAATTAGTGGAGTATGCTTATAGCTTGCAAGTGCCTTTACGTTTTATTGAGCTCATGCCTCTGTCCTGCAACAATAAGCTTACTTCTTACAGTGGCAGTGAAGTACGTGAAATATTAACAAGGGCAGGCTATAAACTTGAACAAGTAAAGCAAAGCCTAGGTAATGGTCCAGCTGCATACTATGAAGCTACCAAAAATACTGAGAAGCAAATAATAGGTTTTATCGAGCCCTTGCATCATAAATTCTGCGGCAGCTGTAATCGCATTCGCCTTACGAGCATGGGACAGCTAAAGCCGTGCTTATATAGCCAAAGCACCTTGGATTTGCGCGAACTGTTGCGTAGCGAACTAGGTGATGCAGAAATAACTGCGGTATTAAAACAAGCAATCTATGATAAGCCTTGGGGACATCACTTTGAAGATAGGCCCGCAGCTTTTTGCATGAATGAGATTGGAGGTTGAGGATGAGCGAATTAACTCATTTTGACAGAGAGGGTAATGCTATTATGGTTGACGTGTCTGAGAAGCCCGTGACTACACGCATTGCTGTTGCCACTGGCAAAATATATGTTTGCGAAGAGATTTTTAAGCGCATTCAAAGGCACGAGATTGCTAAGGGCGATGTCTTAGGAGTGGCACGCTTGGCAGGGATTATGGCAACAAAACGTACCAGCGAGCTCATTCCCTTGTGCCATCCATTGCCACTGACGAAATGTGAAGTAAATTTTTCCCTGCATGAAAGCACTTCTGCCAATGATTTTGCATACGTGTGCATAAAAAACAGTGTTGACTTGAGTACAAAGGTCAATACCTACTACATCGAAGCAACCTGTCTCGTAAAAACTGATGGCAAAACAGGGGTAGAGATGGAGGCCTTGACTGGTGTGCAAATCGCTTTACTTACAATTTATGATATGTGCAAGGCCATTGATAAGGGTATGGTTATCAGCGATGTGCATCTTGTGAGCAAAAGTGGTGGTAAGAACGGAGATTTCAAGTGGGATAAGGCTCTAACTCAAGAAGAGGGTGTTGAAGTATGAGCGAGATTAGAGGAAAAATTATAGCCTTGTGCATAAGCGAAGCCAGAGGCACAGTGAAGCATGCGGTGCCTGAAGCTAAGCTAATCAAAGATTACGGCCTTGAGGGCGATGCTCATGCTGGGCACTGGCACAGACAAGTGAGCCTTTTAAGTGCGGAGCAAGTTGAGGCCTTCAACGAGCGCATTGCTTCTAGCAATGCGCAAATTCAAGAACAAGCTCAAGATGCAGGTTTAACGAGAACCACTGAAAAGCTCATAGAGCCTGCAACAGAGGGTACCTTCGGTGAAAACATTCTTGTCAGTGGTATCGACCTACGCAAGCTGCCTGTAGGAACATCACTCCAGGCAGGAGAAGTAATCCTCAAGCTTTCCCAAATTGGTAAGGAATGCCACAGTCACTGCCAAATTTTTAAGCGTGTGGGCGATTGTATTATGCCACGAGAAGGCGTTTTCGCCACTGTGGAACAGGGCGGAGTCCTTAAGCCTGGCATGGAATTGGAAATAATATTACCAACCGGAAAGGAGAAATTGCGTGCAGCAGTAATTACCTTGTCTGATAAAGGGTCTATTGGTGCAAGGGTTGATACTAGTGGACCTAAAGCAGCAGAAATGTTAGTAGAAGCAGGCTATGATGTTATTGAAACGACAATACTGCCTGATGAACAAAGAAAAATAGAGCATGCATTAAAACGTTTAGCTGATAGCAGACAGGTCGATCTAATTATTACAACGGGTGGTACAGGTATGTCCCCTAGAGATGTTACACCAGAAGCGACCTTGGCCGTAGCAACACGACATGTTCCGGGTATTGCAGAAGCTATTAGATATGGCTCTATGAAATATACTAACAGAGCTATGTTAAGCAGAGGAGTAGCTGTTTTGCGCAACAGCACCTTAATAATAAACTTACCAGGTAGTCAAAAAGCTGTAATAGAAGCTTTAGAAATCGTATTACCTGTTTTGGAGCATGGCATCCGCCTGGCTAAGGGTACTGATGGGGAGTGTGGTCGCACATGAGTGCTGCATTAGACCTATCTCCCCTGTGGATAAGCCTTGAGACCGCCGCCGCCACCATCGCCATTGTCTTTGTCCTGGGTGTGGTGGCGGCTTGGTGGGTGGAGCGCCTGCACAGCGAGAGCGCTAAAATTCTTGTGGACGGCATCTTCACCCTGCCCATGGTGCTTCCGCCCACGGTAGCAGGCTTCTTCCTCCTAATAGTATTTGGCAATAACCGCGTAGTGGGACGCTTTTTTATCGATGCCTTCGGCATCCAAATCGCCTTCAGCTGGCTGGCTACGGTCCTCGCGGCCGGCGTAATTTCCTTTCCCCTCATGTACCGCTCCGCCCGCGGAGCGCTTATACAGGTGGACAAGGGAATTATGGAAGCCGGCCGCTCCTTGGGCATGACGGAGTGGCGCATTTTTTGGCGCTTGCACTTGCCCAACGCATTGCCGGGGATTATCGCCGGCGGCCTCCTGGCCTTTGCCAGGGGCTTGGGCGAGTTTGGGGCCACGGCAATGCTGGCGGGCAATATCGCTGGCAAAACCCGCACGCTGCCGCTGGCGGTTTACTCCGCCGTGGCAGCTGGTGATTTTGACAGCGCCGGTATTTATGTCGCCATCATTGTAGCTATTTGTATGGCTGTGGTGATTGGCCTAAATTATTATCAATATAAAACGAAAAAGCAACAGGAGGGATAATTATGAAAAAATTTTTAGTAATAGCAATGTGCGTTATGGCTCTGGTAGCTTTGGGCTGTGGTGGCGATAGCAAGAAGGCTGCTGCTCCTGCCAAGGAGCAAAAAACCGTGCAGCTGGCAGCAGCTGCCAGCCTGGAAAAGGTTTTTGAGCAACAGCTTATTCCCATGTTCAACAAAAAGCATCCGGAAATTAAAATCCAAGGTGTATATGATGCCAGCGGCAAGCTCCAATCCCAGATTGAAAATGGCTTGAATGCGGATTTGTTTATTTCCGCAGCCAATAAGCAAATGCAAGCCTTGGAAAAAAAAGGCTATATGGATAGCGCTAGCATTAAACCGCTCCTTGAAAACAAGCTGGTTTTAATTGTACCTGCTAAGGGTGATAGTGCTATCAAGGAGTTTAAGGATTTGGCCAAGGCCAAGCATCCAGCCATTGGTGACCCGGCCAGCGTACCCGCAGGTCAATATGCTCGCGAAGCGCTTACAAGTATTGGCATTTGGCAGCGAGTACAGCCTAAGGCTAGCCTGGGCACCAATGTTACCCAAGTGCTTAATTGGGTAGGCGAGGGCAGCGCTGATGCAGGCCTCGTTTATGCAACGGACGCAGCTCTTATTAAGGATAAGGTTAAGGTTATTGCCGAGGCGCCTGCTGGCTCCTTGAAAAAGCCCATTATTTATCCCATTGGCATTTTGAAAAAGGCTCCTCAAGCTGCTGCTGCTGAGGAATTGGCCGCTTTTTTACAAACTGATGAGGCTGTGCAGACCTTTAATAAATATGGCTTTGCTAAGGCCAAATAATTGAGGTGACATTATGAAGCTTATTAAAACAGAAGATGCTGTGGGCAGCGTGCTCTGTCATGATTTAACCCAGATAATTAAGGGAGTAACCAAGGATGCAGTGTTCCGCAAGGGACACATTGTGCAGCCAGAAGACATTCCTGTGCTGCTTTCCATTGGCAAGGAGCATCTTTATGTGTGGGAAGCTGATGAAAATATGCTCCACGAAAATGATGCTGCGAGAATTTTATGTGATATCTGCAAAAACGAAAACATGATTGAGTCCGAGGTCAAGGAAGGCAAAATCGAGCTCAGCGCTGCCTGCGAAGGCTTGTTTAAGGTAGACAGCAAACGCCTGCAGCTAGTGAACAGCTTTGGCCAAATGATGATTGCTACTCGCCATGGCAATACTCCCGTCCGCAAGGGAGATAAGCTTGCTGGTACTCGCATTATTCCCTTGGTTATCGAAAAAGAAAAAATGTACACTGTGCAGGAGCTTTGCGGCGAGGAGCCTATTTTAAGGCTTATGCCCTATAAGCTTAAAAAAGCCGCTGTAATCGCTACAGGTAGCGAGGTATATACCGGACGTATTAAGGATACCTTTACACCTGTTATCGAGGAAAAGCTGGCCGAATTTGGTGTTGAAGTAATATATAAGCAGGTTTTAGGTGACAATCCTCATGCAGTCACTGCAGCTATTAAGACTGTCATTGAAGAAATGGGAGCGGAGCTAGTCTGCTGCACAGGTGGCATGAGCGTGGACCCTGATGACCGCACCCCTTTAGCTATCAAGAACACTGGCGCACAGATTATTTCCTACGGCGCTCCTGTCCTTCCCGGCGCTATGTTTCTGCTGGCCTATTATGGCGATAACAGGGTACCGGTCATGGGGCTGCCAGGCTGCGTCATGTACTCTAAACGCACAATTTTTGATTTAGTATTACCTAGAGTTATCGCCTGCGATAGCGTTACTGCAGAGGAATTAGCCTCCTTAGGCGAGGGCGGACTGTGCCTTAACTGCAAAATTTGCACCTATCCGGCCTGTGGCTTTGGCAAGGGGTGGTAGCATGAGCTACGTTGCTCCGCAAAAATACCATATCAAGGTGCGCCTTTATAACGAAGAAATAGCCTTTGGCAAGGGCATTGCCCAGATTTTAAGCTTAGTGGAACAACACGGCTCCCTAGCTGCAGCCTATAAGGAGATGGGGATGTCCTCCAGTAAGGCTTGGAAAATATTGCAGCGAGCAGAGGCTGATTTAGGCTTCCCATTACTAAAAAGTGTCAGTGGCGGAGCCCATGGTGGAGGTACGGTACTGACACCAGAGGGCAAAAAGCTTTTAGAAAAGTACAAGGAATTTGATGCACAAGTGCAAAGCTTTGCCCAAGCTGCTTTCATAAAAATCTTTTATGAATAGGAAAAATACTCTACTTGACTCTTTCTTCCTTCCGTTGTATAATAATCTTGCTTATTATTAGAACTAAATATCAATTAGCTTTAAAAATTAGCAACAAATTTCATGCAAATTATTTTAGTAAGCTCTAGTGAAGGAAGGTTTAAAAATGAGTGTATTTGGTGCAGCAATCGATTATTTTGTCAAGGGTGGTCCGGTCATGTGGCCTTTACTGTTTTGCTCCATTGCTACAGTAAGTATCGGTGTAGAACGCTTTTTATATTATAAAAATGCAGATAGTGGCAAAGCTTTTACGAAGCAGTTTTGCAATTATATCGAGAATGACGATTGGACCAATGCTAAGAAATTAGCTGACAGTACTAAGGGCGAGGTTGCTAAGCTAGCGACCATAGTTATGGCTCGTCATGGCAATTTCGAACGCTTAGAAGGCTTTATTGCTGCCCGTGCTGAGCGTGCCATTGATAAATTTGAAAAGAATTTAGGTTATTTGGGTGTTATGGTAGCGCTTACTCCTGTACTAGGCCTTCTGGGTACCATTACAGGCATGATTGCCTCCTTCAACGCCCTCAACGAAAGAAGCACCAATCCTATGGCCGTAACCTCAGGCATAGGTGAAGCTTTAATTACTACGGTTTTTGGCCTGTGCATTTCTATTTTTGCTATCCTCTTCCATGCTTATTTTACCCGCCGTATGAAGGGTATTACCATGGATATCGAAGAGATGAGCAATACCTTGTTGGAAGCAATAGCCAAAAATATTTGCGATGATAATTGTGGAGGAGCCAAAAAATGATTAAGCTGAGGCGTAGAGATGGTGGAAAGGCACCAGAGCCGATGCTTAGCCCCATGATTGATATGATTTTTTTACTGCTGGTATTTTTTATCATCAGTACCATGTATATGAGTGAAATCAAAACCATTCCCATTCGTTTACCTGTGGCTCAGCATTCTCAGACTGTTAGCAAGAGTAATTTTACTGTGACTATCAAAAAGGATGGTAGCATCTTTTTAGATGAAACTGCTATTGATGTGGAGCAGCTTGTAGCCAATGCCGCTGTGGAAAGCAAACGTGACTCCTCCTTTTCAGTGATTATTCGTGCCGAGGGCGATGCTGAATATCGCACTGTAATCCAATTGATGGATAAGCTCAAGGGAGCAGGCGTAACACGCTTTGGCCTAGCAACTGATGTGGGTGATGGCAAATGAAGGCAGAAGAAAAGCGTTATGGTGTAGCCTTAGGAACCGCAGTTGCTATACATGTGCTGGCTGCCCTGGTGATTGGTATTTTTGGCTATCGCTTTGTGACTAGACCTCCGGAAATCCTTGAAGTTGCCTTGGTTGGCGGCGGTGGTGGCGGTGCCCCTGAGCAGGTGGAGGAGCAGCAGGAAAATAGTATTCTGCGAAGTATCGATGATATTATCGATAAAAGACTGAGACCAGAAACAAAAAAAGTCGTCACGAAAAAAACTGTGACTAATAATACCAAGCCAGGTCCTACTACCAGTGAGTCCACTGGCTCCGGTAATGGCTCTGCTGGCAACTCAAGCAGTGGTACAGGTAATGGCACCGGCAGTGGCGACGGAAGTGGCAGCGGGGACGGAGTTGGCGATGGTCGTGGCGTACCAGTTACTCCGCCTAGAATTATTTCTGCAGCGCAGCCCAAGTATCCCAGCTCCGCACGTAGTGCAGGTGTTGAGGGTGTTGTAGGCGTAAAAATGCTAGTTAATGCCAACGGCAAGGTTGAAGAAGCTAAGGTTGTTCGTTCTTCGGGCAATGGTGCTCTGGATGAAGCAGCTTTGGCTGCAGTTTATAAATGGCGTTTTACTCCCGCCAAGGATAAATTTGGGCAAAAGGCTCCTTGCTATGTCACTCAAGGTATCAGGTTTGACTTAAAAAGATAGACTTTCTGTGCTATTTTTGCTAGACTGCTATAAGGAAACAAGGCGCCTTACAGCAGTCTTTTTCTCTTGATTAATCTTTTGCAAAAGTATGGTGATAGCCCGTGGCTCCAAGTATTAACTTAAAAAAATCCTTGTTTATTATTGGTTTTTGCCTTGCTCTTTGTATGTTATGCTTTGGCTGTAGTAAGCCAAAGCTAGAGCAGCCCCAGGGTAAGATTCTTTATACTGTAACTGATGCCACTGGTCAAAGGGTATCCTTTACTCATAAGCCAGAGCGCATCGTATCCTTGTCCATTAGTACGGACGAGATATTGCTGGACCTAGTGGATAACAAACGCATTATTGCCCTCACCAAATATGTGGATGATACAGGGATTTCCAATGCAGTAGAGAAGGCTCGTGCAGTCAAGGAACGCATTCAAGCAGGTAATCCTGAGGCTATTTTGGCTCTGAAGGCTGACCTGATCTTATTGCCTGACTTTATGAGCAGTGAAACTATTCAAAGCCTGCGCGATATGCAGCAGCCTGTGTATGTGTATAAAACACCATATAATCTTGAAGGAGTGCGTGCTTGTATTAAAGAGCTAGGCCAGGTGGTGGGCGAAAAACAGGCTGCTCAGCAGATTCTCCAACAAATGGATGCTCGCTTACTTAAGCTCAAGGAAAAGCTGGGGAATATTCCCCAAGAGGAGCAAAAACGCGTGTTGTTTATGAGTGAGAAGGGTGCTTATTATAGTCCGGAGCACTCCTTTAATGATATTTGTCGATATGCCCAGGTGCAAAATGCTTTGGCTCAGCTGCATTTTTCTAAGCCTGTGACTATTGCGCAGGAGGAGATAGTGCGCCTTAATCCCGATGCCTTTATTCTCTCAGGATGGGTGGATAGCACAGAGCAGGAGCCAGATGCTTTAGCACATAATCTGCGTCATGATGCTTCCTATGCGTCAGTTAAGGCTGTACAGCATAATGCTATTTATACATTACCTGCCAAGCATTTGTTATGTCTTTCCCAATACATGGTGGAGGCTTCCTATGATTTGGCTTCCGCGGTCTATAAGCGTGATTTTTAGCTTGTTTTATTGTTTATGATGATAAGTATTTGTTCAAGGAAGGAGTACCTAGAATGCTCAAAAAAAGCTATGCAGTGCCTACGTTAATAATTCTAGCCTTGTTGCTCCTGTTGGTTGGCTGTATTTCTTTAACCTTGGGACAAATTGATGTACCCTTTAAAAATGCAGCTGCCGTGCTATTACAGCAGTTAGGCCTACCCTTATTGCAGGATGTGGAGCTCAGCAAGGAGCAGCTGGCTGCCATCTGGTATATACGCATGCCTCGCATGCTAGTAGGGATGCTAGTAGGTGGCGCTCTGGGAATAAGTGGTGCTGTAATGCAGGGCATTTTTAGCAATCCGCTGGCCGAGCCAGGGCTGATTGGTATTTCCGCAGGTGCTGCTTTAGGAGCTGTTGTTTCCATCGCCATCGGTGGTACAGCCAGCAGTCTTTACGCCATGCCTGCCTTTGCCTTCTGTGGAAGCCTCTTGGCTGTGTGCCTTACTGTATTTTTGGCCATGCGCAACGGAAAGATTCCTGTGATGACACTGCTTTTAGCAGGTGTAGCTGTAGGAATGCTTTTAGGTGCTATAACTAGCGGCTTGCTTACTATTATGAATGAACAAAAGCTCCAGCAATATTTGTTTTGGATGGTGGGCGGACTGGATTACCGCCGTTGGGAGCATGTGTATTTGGCTGCGGGTCCCATAATCCTTGGCATAGCAATTATGCTGCTTTTAGCGCGTCACCTTAATATTCTTGTGCTTGGTGAAACAGAGGCCAAGGCGGTGGGCATGCCCGTGCTTAGATTTCGCATGGGACTATTGTGTGTGGCAGCCATGACCACAGCAACCAGCGTTTGTGTAAGCGGTAGCATCGGCTTTGTGGGCTTGGTTATTCCCCATATGATGCGCATGCTGCTAGGGCCGGATCATCGTATTTTATTGCCTGCAAGCGCCTTAGGAGGAGCATTATTTTTGGTTTTCTGCGATTGTCTAGGACGTGTGGTGCTGCCACCGGCAGAGGTTCGCGTGGGTATTATGACAGCGATTTTGGGTTCGCCCTATTTCTTATATCTGTTGCGCAAAATGCAGAAGAGTGTCTTTTAAGCAGGGGAGGTTGTGTGTATGGATGCTGTTATTAAAGTGGAAAAGCTCACTATCGGCTATGGCACTCGCTCCGTGCTTAAGGATGTTAGCTTTGCTCTGGGCAAGGGAGAAATCGTGGGCATTATTGGCTGTAATGGTGCCGGCAAAAGCACATTGCTCAAGACCATTCGTGGTATGCTGCCCAAGCAAAGTGGCAATGTAAGCTATTTTGGTAAGGCCCTAGAGGCATATACGGATAAAGAATTGGCCACGAAAATAGCCTATTTGCAGCAGCATGTGGAGGTGGGCTTTGGCTACACAGGCAAGGATATTGTCATGGCCGGACGTTATCCCTACATGAAATGGTGGGAACGAGAGAGCAACGAGGATGAAAAGCTAGCCTTGGCCTGTATGGCTTACACGGGCACCGCAGATTTAGCCGACAGGCCAGTTACAGAGGTGAGCGGTGGTCAAAAGCAACGCATTTTGATTGCAAAGGTTTTAGCTCAGCAAACCCCAATCATTTTCTTGGATGAGCCTACCACAGGACTTGATATGGTGTACCAGGAGGAGATTTTTCGCTTTGCCAAAGCCTTGGCTGCTAAGGGTAAGACCGTACTCATGGTGGTACATGAATTAAATCTTGCTTCTAAATATTGCTCGCGCATTCTGCTTTTGGGTGAAGGCACCTTGCTTGCGGACGGAGTGCCTGCAAATGTATTTACCGAAGAGCTCTTGAGTAGGGCTTACAAGGCTGATATCTGTGTTGAACGGGATGAAATCAATCATAATTTAAGCATCAGTACTCGTCTTAGCGAAGTGGCTATGGAGCAGCAAGCAGCATTGCTCACAAAAATTTGTGGTTGAGAAATTATTCGCTTGACATATATGATTGTATAATGCTAAAATTATCGTAATAATAATCACTGCTAATAAGCTTGTAAATTGAAAGAATAATTCAAGCATATTGCAGAAACACCTAAATAACTTCATACAATAATGGCTAAACCAGGGAAGCCCGGTGAGATTCCGGCACTGTAACGCAATAGTATTAGGGAGCGCGTCCATCAATACCTCACGCAAAGGGATGGGCGGGCGATGAGCTTGAGTCTAAGCGCTGTTTAGCCGAAGCATCCATCAAACCTGCGATTTTCAGGCGGATTAGCAAAATTGGCTTAGTCCGTCCATTGCAAGGCTTGGTGGATTTT
>JBJDXC010000125.1:0-11625 GCA_051866475.1 Phascolarctobacterium sp.
TTGGCAAAAGCTTCAGCATATTCCTTATAACCCTGCTTGCCATGTACATAAATATAAATTTTATCAGAAGGCACTCCCCACAGCACCATAGGAATACCATATATAGAAAACTTTTCCGTTATCATTTTATCTCACTATTTACCTTTCTAGCTCTCTATTTTCTCTCAAAAACAGGTGTCTTTATAATTCTACTTTATTAGAGTTTGTCACACCATAATTTACTAAATTATATTACACCCAATATTATTGTTCAAGCCCATTCTACCATTTTACCTAGCCAAAAGTTTTCAACAAAGACAGCACCTGTCAGTAGACAGGTGCTGTCTTTTATTACCCTTAGGCAACCCACAGCTTAGATGCTGGCTTAATTAAAGCCAACTTAGCATCCTCTTGTTCCAGTTTGTCCATCAGTACGATTTAGACTCCTGCTCGCAAACGCGGCAGGAAACAGGCGTTCTGTAATAATATATATTTATAATTATTTTCACAAATACATTTTTTGTTCGTTACATATAGGAGTGTGCTATCTCCTAGCTCTATTCATATATTAATTCTATTTCGTTGATAATCTATGCTACTTCCCTTTCTTCTCCACTATTTGTGTAACTACAATGCCTATAGCTATGCAAACCAGGCTCAACCAAATGATATGCACATGTAAAAAGCTTTTCAAGATAAAAGCAGCACCGGCAGCCAAAATAATAGTAATAAAACCCGCCTTAAGATGCTTCAGACAAAGCTGCATATAAACAGCTCCAAATAAGGATGGCATCAAATAGCGAAAGCCGCTCTTTATAAAGGGAGGCAGATTGTTAATTACTTCGCCGCCAAGATAAGTAAAGACAGAAATAATAAAAATAGAAACAAACGTAGAAACAGCAACTCCGATGGTAGCCATAACATCGCCCTCAGGAGTAGCAGTTTCATAGCCGGAGGCCTTTTGAGCCATAGTAATTGCCGGAATACGGATATCGGCACAGTTACCACTGAGCCAGCCAATGTAGCTGCCTGCTACACCCATCATTGTGTAGAAGGCTGTAGGCTGTACAATGTAGGTTATGCCAAAGCCAGCCAAGGCCACACTCCAGATCTTCAGTAAATCGCTGAGTGGAGGGATGATGCCATAAGCAAAATATACATACAATGCAGGAATAAAGTTCGCAATTATACCGCAGCTTAAAAAGGTAACACCAATGCGGACGGATTTCTTTTCAAAAGCACTCATTTTTTTACCTCCTTAACCCATAACTGCGGCAGTAACGTACATGCCAATAAGAATAGATAAGCCCAAACCAACCTCTTGCAGACGAGGATAGTTTTTAAATACGGTAGAGATTACTACCATGGAGCCTGCTCCTACAAAAGCTGCAATCCATGTACTAGTCTTATAGGGCACTAAAGCAGGAGCCAACAAAAATGCGAACAAGCCAATGCCGGAACCGGCGATAAACAGCTTAACAGTATTAGCGTCATACTTAGAATTTAGAGAAGCTACAACCTTACTCATACGATGGGTTAAAAGGAGGGCCGCCAGCATCCACCCCACATTGTTCAATGCCATTCCCCACAGAGCGTAAGCAAAGCCCTTAAGGCCCCAGCTGGCAGTGTTAGGCTCGACGCCGGCAACCTTGGCCGCCAAGGTAATCATAGCCATCTCTGAACGAGCAGCACCAATGTCGTTCATACGCATCCATGTGGTGGGAGTACCCATAACAGCTAACAGAGCCATCATAATGATAACCGGTGCAAAGGATGGTCCTACGGCTGTAATAGCAGCTGAGCGTATGCCAGCCATCCATCTTTCTTTAGGAATACCCATACGCTTGGCTTCATCGATACCCGCCTTCAGGAAAACAGCGCTTTCAACAATAATTGTGATTATCATGATGGAGGAAGCTATCCACATCCCCGGACTGTTAATTATTTCCTTAAATTCCATTTTCTGCTCCTTATTTCATAATCCAATGCGCTACCGTCATAGCATCAATAGCTCTTTCATCTACAGCATACTTAATCCCATTGGTTTCATCGGGAACGATGATGGTACATCTGTCAGTAATATCAACCATGGGCAGCGTAATATCCTGGTTAAAATAACGATTTGCTGCAGCCACATCATGGGCCAATTCCGTAAAACCAGGCAAAGAAGCAAAGGATACGTTTTGTGCACGACCAATGCCTAATTCCGTCATACCACCGCACCAGAGAGGAATGTTATTGGCAACGCACAAATCGTGAATACGCTTGCCTTCATACATTCCGCCAACACGGCTGGACTTAATATTAACTACACGGCAGGCCTTCAGCTTAATAGCAGCTACGCAGGCATCATAAGAATCAATGGATTCATCTAAGCAGATCGGTGTAGAAATCTGAGCTTGCAGCTCTGCATGGTCAACCAAATCACATTCTCCCAAGGGCTGCTCAATATATTGCAGCTTGTATTCGTCCAAAGCCTTAAAAAGCTCCACATCCTTTAAGCTATAGGCAGAGTTAGCGTCAACCGTCAGGGTAATATCACCAAATTCCTTACGAATTCCCTTGATAACATCGATATCCTTTCCGGGATGAATTTTAATCTTAGTACGATGATAGCCTTGCTTAAGGTATTTTTCAATCATGCGATACAAATCATCCAAGGTTTTTTCACTGCCTAAGGATACGCCCACCTTAATTTCGTCCTGCGTGCCTCCCAGCAGAGTCTTAATAGACTTGCCTGTTCTTTGGCTAAGCAGCTCCCATAAAGCATTTTCAATAGCAGCCTTGGCCAAGCGGTTACCCTTGATATACTTAAACTTGTCAATAAACTCTGCAGGTCCTGCAATATCCTCGTGTAAAATAGCAGGAATGATAATATTCTTCAGCACATGCAAGACAGTGCCGTTATCCTCTGGATTGTAAAATGGTCCATAAAAGGCTTTGCATTCGCCCCACCCTACTAAGCCCTCGGAATAAACCTTGACTAAAAGTGCATCACGATTTACAAAGCTTGTAAAACTAGTAGTAAAAGGGTGATTAAACGGGTTGTGTACATTAATAATATCCACGCGGTCAATTCTCATGCTTTTCAGCTCCTTATTTAAAAATCATCAGGCAAATTCATAATAGTTAAAACGATTTTGGCAGCCTGCTCTACAATGCTGCTTTCATAAGCATATTCCTCCAAGGTATGGTTATGGTCGCCAAGGATACCTGTACCACATAAGGTAGGTACACCAACATGTGAAACAAAAGATGCATCACTGCAGCCGCCAGCAGATATACCTGTAGGACGCTTATAGCCTAATTTTTCGCAAGCATTGGCATACTGCTCCAGTAAAGCATCTGTCTTAGCTACCTTTTCTAAGGCTCTAAAGAGACCCGTAGCCTCTAATTCTGCATGAATTAAAGGATTAGGATTGTCCTCAACTATTTTGCGAATCTTGCTCAGAGCTCTATCGTAGGCTTCATTAGTCTTAAAGCGAATATCATTTACAAATTCACAATAGTCCGGGACAATATTGCTCTTGGTTCCGCCTTTGATTACGCCTGTGCCAAAATAAGCATCATTATAATCGCTTAATTTAGCTATAGCAGCTATTTTCTCCGCCGCTGCCAGAATGGCATTAGCCCCGTCCCAAGGCGCATTACCTGCGTGAGCGGCCTTACCATAGACCTTAACCGTAAAGATGCCGCCGCCATTACGCTCTAGTACGATTTGGTCATGCAAGCGGCCACTGTCACAGTTAAAGCAGCAGCAGGCTCCGTTGGCTTCCTGCTCAATAATAGTCGCACTAGCCCCGTTGCTAAGGCTATGCGCCACCTCTTCATCACTCACTAAAACCAGCTTCAGCTGTCGTTTGCTATAACCTAAGGCCTGCAAAGCCTTCAGAACAAATATAGCAATAACTATGCCGCCTTTAGTATCATAAACACCTGGACCACGTACAATATCCGGATTCACAGCATCCCGCACAAATGCATCCTCGCCAAAAGCGCCTACAGGATGCACAGTATCCATGTGACTGCACAGCAGAATCGGTGCCAGCTTCCTAGCCTGGGTTTCTGCCACTAAAGTGGGTCCTGCACTATCAAAGCAGTGCTTTTGCACCTTTAAGCCCATGGCATTTAAATAAGTATCCAAATGAGCCGCCAGCTTTTCTAGGGCTGGTTTATCTCGAGAAGGAGTTTCAATGCGGACTATATTTTCATATAAGTAGCTAATCTGCTGCTTCTGCTGGGTTAGGTATTCAAGTAGTTTATTGTTTTCCATATACTTCACCTAAATAATGCTAAATTTCTTCTCTAATAATACAACTAGACAAAGGACTTTAATAGGCGTATAATTATGTCTATAATTATATAATATGTCTAAAAATGAGGTAACAGCCATGAAGCTAGGAATTATAGGTGCTAAGAGTATCATCGATATTCTCATAAAAGTGATAAAAGAAGAAACCATCGACATTGACATTGTCTCTGTAGAAACAGATGTTATCACAGAGACTCCGCAAAAAACACGTATTTTAGAAAAGCAGGTTGACGCCATTCTTTTTACAGGTGTCTATAATTACTACTATACCCTCGCACATTTAAAGAAGCCCAAAATTCCCTGGAGCTTTTTACCACATAATCGTATTTCCGCAATGCAAGCTCTTTTACAGGCAAGTATCAAATTTCACAGCGATTTAAAGCATATCAGCTTGGACACCTATGATCCAGATATTATTCAGGAAGCTCTGCAGACTGTCGGTATAAATGACGCTAAAATCTATACTGCAACCATTGACCCTAATGCCGAGGATTTAAACGAAAAGCTCTTCAGTGCGCATAGTAAACGCTATCAGCAAAACAAGGAAGTCATCTGCCTTACCAGCCACCAGGTATGCCATGAGCTGCTAACCAAAGCCGGCATTCCCTGCCTACGCATTTATCCTGCCAGAGAAATCATTAAGGAGCAAATATACTACCTCCAGCTTCAGCATTTAAATGTCTCGGAAAAGCAGGGAAATTATGCCGTTATAGCTATTCACTATAACTATATTTTTGACAATGAAAAAGACCCCGCCGTGCGTGACTGGGAAAAGCTGCGCTATCAACACGAAATCAGGGAATATGTATATACCATAGCCCACAAGCTGCAGGCAGCAGTTTTTTCAGATGATATTGTACCTTTATTTATTGTAACCTCTAAAAATATGCTCAATAATGTTTTCTTAAAACAGCAGGATCATATTAAACTGCTGCAATTTGGACAACAATTGCAGCGCTTCCGCGTTTGCTTAGGTATTGGTCTTGGCAACAGCATGCTAGAAGCAAAAGCTCATTCAACAATGGCCTTGAATCATGCCTTCAAGGATATTGACGTGCGAGCCTATATCGCCAAGGATAGCTCTGAAAATGTAGCACCTGCAGTTACCACAGAACTACTAGAGAAAACTCCTCTCAAGGTTATGGCCGAGCACTGCGGTTTTACCGTAGCTACCTTGCAAAAGCTTAACAATGCCTTAGACAAAGTCGGCAATCCTGTTACAGCAGAACAGTTGGCTGAGGAGATGCACATGAATATCCGCAGCATAAACCGCATTCTCAGCAAGCTTGAGGATGCAGGCTGCGTTAATGTAGTGGCTAAGCAGGGACATGGTAGAGGTAGACCGACGCGAGTTTTGAAAATAATTATATAGGCAAAACAAAAAAGCCTGCACACCTCATTTAGGTACGCAGGCTTTTCGTTAATTATTTCTTTTTCCATAAAGGCCTTCCATTTTTGTCCCATACACCATAATTTGTATAAGCGCAAATCACTGAAAATACAGGCACGATATAACAGAGGAAAGCATAAGGTATATAGCCTATACCAACGCCAAGTACACCAGTTACAAAGGCAGAAGCTACTGCCCAGGGAACCAAAGCCGAGCCTAAAGTACCAGCATCTTCTACGGATCTTGATAATACCTTTCGGTCCACATTCAGCTCATCATAAAGGTCACCCATAGTACTTGCAGGCATAATAAGGCTGAGCATCTGATTGCCAGTCAAAAGAACAATACCCCAGCTATAGCAAAGTGTAGCTACAATAAGGCTCCTAGAAGACTTCACTATTTTTAGTAATACCTTAACGAACATATCCATAATGCCCGAGGACTTCAAGGCGCCGCCCATTACTGTAGCAAAGAGGATAATGGCAATGGTACCAGTCATAGAACGGATACCACCACGGGAAAGGATTACGTCCACCATCTTGACGCCTGTATGAGATACAAAGCCATTTAGAGCCACACCCATAATCTTAGCAACAGGCACACCCTGCGTAAAGGTTGCAAACAGCACGCTTATAACAGCAGTGGAACCCATGGCAAGCATAGCAGGAATCTTCATAGCAGAAAGCAGCAATACCAAAAATAAAGGTAGCATGCAGATAGGAGAAATTTTAAAATTATTAGCCAGAGTATTACGAATCAGCTCTACGTTTGTCGGATCGTAACTGCCACCGGAGTATCCCATACCAATGAATACATAAAGAACCAAGCAAACTATTGTTGCCGGAATGGTTGTATAGCACATAGAACCGATGTGAGAATAAAGGTCCGTGCCGGCATTGTTGGGAGCAATATTGGTCGTATCACTCATAGGTGACATTTTATCACCAAAATAAGCACCACTGACTATAGCGCCTGCAATTACTTCACCCGGAATGCCCATATTAACGGCAATGCCATACATAGCAAAGCCCATGGTAGCAACACTACCAAAAGATGTTCCGGTAAACACGCTGGTCAGAGCGCAAAGCACAAAAGTCAAGGGCACGATGGCGCTTGGAGAAATCATTTCAAGCCCATAATAAATGAGTGAGGGCAGTGTTCCGCCAATCAGCCATACACCGACTAAAATGCCTACAAGCACCAGGATAAAGAAACATATACCACCATTTGCAAGGTTCTGCATGGAGTACTTCTGAATCTCCTCCCATTTAGTGCCATAAATCATGGCCATAACAACGGACATCATGGTGCCGACAAGCAGAGACATCTGGGTGCCGAAGCCCATTTTGATACTTACGACAATACTCGCAATAATTATAATCAGAGCAGCAACAGCCTGCCCCTTGCTGATATTCTTTTCCATATCTACAATACTTCCCATCTACAAGAATTTGGTAAAGCTACCATACTACAGAAACTACTTTTTATTTTAACACATCTTCCAAATGGAAGAGCTTCATCGCATTAAGGCGACCCATCTTCAGGCGGTCATATTCAGCCACAGGCATATTGTCGAACCATTCTGCAGCCTGCTTCATGGTCTCATAGGGATAATCGGTGGAGAACATGATTCTGTCGCAGCCCATTTCCATCATTGCACAGGTCAGAGCCGGCATAGAGCAGTTGCCGCTTGTGGTAATGTGGAAATTATTATGGAGATAATAGGAGAAAGGCTTTACGCATTTGGTATCGCGGGGAGCACCGTTAACCCTGTTGGTAATGCGCCAAATCTGGAACGGCAGAAGCTCGCCCATATGACCGATGACAATCTTAAGATTCGGATGACGGTCAAAAAGGCCGCTGGCGATAAGGCGCAGGCAGTGGGTTGCAGTCTCAACATGAAAGCCCCATGCTGCACTTACCATCCAGTTATTGCCTGCATACATCTTATTCATTACACTAGGAGCTGCCATACGCGGGTGCAGATAAATAGGAGCATCCAGCTTCTCTACTTCGGCCCAGAAATCCTCATATTGGGGCTGGTCAAGGTATACGCAGTTTTCCACATCACCAATCTGGCAGAAGCCATTAATCAGCGCACCCTTCATACCCAGGTCCTTCATACATCTCTGGAGTTCCTTGATAGACGCATCCGGATCCTGGGTAGGCAGAGCGCAGAAGGAGGCAAAACGGTTTTTATAATTAGCGATTGCTTCAGCAATGTAATCATTAACGGCAATAGCTTTTTCCACAGCTTCTTTAGGATCAAGCACTGCCTGCACTGCGGGAGAAGAGAGAGAAAGAATAGTAAGTTCGATACCATTTTTATCCATTTCCTCAAGGCGCTGGCCAGTAATATCCAAAATATTACAAGAGCCCTTGTCCCATTTACCTTCGCGGATGAAGTATTGTTTAATATCCCCTAAAAATTCCTCGTTAGAAAAATGTTCCTCTAAAGCTATTTTACCTTGCATAGCTAGCATCTCCTTTATTATTTATCACAAAAATCACGGGTCAGCTTAGCAAACAGCCTGCTACCCTTTATAATATTCTCATCAGTCGGAGCCGAGAAATTGAGCCTTATTCCATGGCCGGGCTTATCAGCATCAACGGCAAAGGCTGCGCTTTTCACTACAGCAACACCGCGTTTTAATGCCGTAGCTTGAAATTCATCAATGTCCACATCCTCCGGCATAGTTACCCACGCAAACATGCCGCCGCTCGGGGTTTCAACCCTGCACCTAGTCGAGCACTCCTTTTGCAGAATCTCTGCCATAAGCTTTGCCTTACGGCCATAGATTCTCTGAACATTATCAAGATGATCGGTAAACGAAAGCTTTTCCAGGCACTTTCTGATAATAATCTGGTTAAAAAGAGGGTCCTGCCCGTCACCGCTTCTGACTGCCCCGAGCTTCTCAATTAGTTGTGAGGGCCCATAAATATAACCAACTCTAAGGCCTGCGCTCAATGTTTTAGAAAAGGACCCAACATAAAGAACCCTGTTATCAACGTCAATACTCTTGAAGGTAGGAACGTCCTCTCCAGTAAAGCGTACATCACCATAAGGGTCATCCTCATAGATTATGAGATTATACTTCTTAGCTATTTCATAAATCTCCCTGCGCCTTTCAAGGCTCATCGTGCGCCCTGTAGGGTTCTGGAAATTGGGAATCAGATATATATATTTACCCCTGCCGCCTGTTGCAGCTTTTTCTAGCTCATCAGGTAGCATTCCGTCCTCGTCCATGGGAATTCCGACAGCTACACCACCGACATTGCGTACACTAATATAAGCATTCGGAAACGTAAAAGCATCCATATAGACCTCATCACCCTCATCACAAAGGGTACGGGGCACTAAGCCCAATGCTTTGCCGGAACCTGTTAAAATGAGCACCTTATTATTTTTTTCAGAAGCACCCTTAGCTGTTATTACCCTTTTTTTAATCCACTCAGCCAAAGCAGCATCTCCTGCCATAGGTCCATATTGCAGCACTGCCATAGGATTTTCATCAAAAGCTTCATGGGCGCATTCCTTGAGAATATCCACCGGAATACTTTCTACGGCTGGGCTTCCCATAGCAAAGGAGATACAACCGGGCACCTTCATACTTGCGCCAACGACTTGAAGAATGATGTTCTCCTGCGCATCCGGAAGCTTTTTTGCAATTCTATATTCCAAAGCCATCACTTCCTAACTGGTATAAAAAATAGGTGCTAAGATATTCCTAGCACCTAGCAAAACCTCTATTGTATTGTAAACTATAGACCTTTGATATGTAAAAATAAACTCGAAATCTCAGAAACTGCACAACAAAGCATACAGAAAGCTTTTTATCGCATCTTTAGAGAGACACGTTGCCGATGTTTCTGATGTAAAACTCAATATGGCTGATCATATTTTTCTCAGCAAGCACCTCATCATTATTGCGGATAGCATTTAGGATTGCTGTATGCTTATTGACAACAAACTTGAAGGAAGGTCGTTGAACGAGGATATGCAGATAAAAAGTTTTCCTACGGTCAAAACCTCTGATTGCCTCATACAGGTATTTATTTTTGGACGCCCTAGCGATGATAGCATGAAAATCATTATCTAACTGCATAGCCCTTTGTAAATCACCCGCTGCCTCCGCCTCTTTAAAGCGTTCAATATTAAGCTCTAGCTCAAGTAAAAGCTCATCACTAATATTGCGTGCAGCAAGATAAGCAGCCTTCGCTTCCAGGCATTGACGGAATTCACTGAAATCAATATAGTCTTTGAGCTTTATCTGCTTCACTTGGCAAATGTTTTTATCATTCTTTTCCAGGTAATCCTCATCCACAAGCCTTGCACAAGCATCACGTATGGGAGTTCTGCTCATATCAAGCATGGATGACAACTGGTCCTGGGGAATCTTTTCTCCGCTTTTCCAATAACCCGATAGTATTCCCTGCAAAATAATCTCATAGGCAATATCAGTGCTGTTCCAGAACGGATGAGCAACAGTCAGCTGATTGATGAGCCCCTCATAATACTTTTTATCTCTCATTCCCTACTTCTCCTAATATATATTATACAAATTTCTAGGTATTGGTGCCAAAAAACTGGTACAATACCCGAACTCAACATTTCATTTAAAATTATAACACAAAAAGCACCCGGCTGAGCACATGGCAGGGACCATGGTTATCAGCAATGTTGCTATTAGTAAAATTTTGGTCAAAAGCTTCATTGTCCGCACCTCCATTTGCCAACCAATCATCATGCTCTCCAACAAAGCCGCCTGCACCCTAACAGCAATGATGAAAGTCCTGCACGCTGTCCTTGTCGCCATTATACACATAATATCCTAAGGCGCAACCCGGCAACCCAAAGCAGCAAATCGCTCCAATTATTGCCCAGAGGCCCTTTTCACCCTCTAAAAGTCCATCCAAAAAATAGCAGGCTCCTATTTGGATAATAATAAATCCCAAAAATGCTCCTAAAAAGCCACCAATGAGTCCATACAAATATTTTCCTGCCTTATCAAGCTTCTTTCCCTGCATGCAAACAGTCATCCCCCTAATTACATAGATTTAAGATTATCCTTAGCTTCCTTATTATTTGAAATTATTGCGCTAAGTTCATCGCAAACATTCATTTCACTGCATTCTGCGCAGGTGGCAAAATGCTTTTCCATTGCGCATTTTCTGATAGGACACAAGGCTTCGCAGTAAACCGTCTTGACCCCATTTACACGACAGCCTTCACAATTAATCATCTCTGCTTTTATTTCTATACCATTAAGCTTAGACCACTCTTCAGCAACCTTCTTCTTTAACTTGCCGTCGTTATTTATCGTTGCCAGTCTAGCTTCACATTTTTCACAATTGAGACCACAGCATGCTATGAACATGTTCACATCCATCACCATCCTACCATCTATTATAACACGAATAGAGCTCTGTTTATACACACCGTGGCACAACTTGCGCTCTTATTGAACCACTTCTACTAACTCGCCCTCCTCAAATCTACTCTCTTAGGGCACATTATAAAGTAAAAAACAGGATTTTGGAAACCATCACAGCTTCTAAAATCCTGTTTCTTTTTGCGATTATAAATCTTCGCAGATTCTTTTACCTTACAATACAGATCCTAAAACTGTTTAATCCCCATCTGCTCCTGCAGCCTCTCTTTAACAAGCTCCACAAAGCCTTCGGACTCTTTAACCTTGATGGTCGGCCCAAAGCTCAGCACCCGATACACCAGCTCCGTTTCATCGCTTTTATCATAATAAACAGTGAGTAGATAATGCGTATCGTCCAGCCTTTCTGTTTCCTTGGCCAAATCCGAAAAATGCATCAAAGCACGCATCATAGTGTGACGCTCATCCACAAGCTCCAGCACAAGCTTTTCCTGAGGCGCAGCATTTTGAGGAAGCTCCATCTTCAAAGGCTCCCCTAGCTCCACCGTAATAAT
>JBJDXC010000126.1:0-3720 GCA_051866475.1 Phascolarctobacterium sp.
CATATCCGCCAGAGCGGCTTCTCTATCCGTATTCAGAGCATTTTCCATCTCCTGGGTAAAATGTCCCACAATATCTGGCTCATTGGGGGAAAGCTGTAGCTCCTGCATGATATCCTCGTCACCCTCTAAAAGCTTGGTAGAGGTGAAGCGCAGGGGCAGGCCCTTACGGCGCACCTTTTCCTCAATCAAATGGGCCACGGCATGGATGGCAGTGTGCACAGGGCCGGAGCAAAAATCGAGTCGCTTGGGTAGAGCGGCGTCCTGAGCCACCTCCACAGTACGCTTTATGAGCTCCGCTACACCTTCGCCGCTGTTGGCGATAATGGGGATTACAGGAATGGTGAGCTGCTCCTCCAGGGCTTTAATGTCGATGCTACCACCGCTTACGGTGAGCTCGTCCATCATATTCAGGGCCAGCACCATGGGAATATTGAGCTCAATGAGCTGCAGGGTTAAATACAGGCTACGCTCGATATTGGTGGTGTCGATAACGTTGATGATGGCGCTGGGCTTGTTATAAAGCAGCAAATCACGGGTAACTATTTCCTCCGAGGTGTAAGGGGAAAGGGAGTAGATGCCAGGCAAGTCAATAACGGTGATATCTTCATTGGTGCGCAGAGCACCTTCTTTTTTTTGTACGGTAACCCCGGGAAAATTGCCCACGTGCTGGTTGCTGCCGGTCAAATAGTTAAAAAGTGTACTTTTACCACAGTTTTTATTGCCTACAAGGGCGAAATGCAGCTTCATAATTGCTCCGCCTCCACCATAACCATAATTTTGCTGGCTTCAGAGGCGCGCAGGGTTAATTCGTAGCGACGAATATATATTTCCAAGGGATCGCCCAGGGGAGCGCGCTTGCGTACAATGACCCTAGTGCGAGGGGTGAGCCCCATATCTAATAGACGACGGCGCAAAATGCCCTCGCCTCCTACAGTTTTAATAATTCCTTCCTGCCCTATAGGCAGCTTGTCCAAGGTTACTTCCAACATTGCTCTTACCTTCTATACTAATGTGAGATTTCAGTTTTAATTATATATACCTTGAGCGCTAATGTCAAATGCTACAAATGAGAATTTGTCCAGATATTTATTTAATAATATTATCTCCTGCATTGACAAAAAAATTTACAATGTCTTGCTTAAGTAATGGGAATAATAGTATAAAATTCCTCTTTGTGTGTTAGATACTAATAATTTTAAAGCATATTGAGAATGATTCAGTTATTTACTGAACACTGCTTGCAAATTGTCCATTTTAGTTGTGAATTAAGTGTAGCTTGTGCTAAAAAGTACTTGACAATTTGGATTTAAAATGTATAATTCTAATTGAGAACTATTTTTGATAAAGGATGATGACAATGGCTAAAAGAAATACTATTCAAAGACAACTTGTTATTGCTGCTGTACGTTTTTTAGCAAATCACCCTACTGCTGAAGAAGTGTATGACCGCATTACTATGGAATACCCTGACATTAGCAAGGGTACTGTATATCGCAATCTGAACAGCTTGGTGGAGAGCGGTCTCTTGAACAAGGTATCCGTTCCCAGCGGTGCTGACCGTTTTGACCATATTTTGGCAAGACATTATCATATTAAATGCACCGAATGTGGCAAGTTCGTGAATGTGGAGGATTTTGCTTACATCCCCGACATGGATGAAAAGGTTGCAGCTGTAACCGGTTACAAGATGAATCACCACGATATCGTTTTCAGTGGCGTATGCCCCGAATGTCAAAAAATAGAGCATCTGCATACTGAAAGCGAAGATGTTTTAGGTGAGGATAAAAACTAAAACCTTAAAGGTCAAGGAGGAAATAATTATGGAATTAAAGGGTAGCAAAACTGAACAAAATTTGATGACTGCTTTCGCTGGCGAGTCCCAAGCACATGTAAAGTATGGTTATTATGCAAGCCAAGCTAAAAAAGATGGCTACAACCAAATCGGTGCTATTTTCACTGAAACCGCTGGCAACGAAAAAGAGCATGCTAAGCTGTGGTTCAAGGCTCTGCATGGTGGCAGCGTTCCCAAGACCATGGAAAACCTGCGTGATGCAGCTGCAGGCGAAAACTATGAATGGACCGAAATGTATGCTGAATTTGCTAAGACCGCTAAGGAAGAAGGCTTTGACCGTCTGGCAATGCAATTTGAAGAGGTTGGCAAAATCGAGAAAGAGCATGAAGAACGCTATCGCGCTTTGATTGCTAATATCGAAAACGACCGCGTATTCAAACGCGAAGAGAAAAAGGTTTGGATCTGCACCAACTGCGGCAAAATCGTTGTTGCTGAGCAAGCTCCCGAAAAATGCCCGGTTTGCGACCATCCGCAAGGCTACTTCGAACTGAAGGTTATCAACTACTAATACAACATATTGCCCCAGGTGGGTATAAGCAAGCGCTCTGCCGGTTGGCGGAGCGCTTTTTAAATGCTCAAGGTAAGCTTTTTCGAAAATTTTCTTAGTAAACCGTATGGAAATCAAGGTTGACGCAAACTGCATTCTGCGGTATAATAGTTAACGGTTAACCGAGACAGTGTTAACTGGTTAACTATTATACTTAGGGATGTGAAATGGAAATGGAAAAAATTATTGCTTTGGCCAACAAGGTACTGGATGGTCAAGATATTACTAGAGAAGAAGCTGAATATTTGATTAACGTGAGCGACGAAGACACCATGCTGCTGTGTGCCATGGCCGATAAAATTCGCCAAAAATTCGCCGGTGACGAGGTGGATTGCTGTGCTATTATTAACGGTCGCAGCGGCAAATGCAGTGAAAACTGCAAATTCTGCGCTCAATCCGCCCATTGGCATACCGGCGTTAAGGAATATGGCCTTTTAAGCGAAGAGCAATTCTTCGAAGCAGCTAAGAAGGCTAAAGAAGCTGGCGCTGTACGCTTCTCCATCGTTACCAGTGGTCGTGGTCAGAGCAAGGCTGACGATTTCGACAATATTTGCAAGGCCCTGAGCCGCATTAAGAAGGAGCTGCAAATTGAAGTATGTGCTTCCTTGGGCATCTTGACCCTGGAGCAGGCTAAGGCTTTAAAGGCAGCCGGTGTAACTCGTTTCCATTCTAATTTGGAAACCAGTGGCAGCCATTTCCCGGATATCTGCACCTCCCACACCTATGAGGATAAATTTTCCACCATAAAAAATGCCCAAGCAGCCGGCCTGCGTGTCTGCAGCGGCGGCATCTTCGGCCTGAACGAAACTCCCGAGCAGCGCGTAGAGATGGCCTTTACCTTGAAGGAGCTGGGCATTGACTCCGTACCGCTGAATTTGTTGACTCCGATTCCGGGCACTCCCTTTGAGAGTAATAAGCCCCTGCCACCGCTGGAAATCCTGCGTGCCTTTGCGACCTTCCGCTTCATTCTGCCCAAGGCCCAAATTCGTACTGCCGGCGGTCGCGAGGTCAACCTGCGCGATTTGCAGTCCCTGGCCTTGAATGGTGGCGCTAGCGGCATCATGATTGGCGGTTATCTGACCACTGCAGGTCGTGGCACTGACCGCGATATGCAAATGCTGAAGGACTTGGGCCGTCCCCGCAGCATGCCAAATTTAGACGAGGCATAAGGCGCCATATACTTCGTCATGGCTCCTAGGAGTATTGACCATACGCCGTCGTCACCATTCCTCGTCTCTGACACCTTCTGCCTCGTCTAGGGCTAGAAGTGGATAAATCATACACCTTACACAAATCTCAAACCTCATCAAAAAATGCGAGC
>JBJDXC010000126.1:3820-11325 GCA_051866475.1 Phascolarctobacterium sp.
AGTGGATAAATCATACACCTTACACAAATCTCAAACCTCATCAAAAAATGCGAGCTGGAGCGGCTCGCATTTTTGCTGTTCTAGGGTGTTTTATAATTTAAGGGAGGATTTTTCTCCATAATGTAGAATAAAATAAATAAAGTAAGTATTCGTAAAAAATGAAGCAAATAGGGATTATTAAAGGAGGCATATCCATGAAAATTACCTTTTTAGGTGCCGCCCGCACAGTAACCGGCTCCTGCTACCTCATTGAAGTAGGCGAGAAAAAAATGCTGGTGGACTGCGGCATGTTCCAAGGCTCCAAGCTAGTGAAGGCCTTTAACGAAAAAGAATTCCTCTTTCACCCCGGCGAAATCGACGCCGTAGTCTTAACCCATGCTCATGTGGACCACAGCGGTCTCTTGCCCAAGCTGGTAAAGGAAGGCTACAACGGTCCTATTTACTGCACCAAATCCACCGAAGAGCTGTGCTCCATTTTGCTGCCTGATAGCGCCCACATCCAGGAAAGTGATGCGGAATTTGCCAACAGAAAGGGCATGCGCGCCGGCAAAAAATTCGTGGAGCCCCTTTTTACAGTGGACGACGCTAATAGAGCCCTGAAGCTCTTTAGAGTTAAGGATTTTGGCAAGGAATTCACCGTCATCCCCGGCGTGAAGGTCATCCTGCGTGTGGCAGGCCATATTTTAGGCTCCGCCTTCATCGAAATGACCGTCACCGAGGGCGATAAGCAAACCCGCCTTATCTTTACCGGCGACATTGGCCAACCCAACCAGCCCATTATCGACGACCCCTCCAAGCTGCCTCCGGCAGATTTTGTAGTGACAGAGTCCACCTACGGCAATCGTGTCCACGAAGTCTACGACAAAGAGGGCGAGCTGGCTAACATTGTTAACGACACTGTGGAGCGGGGCGGTAACGTTATTATTCCGGCCTTCGCTGTAGGTCGTACCCAAGTGCTGCTTTATTATTTCCAAAAGCTTATTGCAGAAGGCAAGATGCCTGAGGTGCCCATTTATGTGGACAGTCCCATGGCTAACCGTGCCACCGCTATTACCCTGACCAATCCGGAAGAATATGACGAAGAAGCACGTGCTCTCTACGAAATGCAGGGCAGAAGACTGGTGTCCATGCACAACCTGCGCTTCACCGCTACAGCCCAAGAATCCATGGCTATCAACGATACACCGGGCCCGAAAATCATCCTGTCCGCCAGCGGCATGGCCGACGCAGGCCGCATCCTGCACCATCTGAAGCATAACCTGTGGCGCAAGGAATGCAGCGTGGTTTTCGCAGGCTTCCAAGCTGAGGGCTCCTTAGGTCGCCAGATTATTGAAGGCTCCAAGAAGGTCAAAATTATGGGTGAGACCATCAGCGTCTGCGCTAAGATTTATAATATGAAGGGCTTCTCCGCCCATGCGGACAAGGAGCAGCTCATGGCCTGGTACCAGGGCATGCAGGCCAGTCCTAAGGCCTTTTTTGTCACCCACGGTGAAATCGATGCGTCCTTGGCTCTGGCTGACGAGCTGGGCCGCAAGCTGGGCACCGCCACCTATGTGCCTCATTTTGGCGATACTGTGGAAATCACCGGCACCGAATGGCAGGTACACGCCTCCGAGGTTGTGCAGGCCGAGCCCGCTGCTCTGGAGCTGCGCTCCTATTTGCAGGGCATGGAAAGGGACTACCTGCTGCAGCGCAGCAAGATCGAGCAAATCGTCACCCGCGACGCTGCCAAGGTGGATTTGGTGCGCAAGAAGATGGAAAAGCTGCGTAAATACATGGATGATTTGCTGAAGGACATCTAAAATTACAGAGTACACATGGAATGTACAAATTCCTTTCATGGTGATACTTGTGTTAAATATGCTAAAAAAATTAGAAAAAATTACGTCAAAAAGCTTGACAGATACAATATGTGTTGTTATACTATCTATAATTTACACCGAAGTGAATTACACATTATCCATCGGCTGTGAACAGGAATAAAATGACAACAGGCTTTAGAGAGGCGGCGGTTGGTGCAAGCTGTCGGAATGACGTCATTTTTCTCACCTGGGAGCCCTTACTCTGAGTTCACCAATGAAGTCAAGGCTTTGATGATGTAGGAGCAAGCGTCAGCTGCGTTAAAGCTCAGAGTATAATGTAGGGTGGTACCGCGTAACTACGCCCCTACCGGCAATGCCGGTAGGGGCTTTTCTTATGCTAGAGGAGGAATTAACTAGTGCTTAATCCTGGAAAAATATTGCGTGAGCGACTAGCTCGTCCGGACATTTTGGTGCTGCCCGGAGTTTACGATGCACTATCAGCCAAGGTGGCTGTAGAGGCCGGCTTCGACGGCCTGGTTATGGGCGGCTACGCCATCGCGGCGTCCCGCTTGGCTGAGCCGGACGTGGGCTACCTCTCTATGACCGAGATGGCAGCAGCATTGCGCGTTATTACTAACGCTGTGGACGTACCCGTTTTGGCAGACGGGGACACGGGCTATGGCAACGCGCTCAGCGTGCAGCGCACGCTGAGGGAGTATGAGCACGCCGGCGCCGCAGGCGTGCTGTTTGAGGACCAGGTGTGGCCCAAGCGCTGCGGCCACATGGCGGGCAAGCAGGTGATCGAAGCAGCCGAGCACGCGCGGAAGCTGCGGGCGGCGGCTGATGCGAAGACCAACCCCGATACACTGCTTATCGCGCGCACCGACTCCCGCGCTGTATATGGGCTGGATGCGGCCATCGAAAGAGGCAAGCTTTACTTAGACAGTGGCGCTGAGGCGCTCTTTATCGAAGCTCCCCAAAACGAATGGGAGCTGGAGGAAATTGCCAAGGCCTTTCCCGATACTATTCTTTTGGCCAACATGATCGAGGGTGGGCGCACCCCGAATTTGACCAGCAAGGATTTGGAAAACCTGGGCTTTGACATCGTCTTTTGGCCCTGCACCCTGGTTTACACCGTAACCAAGGCTCTGGGCGAGGTGCTGCGCACCCTGCGTGACGAGGGTACTACCAATAGAGTGCATGATAAAATGCTCAGCTTTAGTCAATTTAACAGCTTCATCGGCCTAGATGCCTATAATGAGCTGGATAAAAAATATAAATAAAAAATATCATCAATTTATTAAACTAGCAAAGGTGCTATGAAGAAAGGAAGTTATGTGTATGAAAATCTCCAAAAAATTTACTGCTGTTGCTTTAATTGCTGCTATGGCTCTCATCGCTGGCTGCGGCGGCGACAAGAAGGCTGACGCTCCCAAGGGCGCAGAAAAGAAGGTAACCCTGAAATTGGCTGCTCAATTGCCCGCTTCTCACTGGCTGGTAAAAAATATGGATAGCCTGAAAAATAAGGTTGCTGCTAAATCCAATAACACTGTAGACATCCAGATTTCCGCTGCTGGTGCTACCTTTAAAGATAAAAACATGAACGACGCTATCGTATCCGGTGCTCTGGATATGGGCCTGAACACTGTAGGCCGTTGGGCTCAGGTTATTCCTGCTATGAACGTTTTTGACGTGCCCTTCCTGTTCCCCTCCTATGAGCAAATCGATAAGGCTATCGACGGCGGCGTAGGCAAGATGCTGGGCGACGAGCTGCAAAAGAAGGGCGTTCGTCCCTTGATTTGGGCTGACTATGGCTTTGTACAATTTGCCAACAACAAGAAGCTCTGCAAGACCCCTGCTGATTTCGAAGGCATGAAGATTCGCGGCTATTCCAAATATTCCTCCGAAACCATTAAGGCTATCGGCGCTTCCTCCACTACCATGAGCTCCGGTGAAGTTTACATGGCAATCAAGAACGGTACTCTGGATGGCCAAATCTCCGGTACTCCTGCCATGATTAGCCGCAAAATGTATGAGGTTCATAAATATTTGACCGTTACCAACAACGCTTCTCCTGAATTCATTGTTGCTATGAACGAAAAATCCTTCCAAAAGCTGAGTGCTAACCAACAAAAGGCACTGCTGGAGGCTGCTCAAGAAGTACGTGATGATATCCGTAAGCAAGCTAAGGCTGAGGATTTGAAGGCTAATGAAGAAATGAAGAAGCATGGCTGCGAGCTGTACTACATGACTCCGGAGGACGTGAAGGCATGGCAAGCTAAGACCAAGCCTGTTTGGGATCTGTTCATTAAAGAAAACGGTGAGGTTGGTAAGAAGCTCATCGAAATGTGCACTAAATAATATTTCCCGTTCATATAGTTACTCTAGTTGCTTTAGATGAATTTGTTTTGCAAAAAGGAGTCGCTTACTAGGTGGCTCCTTTTAGAATTGAGAGGTTTTCTGTGAAGAGTTTTCTTGATGCTATGAAAAGCTTTTTGGACAAGGTGACCTACGTGGTAGGCTGCTTTGCCGGATTGCTTATATTTTGCTGTGGTATGATGATTGCCTATGAGGTTGTGTGCCGCAGCGTCTTTAACGCCCCCACAGAATGGGTTATGGAGCTGGCTACCTATTGCGTTACCGTGGCCGGTTTTTTGGGTATGAGCGTTACCTATGCAGCTAAGAAGCATATCCATGTGGATTTGCTGTTGACTAAGCTTTCCAAATCCACCTGCGATAAGCTGGAAATAATCACTACCTTGGTAGGTGCTTTCTACAGCTTTATCTTTATGGTGAAGGGTGCGCAAATGGTAATGCTGTCCCATGAGCTCAACAATTGTGCTCCTACTACGCTGCAAACACCCCTGTGGATTCCCCAATCCTCCATGCCGATTGGTATGGGCATTTTATTCCTGTATTTAGTACACGACTTTTTAGAAAAGGTGTATGTTACCTTTAGTGGCAAGGAGGTAAATGAATAATGATTGCAACCTTTACCATTATTTTGTTCTTCCTGCTGCTCATTGGCCTGCCCGTAGCCTTTTCCTTGGGCATGGGCGGCGTGGCCGGTATTTTCGCCTTCATGGGTGGTACCAGCGAGGCTCTCAGTCAGGTGCCCATTATCGGCTACCAATCCATTGATGATTTCGTTTTAACTGCTGTGCCCCTGTACATCCTCATGAGCCAAATCTTGTTAGAAGGCAAGGTGGGCAGTAACCTGTTCGAGCTGGCCAATAAATGGCTGCGCCATCTGCCGGGAGGCCTCGGAATTGCTACTGTTATTGCCTGCGCTATTTTCGCAGCCATTACAGGATCTTCCGTAGCCTGCGCAGTAACCATCGGCGCCATCGCTATTCCGGAAATGCTGTCCCGTGGCTATGACCGCGCTACCGTGCTGGGCTCCGTGGCTGCCGGCGGTACCTTGGGCATTTTGATTCCGCCCTCCATTCCCATGATTTTGTACAGCGCTATTACAGATGAGTCCGTGGGCAAGCTGTTCATGTCCGGCGTGTTCCCCGGTGCACTCATGACCTTGCTCTTTACCTCCATCGTAGTGATGCGCTCCCGCCATCTGAAGCGTGAAGCTCCTGCTACCTGGGACGAGCGTATGGACGAGCTGAAAAAGTCCTTCTGGGGTCTGCTGCTGCCGGTAATCGTTGTCGGTGGTATCTACACCGGTATCTTCACTCCTACTGAGGCAGCTGCCATCGGTACTGTGTACAGCATTATCATCACCATGCTGGTTTACAAAACCTTGACTCCCATGGATATGCCGAAAATCTTAAAGGATACGGTGAAGACCACCTGCATGATTTTCGCCATTATGATCGGCGCCAACCTGTTTGGCTTCGTGCTGACCATTTTGGAGGCTCCTCAAGCTCTGACAGAATCTGTTGTAGGCATTACCAATAATAAATGGTTCGTCTTTATCGCGATTAACATTCTGCTGCTTTTTTTGGGCACTATTTTGGAATCCGTTTCCATTATTTTTATCGCCCTGCCCATTATTTTCCCGTTGATTTGCAGTGTAGGCTTTGATCCCATTTGGTTCAACGTTGTGATGCTGCTGAATTTGGAGTTGGCGCTGATTACCCCGCCCGTAGGTATGAACCTGTTCGTTTTGAAGGGTATTAGCCCCGATAGCTCCATGACCGATATCGTGAAGGGTGTTATTCCCTTCGGCCTGGCCATGGCTCTGGAGATTTTGATTCTGTGCTTCTTCCCCGAGCTGGCAACCTGGCTACCCTCTGTAGTAAAATAATGTAACCCCCTCTCATTGCTTTGACCCGAGTCTGCACTTTAGGCTCGGGTATTTTTTTACCTTATATTTACGGGAGGAGCTAGCGGGGGAGGGATTTAGTTATTGACTTTATGGGGCAAAAATTATATAATTTTTTAGATATGTGTTATCTTTTTTCCGCTGGTCGAGGCTGTAGGCTAGGTGGCTTAGTTGTTTAGTAGCTTAATAGCTTTGGTGCAGCGAGTTTAATGAAGGAGCGATAAAACTATGAAATACATGACTGGTAATGAAATCCGCGAAAAGTTTTTAAAATTTTTCCAGGATCGAGGCCATTTGATGCTTCCCAGTGCTTCCCTCATCCCCCAGGATGATCCTACCCTGTTGATTATTGGTGCCGGCATGGCTCCCTTTAAGCCCTTTTTCACCGGCAAAATGAAGCCGCCCTCTCCCCGTATCACCACCTGCCAAAAATGCGTGCGCACCGGTGATATCGAGAATGTAGGCCATACTGCTCGCCACCATACTTATTTTGAAATGCTGGGCAATTTCTCCTTTGGCGATTACTTTAAAAAGGAAATCATTCCTTGGAGCTGGGAGTTCCTCACCAAGGAGCTGGAGCTGCCTGCTGACAAGCTGTGGATTACCATTCACACCGAGGACGATGAAGCCTTCGAGCTGTGGAAAGAGGTAGGCGTTCCCGAAGAGCGCATTGTGCGCTTAGAGGACAACTGGTGGGAAATCGGTAGTGGTCCCTGCGGTCCGGACTCCGAAATCCACATTGACCTTGGTCCTGAGCGCGGCTGCGGCAAGCCCACCTGCGGCCCCGGCTGCGATTGCGACCGCTTCTTAGAGCTGTGGAATTTGGTATTTACCCAATTTAACCAAATGCCCGACGGCACCTATCCGCCGCTGAAGAGCAAGAACATCGATACCGGCGCAGGCTTGGAGCGTTTGGCAAGTGTAATCCAGGGCAAGCCCTCCAACTTTGAAACCGACTTAATGTTCCCCATTATTGAATATGCCTGCAAGGTTGCCGGCGTGGAATATGGCAAGGACAAGGATACGGACGTATCCTTGAAGGTTATTGCCGACCATGCCCGCAGCATGACCTTTATGATTGGCGATGGCATCCTGCCCTCTAACGAGGGTCGCGGCTATGTGCTGCGTCGCATTCTGCGCCGCGCTGTACGTCATGGCCGTCTGATCGGCATCAGCGAGAAATTCTTGGCCGGGGCTGTGGACATCGTCATCGGCATGTTCGGTCATGTTTATACCAATCTGGCTGAAAAACGCGATTATATCCAAAAGGTTATTGATATGGAAGAGACCAGCTTCCTGCGCACCTTAAAGCAGGGCAGCGAGCTCTTGAATGAAGAGATTGCTAAGCTGAAGGAAGCAGGCAAGACCGAGCTGGACGGCGCTACTGCCTTCAAGCTGAACGATACCTTTGGCTTCCCCTGGGA
>JBJDXC010000127.1:0-10940 GCA_051866475.1 Phascolarctobacterium sp.
TCAAACTCATTGTATATTAAGAGTGGACAAAATAGTTGTTGTAGACAAAAAGCCCGCAGCTTCAGTTAAGAGTGAAGCTGTGGGCTTAAATTTTGTACGAGTCTATGGATTTACTTGGATTTACGGGGTGACTAATTAGTTTGCTAACTAGATAAGTGGCTCTTAGAAGCCAGCAGTAATAGTGCCCTTGAAGTGGTCAGCGATGAACTTCTTGTTTTCAGCAGATTGATAAATCTTCTTCAGCTGAGCAATGCGAGGATCCTTTTCGTTAGCCTTGGTAGTAACGAAAATATTCAGGAAGGGGTTGTCGTTGCGCTCAATGAGGAGAGAATCCTTGGAGGGGTTCAGCTTAGCAACCAGAGCATAGTTAGCGTTGATAACAGCAATGTCCAGATCCGGCATAGCTTTAGGAATGGAAGCAGCGTCCAGCTCTTGGATCTTGTACTTTTTGTCGTTCTTGGTAATGTCGGCTACGGTGGTGGTTACGGAATTCTTATCCTTAACCTCGATGAAGCCCTTGTCAGCCAATACTAAAAGAGCACGAGCGCCGTTGGAGGGATCGTTGGGGATACCGATGGTAGCGCCAGCGGGAATATCCTCCACTTTCTTGTATTTAGCAGAGTAAATAGCCATGGGGAAGTTTACAGTCTTGAAAACCTCAACCAATTGGAATTTGGGCTCCTTTTTCAGGGTTGCTGCTAAGTAAGGAGCGTGTTGCATGCTGTTAGCAAAAAGCTCGCCTTGAGCCAGAGCTACGTTGGGGGATACGAAATCGGAGAATTCTACGACCTCGATTTTCAAGCCGTCCTTGTCAGCCAGCTTCTTAACATTGTCCATGATTTCAGCATGGGGACCAGCGGTTACGCCAATCTTAATGGGTGCCTTGGGGTCAGCCTTTTTATCGGCCTTTTTGTCGCCGCCGCAGCCTGCAGCCACAACCATCAGGGCCATCAGGGCAACGGTAATTAAAATTTTAACTAATTTACTCATCATAATTCCTCCCGTAATGCAAAATGGGTAAGCAAATTTATATCGCAAGCCGTAAGCGCGCAATTACGACTGTGCAAACAAATATAATTAAGCGGGGGTCGCTCCTCTTAAAGCTTGTTCTTATTGAGCTTCTTGGAAGCATAATCGCCCAGGGACTGCATAGCCTGTACCATGATGATCAAAACCACAACGGTAGCCAGCATAACGTCCATTTGGAAGCGTTGGTAGCCATAGCGGATGGCCAAGTCGCCCAAGCCGCCGCCGCCCAGGGTGCCGGCCATAGCGCTGTAGCCAATCAAGCTGATGATGGCCAGGGTTACGCCTAAAACAATGGAATGCAAGGATTCGGGTAGCAGCACCTTAGTAATAATCTGCATGGGGCTAGCGCCCATAGCCTGTGCTGCTTCAATAATGCCGGGGTTGATTTCCAGCAGAGAAGATTCAATAATACGTGCGATGAAGGGAGCTGCAGAAATTGTCAGCGGCACGATGGCTGCGGTGGTACCAATGGAGGAGCCCACAATCATACGAGTTAAGGGGATAATGGCTACCATCAAAATAATGAAGGGAGTGGAGCGGGTAGCGTTGACAATGGCGCCCAAAATGCTGTTCACAGGCTGGTTGGGCAGGATGTGCTCCTTGCGGGTAACAGTCAAAATGACTCCTAGGGGAATACCAATCAGGGTGGACAGAGCGGTGGAAGCAAAGACCATGTAGCAGGTTTCCCAAAAGGATTTATTTAAAAGTGCAAGCATATCAGGATTCATAGCCGATAACCTCCGTCTTCAGATTTTGGCTGTGCAGGTATTCCAGGGCATTTTTAATGCCGGCCTTGTCACCACTGACCTCGATAATCAATGTGCCAAAGGGAACGTCCTTCAGCTGGTCAATGTTGCCATAAAGGATGCTTACATCCACGGCAAAGCGTTTAACCATACCGGAAACAATGGGCTCGCTGGCGCTGTCGCCAATGAAGGAAATGCGCACAATGAGCTTGCTGCCTTCCTTGTAAGTGTCGGTCAGCTTCATATTCTTAATCATATCAGGAATTTCGGCGTTGATAACACTCTTAGTAAATTCCTTGGTGGTGGGGTGCTGAGGATTGGTGAAAACCTCAACCATGGGGCCTTCCTCAATAATATCGCCGTTTTCGATAACAGCAACTCTATCGCAGATAGCCTTGACAACCTCCATCTGGTGGGTAATGAGCACGATGGTCAGGTTGAGCTTCTTATTAATATCCTTCAAAAGCTCCAGAATGGATTTGGTGGTCTGCGGGTCCAGAGCGGAGGTAGCCTCGTCGCAGAGCAGCACCTTGGGGTTGCTGGCCAGGGCGCGGGCAATGCCTACACGCTGCTTTTGACCGCCGGATAATTGGCTGGGATAGTAATCAGCTCTATCCTCCAATTGTACCAGCTCCAGCAGGGGACGTACACGCTTATCAATTTCCTCCTTGCTCAGGCCTTGGATTTCCAAGGGGAAGGCAATGTTTTTATAAACCGTGCGGCTGGTGAGCAGATTAAAATGCTGGAAAATCATGCCGATGCTCTGGCGAGCCTTGCGCAGCTGAGCATCGCTCATGGTGGTGAGCTCAGCACCATCTACAAAAACCTGACCGCCGGTGGGGCGCTCCAGCATGTTGATGCAACGCACCAACGTGGATTTGCCGGCGCCGGAAAGACCGATAATACCGAAAATCTCGCCTGCTTTAATGCTGAGATTAGTCTTGTGCAAGGCGTGGATATCGCCAGCTTTACTATAGTAGGTCTTTTCTACATTAACTAGTTCTATCATGCTAATGATCCTTTCTCGAGTAAGCACCTGCCGAATAAGCAGGGCCACAACTAAAAAATCCTTCACCGGCACGGTGAAGGATGCGCTTGCGCTAAATATCTTCATCTGCCGGATTTCTCCGTTGGAATTGGCACCGTTCACCTAAGTGTGGTTGCCGTAGCTTCATCGGGCCAGTCCCTCAACTACTCTTGATGAAATCTCTGTGAAGTTAGAGTTAATTTTACATCTAGTTGCAGAGATTGTCAATAAAAATATCTATAAAATTCGCAAAATGTGTAAACTTGCTGTTCTCCAAGAAAGGAAAGCATCTACTTTTTAAATTAGAGAAATTATATCAGAATAGTAGGAATTTGTAAAGGGGTGGAGCAGGAAAATTTTTCGTAAATTTCTCTTGACTTTCACGTGATAAAGTATTAAAGTATTGCTACGAGTTGTTTATAATTAACTGCTTTAGCAGGTAGATAAAGCTTAGGAGGATGAACATGGCTGCTAAGATACATGACCATTTGACTGACCAATTATTTAAGGTGATCTTGAGCCTGAAGGATCAGGAGCAATGCTATAAATTTTTTGAAGATATCTGCACCATCAGCGAGCTAAAGGCCATGGCCCAGCGACTGGAGGTAGCTAGAATGCTGGACGAGGGCTGCATCTATGAGACCATCGTAGAAAAAACAGGCGCCAGCACCGCTACTATTTCCCGCGTTAAGCGCTGCTTAGTTTATGGTGCCGATGGCTATAATTCTGTTATGGGAGTATTAAAAGGAGAGAAAAAGCAAGATGACCAATAAAGTGTATCAGGTTCCCTATGGCACTAAGGATATTCTGCCGGGGGAGATGAAAAGCCGCAGGCGCATGGAAAACGCCATTGTGGATGTGTTTGACAAATGGGGCTATGACGAGGTCAAGACCCCGGATTTTGAATATGTGGAGACCTTTGAAAAGATGGGCTCCAAGGGCGATTTTCGCTTCTTCGACCGCAGCAACAAGCTCTTGGTGCTGCGCAATGATATGACGGCGCCCATCGCCCGCCTCACCGCCACTAGGCTTAGTGGCGGCGAGAAAATCAAGCGCCTGTGCTATCTGGCTAATTTGTATCGCTACGAAGAAATTCAAGCGGGCCGTCAGTGTGAGTTCGAGCAGGCCGGTGTGGAGCTTTTAGGCGCCAGCGGCGCCGCCGCTGACGCAGAGGTGATCGTGCTGGCAGCCGAGGCCTTACAGGCCGCTGGCGTCCAGCAATTCGCAGTTAGCCTGGGCCACGTTGATTTCATCAACGGGCTGGCTGAGGAGGCGGGCTTTACGGCGGAGCAGGTAAAGCAGCTGAAGACCTGCCTGCGTCGGCACGACGCAGTGGGGATGCAGCAAATGGCGGACAGCATGGAGAACATCCGCCCGGAAATCAAGGCTCTTTTTGCCGACTTCCTCTTCCTGCAGGGCGGGGTGGAACTCATCGAGCGACTGCAAGGCGTGGTCACTAACGCCAAAGCCTTGAGTGCGCTGGAGGATTTGCATTGCATTTACGATTTGGTAAGCTCCTACGGAGCTGCTGCTTATTTAAGCTTTGATTTGGGGCTATATCGTTCCCTTGATTACTACACCGGGATGCTGTTTGAGGTATACATGCCGGAGATTGGTTACCCAATCGCCGGCGGTGGCCGCTACGATAAGATGATGCAGGGCTTTGGCATGGACTGCCCCGCCACGGGCTTCGCCCTGGGCGTGGATAGAGTAGTGCTGGCCTTGGAGCGCGCAGGCCTGGTCAAGGCCGAGCGCCGCTGGGACGCGCTAGTGGCCTGGAGCGAGGGCAAGCTGCCCGAGGCTATTTATAAGGCCACGGCATTGCGTAAGGAGGGACGCAGCGTGAAGCTGTGCACCGAGGCCATGGATTTGGCCGCTGCTGCCGCTGCAGTGAAGGAGTACTGCTGCGCTAGCCTAGTATATGTATCCTAAAGCAAGAGTGAGAAAGAGAAGGTAGAAGTGTTAAATGGACGAATATATTACTATCGCCCTGCCCAAGGGCAAGCTTTTCGATAAATCGGTGCGCCTATTAGCCAAGGTTGGCTACAGCGCCGACAATGTGACCGAGGACTCCCGCAAGCTGGTCATCAGCAATGAGGAGACCAAGGTGCGCTTTATTATCGCCAAAACTGTGGATGTGCCCACCTATGTGGAATACGGCGCCGCCGATATTGGTATTATCGGCAAGGATGTGCTGCTAGAGCAGGACAAGGACGTGGTGGAGCTTTTGGATTTGGGCTTTGGTCGCTGCCGCTTGATGATGGCGGTGCCGGAGGCCAAGCGCCGGGAAAAGCTGACGGATTATGCACATCTGCGTGTGGCTACCAAATATCCCAACTGCGCCAAGGCTTATTTCAATAAGCTGGGCATTCAGACGGAGATTGTCAAATTAAACGGCTCCATTGAGCTGGGTCCTATTGTGGGCTTAAGCGAAATGATTGTAGATATAGTAGAAACAGGGCGCACCCTGAAGGAAAACAAATTGGCCGAGGTGGATTCTATTTTCACCGCTACTGCTCGCTTGATTGCTAATCGGGCCAGCTTTAAGCTGAAATTTGCCCGCTTGCACAAGCTGGTGGAGGATTTACGTGTTGTTTTAAATGAGGAGGCAAAATAAAATGCAGGTTACTGATGCTAGACAAATGAACGCAGCGGAAATTGCTGCTTTGATGAAGAAAAAAGCTTTTGATGAGGTGGAATTGTCCCCCCGCATCCAAGCGGGCACTGATGCCATGTTTGGCCGTCACATGACTGCGGCCCAGGTAGTGGAGCAGATTGTGGCCGATGTGCGGGCTGAGGGCGACGAGAAATTATTTTATTACACTAAGTTAATCGATAGAGTGGAGCTTACACCGGAAAATATCCGCGTTACCGAGGAGGAATTTGCCGAGGCAGAGGCTATTTGTAAGCCGGAGGTGAAGGCTGCCCTGGAGCGCGCTATTGCCAATGTGATGAAATTCCACGAGGAGCAAATGCCCAAGACCTGGCTCACCAACCGTCCCTTTGGCTCCATGCTGGGTCAAAAGGTTACCCCTGTGGACTCCGTAGGCATTTATGTGCCCGGTGGCACCGCTGCTTATCCTTCCTCCGTTATGATGAACGCTTGCCCTGCCAAGGTAGCCGGCGTACCCCGCATCGTTATGGCCGTACCTCCCGGAAAGGACGGCAAGGTAAACCCCAATGTGCTGGTAAATGCTCGCCTCATCGGCGTAACCGAGATTTATAAAATGGGTGGTGCTCAAGCCATTGCTGCTTTAGCCTTTGGCACTGCCACCGTGCCTAAAGTTGAAAAAATAACTGGCCCTGGCAATATTTTCGTAACCCTGGCCAAAAAGGCTGTTATCGGCCATGTGGATATCGATATGCTGGCCGGACCTAGTGAGATTCTTGTTATCGCCGATGACAGCGCAAACCCTGAATATTTGGCAGCGGATTTACTGAGCCAGGCAGAGCATGACCCCCTGGCCTGCGCAATTCTCGTTACCGACAGTGAGCGCGTGGCTAAGGAAACTGCTGAGGAAATCGAAGTACAGCTGGCTAAGCTGCCTCGCAAGGAAATCGCCGAAACCTCCTTGGCTCAAGCAGGCAAGGTTGTTTTAGCCAAGGATATGGAGACCGTCATCGAGATGGCCAATATTTCCGCACCGGAGCACATGGAAATCATGACCAAGGCTCCCTTTGAAATTATGCCCTATATTCGCAACGCCGGCGCTATTTTCTTAGGCCAATATTCTCCTGAGCCCCTGGGCGACTACTATGCCGGTCCCAACCATGTCCTGCCCACCGGTGGCACTGCCAAATTCTATTCCGTTTTGAACGTAGAAACCTTCATGAAGAAGACCAGCATCATCTCCTACACCGCACCGGCTCTCTACGCCGCTGCCGACGACATCATCACCCTGGCCGAGGCCGAGGGCCTGACCGCTCATGCTAACGCTATTCGCAAGCGCATTGGTCAATAATTTTCTAGTAAAAGAGCGTAAGTGAGGTAGGAGCAAATGAGCGAGTTTTCTGTTCGTAAAAGCATTGAAGCCATGGAGGAATATTCCGTGGAAAGCGTGGCTGCTGACATTATCGTCAATGCCAACGAAAGCAATTATCCCGTGCCCGAGGAAATAGCCCAAAGCGTGGCTAGCCGCACGGCACGCTTCCCCTTTAATCGTTATCCGCCCATCAAGTCCGAAAATCTCTGCGAGGTGATTGCCAAGGAGCTGGACGTGGATACGGACTGTGTGAAAATCGGCAACGGCTCCAGCGAGCTTTTGGAAAAGGCCTGCTACGTTTTCGGCGGTCCCGGCAAGAAGATTGCGGTGCCCTGGCCCTCCTTCTCCATGTACGGTGAGTACGCCGATTTAAGCGACAGCATTGCGGTGCGTTATCCCCTGACCAGCGAGGGCTATGTGGATGCGGACGCAGTAATTGAGTTTTGCGCTAAGGAGCAGCCTGCACTCTTGATCGTGTGCAATCCTAATAATCCCACGGGCAATTATAATAGCTTGGCAGCTATGGAAAAAATTATTGCCAACGTGGCATGTCCTGTGATTATGGACGAGGCCTATATGGAATTTGCCGATGGCAAGGAGCTGCCTCCTAACGATATGCGCCCGCTGAACAAAATTTGGCTAGTGGCAGGCTCTACCTTGAGCCTCCTTGGCAAATACAGCAATTTAGTGGTCTTCCGCACCTTCTCCAAGGCATATGGCCTGGCCGGTATGCGCTGTGGCTACGCTGTGGGCGCGTTGGGTCTAGTACGTCAATTAGGTAAGGCGCTACTGCCCTATCATGTAAATGCCTATACCTTGATGGTGGCGAAAACCATTTATGAAAATAAAGAGCTCTATAGGGAGCGCATTAAGACTATTCGCGCCGAACGCGATAAAATGGCCTTTTATATGCAAAAGCTGGGCTTTAGAGTCTGGCCCACGGCTACTAATTTTGTGATGCTGAGAGCTGAGGGCGAGCTGTGCAAGCAATTAGCTGCCCTGTATGAAGCTAAATACGGCAAGGATTTGCCTGAGCAGGCCGCAAGTGGTAAAATGATATTTAAGTATTATCTGGAAAACAGCATTTTGGTGCGGGATTTTACCAGCCATCCGGTGCTGACCGGTGCTCTGCGTATTACGGTGGGCCTGCCGGAGGAGAATAAACAGATTTTGGCTAAGCTGACTGAGCTGGTGGTGGAGGCCGAGGGAGGTAAAGCATGAGAAGCGCTTGCTTAGAAAGAAAAACCCTGGAAACAGGGGTGAGCGTGGATTGGTGCCTGGATGGCAGCGGTCTGTGCGAAATAAATACGGGCATCGGCTTTTTTGACCACATGCTGACCCTGCTTGCCAAGCACAGCTTTAGCGATTTAAATGTGCAGGCCACTGGGGACCTGGATGTGGACAGCCACCATACGGTGGAGGACTGTGGCATAGTTCTTGGCCAAGCCTTGAAGGAGGCCATCGGCGACAAGGCCGGTATCCACCGCTATGGTAACTGCTTTTTGCCTATGGACGAGGCCCTGGTGCAGGTGTGCCTGGACTTCAGCGGTCGTCCCTATTTAGTCTTTGATGCCGAGATTCCCAAGGTGCAGCTGGGTATGTATGACGCGGAGATGACCGAGGAATTCTTTCGCGCTGTGGCCATGAATGCGGGCTTAACCCTGCATATACGCGTGCTCTATGGCAAGAATACCCACCACATTATCGAGGCCATTTTTAAGGGCTTTGCTAGAGCCTTGGCGGAGGCTGTGGCCCTGGACCCCAGAGTGCATGGTGTCATGTCCAGCAAGGGCAGCCTGTAAGGCCAAATTGAGGGGAGCAAATTGATGAGTAATAAAATTACGATTATAGATTATGGTATGGGCAATTTATATAGCGTGTGTAACGCCATTGCCGCTGTGGGTGGCGAGCCCATTGTGACCTCCGACAAGGACGTGATTGCCGCTGCGGAAAAGATTATTCTGCCCGGCGTTGGCGCCTTCGGGGACTGCATGGTGAATCTGCACAAGAGCGGGCTTATCCCTGTGATTATGGATGCCCTGCACAGTGGCAAGCCCTTTTTGGGAATTTGCCTGGGCATGCAGGTGCTTTTTGAGGGCAGCGAGGAGACTCCCGGTGTGGCGGGCCTGGGCTTTTTCAAGGGCCAGGTGAAATATTTGACCACGGACTATAAAATTCCCCACATGGGCTGGAATAAGCTGGAGCTGGCTAGTCCCTCTCCCTTATTAAAGGATGCGGCAGGGCAATATGTGTATTTCGTGCACAGCTTCCACTGCGTGCCGGAGGATAAAAGCATCATCACGGCCACCTGTGACTACGGCATGGAGGTAACGGCCTCCGTGGGCAGGGGCAATGTGCAGGCCTTTCAATTCCATCCGGAAAAATCGAGCCGCGTAGGCGCAGGCCTTTTGCGTGCATTTAAGGAGTGGCAACCATGATTATTTATCCTGCTATTGATATACGGGGCGGTCGCTGCGTGCGTCTCACGGAGGGTCGCTTCGACGCCGAAACTGTTTTTGCTGACGACCCGGCGGAAATGGCCTTGAAATGGGCCGGGCTGGGCGCAGAATTTTTGCATTTGGTGGACCTGGACGGAGCTCTGGCCGGTGAGGGCAGGAATGTGCCCGTTATCCAGCGCATTTTAAAGAGCGTAAGCATTCCGGTGCAGCTGGGCGGTGGCATCCGCAATTTGGAGACCATCGAAAAGCTGCTGGAATTAGGCGTAACCCGCCTGATTTTGGGCAGTGCCGCTGTGAAAAATCCGGAGCTGGTTCAGGAGGCCTGCAAGAAATATCCTGGACACATCGCCGTGGGCATTGATGCCAAAAAGGGCGAGGTGGCCATCGAGGGCTGGGGCCAGGGCAGCGGCGTAGCCGCTACGGAGCTAGCCAAGAAGATGGCCAGCTTCGGCGTAGAAACGATTATTTATACGGATATTAGCCGCGATGGCATGCTGAGCGGCGTCAATGTGGAGGCCACAGCCGCCCTGGCCAGGGCCTGTGGCGTGCCCATTATCGCCAGCGGCGGTGTGGCCTCGCTAGAGGACATTCGCCGGGTGAAGGCGGTGGAGGCGGACGGTGTACAGGGCTGCATTATCGGCAAGGCCATTTACACCGGCGCGGTGGATTTAAAGGCGGCTTTAGCCTTGGCCAAGGAGGAATAAGATGCTGACGAAGAGAATTATTCCTTGTCTGGATGTGAAAGAGGGACGCGTAGTCAAGGGCACCAATTTTGTGGGCCTGCGTGATGCGGGGGACCCGGTGGAGCGGGCGGCAGCCTACGACGCCGAGGGTGCCGACGAATTAGTCTTTTTGGATATTACTGCTACCTTTGAGGAGCGCAAGGCCATGCTGGATGTGATTCGCAAAACGGCGGGCAAGGTTTTTATGCCCCTGACCGTGGGCGGTGGCATCAGCAGCGTGGAGGATATCCGCAACGCCCTGCTGGCCGGCGCGGATAAGACTTCCTTGAACAGCGCAGCTGTGCAAAATCCCCAGCTTATCGCCGACGGCGCGCGCATGTTCGGCAGCCAGTGCATCGTGCTGGCCATCGACGCGCGCCGATGTGGCGATAACAAGTGGGAGGTATATGTAGCCGGCGGGCGCAAGCCCACCGGCATCGACGCGGTGGAGTGGGCCAAGCAGGGCGTGGCCCTGGGGGCCGGGGAAATCCTGCTGACCAGCATGGATGCGGACGGCACCAAAAATGGCTACGATATTCCTCTGACAAAGGAGATTACTAGTGTAGTGAATGTGCCGGTGATAGCCAGCGGCGGCGCCGGCAAGCTGGAGGACTTCTACGAAGTCCTGGCCGAGGGCGGTGCGGATGCGGTGCTGGCGGCTTCGGTGTTCCACTACAAAACCTTCACCATCAAAGAGGTGAAGGAATATTTGCGTAGCCGCGGAATCGAGGTTAGGTTATAATGGCTTTAAATCTTGCGAAAATTAAATTTGATGAGCACGGCTTGGTGCCTGCCGTAGTGCAGGATGCCAAGACGAAGGAAGTCGTCATGCTGGCCTATATGAATAAGGACTCCTTGGTGATGACCTTGAAAACAGGTTATACCTGGTTCTGGAGCCGCAGCCGTCAGGAGCTGTGGAATAAGGGCGCTACCAGGGGTAACCTGCAAAAGGTTGAGGAAATGTATTATGATTG
>JBJDXC010000128.1:0-2336 GCA_051866475.1 Phascolarctobacterium sp.
TGGCCTCCGCTGCCAATGCTTTGATTATCGGCTTCAACGTGCGTCCTGATGCCAACGCTCGCAAGGCCGCTGAGGTGGAGAAGGTCGATGTACGTACCTATCGCGTCATTTACGACGCTCTGAACGACGTAGAGGCTGCTATCAAAGGTATGCTGGCTCCCAAGTTCAAGGAGGTTGTACAGGGCCGCGTAGAGGTGCGTCAGCTGATTACCATCTCCAAGCTCCTCATTGCCGGCTGCTATGTACTGGAGGGCAAGGTAACCAACAGCTCCAAGGTGCGCATTATCCGCGATGGCATTGTGCTCCATGATGATGTAATCGACTCCCTGCGCCGCTTCAAGGATGACGTCAAAGAGGTTGCCCAAGGCTACGAATGCGGTATTACCTTGGAAAAATATCGCGACCTGAAAGAGGGCGACGTATTTGAAGTATACGATATGGAAGAGGTTGCAGTAGAGTAAACCAGGAGAAAATATATGGCACGACTTAGAGTTGAAAAAGTTCAGGAAGCTATCCAGCACGAAATCAGCAATATGCTGCTGCATGATGTGAAGGACCCCCGCATCCAGTTTGTAACTGTGACCGGGGTGGAGCTGACGGACGATATGAGCTATGCTAAGGTATTTATCAGCATGTATGGCCCTGAGGACAAGCAGGAGGAAACCTGGAAGGCCCTCAACAAGGCCCTTGGCTTTATGCGCACGGAGATTGCCAAACGCATTCGCCTGCGCTTTGCACCCACGCTGATTTTGCAAAAGGATAAATCCATGGAATACAGCGCTCATATCCAAAGCATTCTGGACAAAATAAATAAAGAGGAAAAGACCTTGGCCGAAGCTCAGGCCGAGGCAGAAGCTGGTCAGCATGAGTAAGGAGCTTTCTTTACAGGCGACCGGCCAGCTGCTGATGGCAGCACAAAAAATTGTTTTATGTACCCATGTGAGCCCGGACGGTGATACCCTGGGCTCCAGCCTGGGCCTTGCCCAGAGCCTTAAAAAGCTGGGCAAGGAGGTTGTTGTTTACTGCGATGACCTTGTGAACAAAAGCTTTAGCTTTATTCCCGGCATCGAGCTGGTGGAGCGCCCTGTGGCAGGCTCTAGGGTTGAAGCAGACCTTTTGGTAGTAGTGGACGCTAGCTCCTTTGATCGCATTGGTATTGTGGGCCAGGTGGTGCAATATAAGCAGCTGCTGAATATTGACCATCATATTTCAAATACCCGCTTTGCAGATTATCTTTATCTTGATCCCAAGGCTGCGGCTACGGGAGAAATTATGTGCGAGCTGTTTCAGGAAATGGCTTGGCCCATTGATAGAGATATCGCTGAGTGCTTCTATATCGCTATTTCCACGGACTGCGGCTCCTTCCGCTATGCCAATACCACTCCCAAAACCATGCGCGCAGGCGCTTGGCTTTTGGAGCAGGGTGTACAGCCTAACGAGATCAGCGACAAGCTGGATATGAAATCCCTCCTGACTGTGGAAATGCTGGCCAAGGTATTGCCCAGTCTGACCTTTGACTCAGAGGGTAAAATCGCCTATTTGACCATCACCAACGACCTCTACAACAAGGACGCCAATACGGATAGCTTCGTGAACTATCCCCGTTATATTGAGGGAGTAGAGGTTGCCATTATGTTCAAGGCTGTGGAGCCCAAGGTAACTCGCGTCAGCATGCGCTCCAGCAATGTAGATGTGGCGCAGGTAGCCCTCACCTTCGGCGGCGGCGGTCATATCCGTGCCGCAGGCTGCACGATCTATGCACCGGTGGAGGAGGCGCGAGAGCAGCTCTTAGCTGAACTGCGCAAGCTTGTGTAATGGATGGTATTTTTAATGTTTTAAAGCCCCCGGGCATGACCAGTCATGATGTGATTGGCTTTTTGCGTCGGGCGCTGAATACGAAAAAAATTGGGCATGGAGGCACGCTGGACCCGGATGCGGCCGGCGTGCTCCCTGTTTTTGCCGGCACGGCCACCAGGCTTTTATCCTATGCTATGGAGGGCCGTAAGCAGTATATTGCCGAGTTTACCCTAGGTGAGCAGCGCGATACCGGTGATGACAGCGGCACTGTGGTCAAGACCATGCCCGTGCCGGAGCTTACGGAAGCGCAGCTGCGCGAGGTACTGCAAAGCTTTTTAGGCAAGCAAATGCAGCTTCCGCCCATGTATAGTGCTGTGAAAATCAATGGACAAAAGCTCTACCAGCTGGCCCGCAGGGGCGTGGAGGTAGAGCGCGAGGCAAGACCCATTGAGATTTATCGGCTTGAATTATTAGATGCTCAGCTTGCGCAAATCAATATTTCTGCTAGCCAAAATGAGCAGGAGAGTCTCCCTTTACAA
>JBJDXC010000129.1:0-2301 GCA_051866475.1 Phascolarctobacterium sp.
GCCTTCAATGCTTCGCCCAGAATATAGATGGCGCGCTCCAGGTCCTCGCTCTTTAAGACATAGGCAAGGCGAGCTTCGTTTACGCCGGCGCCGGGAGTGTTGTAGAAGCCGTTACCGGGAGCAAACATAACGGTTTCACCGTCGATGTCAAAGTTTTCCAGGGTCCAGATGGCGAATTTTTCAGCATCGTCCACGGGCATATTAACCATGATGTAGAAGGCACCCTTGGGGTCGGAGGCTTTCACGCCGTCCAGCTTAGCCAGAGCTGCCACGATGGTGTCACGACGCTTTTTGTATTCCTTGTTTACGTTCTCCAGGTAAGAAACAGGAGTGGTGTAGAGGGCTGCTGCGCCAACCTGCTCTAAGATGGGGGAGCACAGACGAGCTTGGCAGCATTTGATGATTTCCTTGCTCAGAGCCTTGTTCTTGCTGATGATGCAGCCAATGCGGGCACCGCAGGCGCTGTAGCGCTTGGAAACGGAGTCGATGATGATCAGGTTCTCGTCCAGCTCGGGCATGGTGCCAAAGGAACGATAAGCACCGTCATAAACAAATTCACGATATACTTCGTCAGCAATCAAAGCCAAATCATATTTGCGCACAATGCGGGAAATCATGTCCTGCTCCTCAGCGGTGTATACTACACCGGTGGGGTTGCCGGGGTTGGTCAAGAGGATGGCCTTGGTTTTGGGAGTGATGTGCTTTTCAATTTCTTCCTGGCTGGGCAGATGGTAGCCATTGTCTACGCTGGTGGGAACGGCGTTGATTTTAGCACCGAATTCCTTGCAGAAGGTGGTATAGTTAGCATAGAAGGGCTCGAAAACCATGATTTCATCGCCGGGGTCGCACAGGGCCATAACAGCCATGATCAGGGCTTCGCTGCCGCCGTTGGTTACGAAAATATCTTCAATGGCATAATCCATGCCCTTTTCAGCATAGTATTTTTGAATAGCCTTCAAGAGGAACATTTCACCCTTGGAGTTGCTGTAAGCGATAACGGGAGCTTGGTACTCGCGAATGCTGTCCATAAATTGGTCCGGGGTTTTGATATCCGGTTGGCCAATGTTTAAATGGTACACCTTTTTGCCGGCAGCTTTAGCTGCGTCAGCATAGGGGGTCAGCTTTCTGATAGGGGAAGAGGTTAATGCTTGAACGCGTGCAGAGAGTTTCATATAATATTGCTCCTTTAAAATAAATTTGCTTTAAAAATAGGTCATGGACATGGCCCTAAGTTTACTTTTCTATTATAACACAAGGCTTGCGGTAGTGGTAGGAGATTTACAATTTATACTGTATACATTGCAAGGTGAATGAACACATTTGCCCGCCAAATGTGTAAAGAATTAATCTGAAAATGGCCACCTGCGCTGGATATAGTTTGACTTTTACTACTCATCGTTATATAATAATACAGATAATGCATCTGTAACAATGCTGCCTGAGGCAGTAATATTCATAGCTTTACTGCAGGAGCAGGACAATTTGATGTTGGAGGTATTCACATGCTGCAAGAAAAGTATGCTCCCCATGAGATTGAAGCCAAATGGCAAAAATACTGGGAAGAGCACAAAACCTTTAAGGTAGAAATTGACAAAAACAAACCTAAATCCTATGTGCTGGAAATGTTCCCCTATCCGTCCGGCAATTTGCATATGGGCCACGTGCGCAACTATTCCATTGGTGACGTTGTTGCCCGTTTCCGCACTATGAAGGGCTTTAATGTACTGCATCCCATGGGCTGGGACTCCTTTGGTATGCCCGCTGAAAATGCTGCTATTAAGCATGGCATTCCCCCGAAAAAATGGACTCTGGAAAATATTGCTAATATGACCCGCCAGCAGAAGGCACTGGGCTTGTCCTATGATTGGGACCGTGAAGTGGCTACCTGCAAGGAGGATTATTATAAATGGACCCAATGGTTCTTTGAGCTGTTCTACAAGCGTGGCCTGGCTGTGAAGAAGAAATCCGCTGTTAACTGGTGCGACACCTGTAACACGGTATTGGCCAATGAGCAGGTTATTGACGGCAAATGCTGGCGCTGCGACCACGATGTAGTGAAGAAGGATTTGAGCCAATGGTTCTTTAAGATTACCGATTATGCTGACGAGCTGCTGAAGGATTTGGATCTGTTGGAGGGCTGGCCGGAGCGCGTTAAGACCATGCAACGCAACTGGATCGGTCGCAGCGAGGGCTTGGAATTCACCTTTGAAATCCCTGCTCTGAACGACAAGGTAGCTGTTTACACCACCCGTCCTGACACTGCTTATGGCGTAACCTTTATGGCTTTAGCTGCTGAGCATC
>JBJDXC010000130.1:0-2299 GCA_051866475.1 Phascolarctobacterium sp.
ATCAATGTGCGCCATCGTTTGAGCTACAACATCGTGCGCGCTATGCTGGCCGGGGACGAGGAAATGTGCGCCAAGTATGCGGATATTCTGCCCATGGTGGGGAAGATGGACGAGCTGCGCCAAATTTTGCATGACAAGCGTGCGCGTCGCGGGGCAGTGGATTTTGATTTGCCGGAGCAAAAGGTTATTTTGGACGAAAAGCTGCATCCTATTGAAATCGTGCAGCGTGTCCATGGCAATGCTGAGTCCATCATTGAAGAATTTATGCTGGCAGCCAATGAAACTGTAGCACAGCATATGTTCAATCAGCACTGGCCCTTTATTTATCGTGTACATGAGATTCCTGCGGAGGAAAAAATGCAGGATTTGGCCAAGCTTTTGGCTAACTTTAATGTGAAGTTCAAGGTAAGCGAGGAAACACAGCCCAAGGAGATCCAGCAGGCTGTGCAGGCTGTGGCAGGTAGGCCAGAGGAACGGCTTATTACTACAGTGGCGCTGCGCTCCATGAAGCAGGCCGTTTATCAGACGGATAATGTGGGACATTTTGGCTTGGCAGCCAAGTATTATACCCACTTTACTTCGCCTATTCGCCGTTATCCTGACTTAATTGTGCATCGTTTGCTGCGCCAATGGCTGCAGCAGCCTAAGCTGAAGGCGGCTGAGGTGGAGCCTTTAAGTGATAAGCTGGAGATTATTGCGGACCATTCCTCCATTCGTGAGCGTGCTGCTGCGGATGCGGAGCGAGCTACGGTGGAGCTTAAGAAATGCGAATATATGGCTGACCATATTGGTGAAGAATATGACGGTGTCATCAGCGGTGTCACAGCCTTTGGCATGTTCGTAGAGCTAGAAAACGGCGTGGAGGGGCTGGTACATATCTCCAGCCTCATGGATGATTACTATGAGTTCTATGAGGAACGCTATGCTTTAGTAGGCACTCACACGGGGCACCAGTATCGCTTAGGCGATAAGGTGCGCATTGAGGTGCTGCAGGTGAATATCAGCGACGTTTCCATCGATTTTATTATGGCCGGAGAAAACGATGGTGTGCGTGAGCATATCAAGCAGCAGCTCCTCTCCAAGCAAAAGCCTAGCAAGGGCTATAGCAGCCAGCGAGCTGCCTTGAGCGCGGAGACGAAGAAGAAGAAAAACGCTAGCGCCAAGAGTGGCAAGGGCTCCAGGGGAGCCAAGAATAAGGAGCCTGGCCGTCGCAGTGGCAGCAAGAGCAAGGCTAAGGCAGGGCGCAAGGGCAAGAAAAAAAGATAATACATAGAGCCTCCCCTTTAAAGGGGAGGGGGACCACGTAGTGGTGGAGGGGTTTATGGCAGAAGAAAAAATTAAAATTATCGCAGAAAATCGCAAGGCGCGCCATGACTATAGCATCTTGGAAACCTTTGAGGCAGGCATGGCCTTGACCGGTACCGAGGTAAAATCCCTGCGAGCTGGTAAAGCCAATATGAAGGACAGCTATGCCCAGATTACGAAGCAAGCAGAGATTTTTGTGTACCAATTGCATATTAGTCCCTATGACCATGGTAATATTTTTAACCATGACCCCTTGCGCAGTCGTCGCTTGCTTCTGCATCGAGCAGAAATTAACAAGCTTATTGGCAAGGTGAAGGAGAAGGGTTATGCTCTGGTGCCGCTGAAGCTGTATTTTAAGCATGGCTTGGTGAAGATGGAGCTGGCCTTGGCAGTGGGCAAGAAGAACTATGACAAGCGTCAGGATTTGGCCAAGAAGGATGCCAAGCGTGAAATGGAGCGCGCTTTGAAGGAAAGAAATAGGTAAAGGGTGCGCAGAGAAAAATTTGACTTTTTGACATTTCACAGAAAAGACAATTGCTTTTTTGCCTAAGGCGTGTTACAATCTAATGGAAGCAAGCGTATAGCTTATTCTTATAACCAGGGGATGTACTGGTTTCGACGGGGATAGGTGGTGTATGATAAGCGAGCCGTGGTCTGGCACACGTTAACTGTTGGGACGTTTAAATATAAACGCTGATAAAGAATACGCTTTAGCAGCTTAACTGCTAACTGTCTTCTGAGCTCCTCCTACAGGCGAGGAAAGACAGTCACTATGTGGGATACCTTAAGGCCGACGCCTGTAAGCCTTTAGGGAAACTCTACAGGATAGCAACTCGAGGGCCCGTCGATAGGCAATTGGGAAGCGAAATAAAATATGTCGTCTGCGCTCGGAGAAAGTTGTATGGCAATATTTTCGGACAGGGGTTCGACTCCCCTCATCTCCACCACAATTAGTCCAATTCTTTGGGTTAAAGATTGGTGAGATAAAATGAAA
>JBJDXC010000131.1:0-10502 GCA_051866475.1 Phascolarctobacterium sp.
AATTGCATTTATATGACCTTGTAGATCCATGATGTTCACGTTTTCCTTCCGAAAAAAGCGGTTCTAGCTTAAAACGCTAGCTAAGCTTATTCCTTCCAGCCCAGATATACGGAGCCGGGGAATTTTTTCTTGATGAAATCGCCGTTTTCCTTAGATTGATAAGCTTCCTTAAAAATCTTCAAACGCGGGTCATTCAAATCCTTCTCTTGGACAGCTACGATATTAACATACAGGGAGTCGGCGGTTTCTCTAAGAATGGGGTCAGTTGCCGGGTTCAGCCCTGCATTCAGTGCATAGGTAGTGTTAATAGCGGCGCAGGTTACGTCGTCCAAGGAACGAGGAATGGCGGCTGCTTCCAGCTCGATAATCTGGAATTTATGAGGATTATCGGTAATATCGTTCACAGTAGTGGTGATATCCTGGGGATTTTTAACCTTCAAAAGGCCATGGGATGCCAACAGCAGGATACTGCGACCGCCGTTGGTGGGGTCGTTAGGAATGGCAATCTTAGCGCCATCAGGAATCTTGTCGCCAGGCTTCAGCTTTTTGGAATAAATATTGATGGGGAACAGAGCGGTGTTAAAGGCCTTAGCCAGCTTGAAGGAAGGCTCCTTCTTCATGGTAGCCTTTAAGAAGGGCTCATGCTGGAAGCTGTTAGCCCAGATTTCACCGGCAGCCAAAGCGGAGTTAGGAGTTACAAAATCGCTGAATTCCTTCACTTCAATCTTCAAGCCCTTTTTCTCAGCAATCTTCTTCACATTATCCATGATGATAGCATGAGGACCAGGGTTAACGCCTACGATAACGGGCTTATTAGGGTCGGCCTTTTTAGCTTCCTTTTTATCGCCGCCGCAGCCAGCTGCAAACACGGTCAAGGCAGCCAATGCACCCACTAAAGCATATTTTACGAGCTTGTTCATCATACATTATCTCCCTATTACATCATGCCGGGCATGCCGCCGCCCATGGGAGGCATAGCGGGCATTGCGCCCTCCTTAGCCGGTTTATCGGCTACGATGGATTCAGTGGTCAGCACCATAGCAGCAATGGAAGCAGCGTTTTGCAGTGCGCTTCTGGTTACCTTGGTGGGGTCAACGATGCCTTCAGCAATCATGTCCACATATTTTTCGGTAGCAGCGTTGAAGCCCACACCCTTGCGGCTGCGTTTGATAGCATCCACAATAACTGCGCCTTCCAGACCTGCATTGTAAGCGATTTGACGTACGGGCTCTTCGATAGCGCGTTTAACGATATCTACGCCGGTCTTTTCATCGCCGGTTACCTTCAGCTTAGCCAGAGCAGCTTGTACTTGCAACAGAGCAGTGCCGCCGCCAGGAACGATGCCTTCAGCTACAGCAGCGCGGGTTGCGTTCAAAGCATCCTCAATGCGCAGCTTCTTTTCCTTCATTTCTACTTCGGTAGCAGCGCCAACCTTGATTACGGCTACGCCACCAGCCATTTTAGCCAGACGCTCTTGCAGCTTTTCTTTATCGAATTCGGAGGTGGTTTCAGGGATTTGGGCGCGGATTTGGGCTACGCGAGCAGCAATAGCGTCCTTGTCGCCTTGGCCATCCACGATAGTGGTCATTTCCTTGGTTACGCGTACTTGACCTGCACGGCCCAGATCAGCAATGGTAGCGCTATCCAGCTTGCGGCCAACTTCTTCGCTGATTACGGTTGCACCGGTCAGGGTTGCGATATCCTGCAGCATTGCTTTACGACGGTCACCAAAGCCAGGAGCCTTTACAGCTACAGCCTTAAAGGTACCACGCAGCTTGTTCACAACCAGGGTTGCCAGTGCTTCGCCCTCGATATCCTCAGCAATAATCAAGAGCTCGCTGCCGCTTTGGACAACCTTTTCCAGAACGGGCATAATGTCTTGAATCATGGTGATTTTTCTATCGGTGATGAAAACAAAGGGGTTGCTCAAAACAGCTTCCATCTTGTCAGCATCGGTAGCCATGTAGGGAGAAATGTAGCCGCGGTCAAATTGCATACCTTCGACAGTTTCTACGCAGGTATCCATGGTCTTGGACTCTTCGATGGTAATAACGCCATCATCGCCCACCTTTTCCATAGCGTCAGCAATCAGTTGGCCCACTTCCTCGTCACCAGCGGAAATAGAAGCAACCTGTGCTTTAGCTTCCTTGGTTTCAACCTTTTGGGAAACAGCCTTCAGCTCATCAACCAGTACATCAACGGCCTTTTTGATGCCTCTCTTCAAAATCATGGGGTTAGCACCGGCAGCTACATTGCGCATGCCTTCCTTGATCATAGCTTGAGCCAGTACAGTTGCAGTAGTGGTGCCATCGCCAGCTACATCGTTGGTCTTGATAGCAACCTCTTTAACCAGCTGAGCGCCCATATTTTCAAAGGGATCTTCCAATTCAATATCACGGGCAATGGTTACCCCGTCATTGGTAATGGTGGGTGCACCAAACTTCTTTTCCAATACAACGTTGCGGCCTTTGGGGCCCAGAGTAACCTTAACAGCGTCTGCCAAAGCGTTTACACCACGCTCCAGGCTGCGACGAGCTTCTTCATTAAAACGAATTTCTTTAGCCATTTTTTATCGCTCCTTCTATCTATCAGTAAAACTTCAGTCCTTAATTATTCAATGATGGCGAGAATGTCGCGCTCTTCCAAAATCAAATAATCCTTGCCGGCGTGTTTAATGGGAGTGCCGCTGTATTTAGCGAAAACAACCTCATCGCCTACTTTAACTTCCGGCTTAATCAAGGTGCCGTTATCAGTATATTTGCCTGCGCCTACAGCGATAACCTTGCCCTGCTGGGGTTTTTCCTTAGCAGCAGTGTCCGGCAGATAAATGCCGCTGGCAGTTTTTTCTTCTTGAACTACGGGTTCTACTACAACATGACTTCCTAAAGGTTTTAACATTTTTCATGACTCCTTTCGAGTTCTTTATGCTTTGCTTTTAGCGTGAGAGCTTTTGTTTTGTTAGCACTCAATTTGTCCGAGTGCTAATTACAGTTATTATTATATCCATAACTAGGAAAAATGCAAGTACTTTTCCCATTTTTTCCTACTTTTTTACAATTTTTTTGCAAATCAAAGCATTGCTCCACTAGCCGTGAGGGAATGAGCAGCCCAAGCAAAATTGATCTAAGCTAAGACAGTGATAAAAAAGCCCACAGCCCTTGAGCAAGTGCTGACAAAATGTTATAATATTATTTACGATTGAATTTGGACAAGAAAGGTTGAATTAAATGCTGATACATAAAATGCGCTTGGATAATGATATGGCCGTGCTGGACGTGAACAGTGGTGCCGTTCATCTGGTGGATGAAGTTATTTACGATTTGCTCGATTACTATGATGGTAGCAATGACGAAGCAGCTGTGGCTGCTTTAAAGAATAAATACAGCGAAGAGGATTTGCGCGATGCCTTGGAGGAAATGCATGGCTTACAGGAGGAGGGCTTACTCTTTAGCCCTGCCTTTGACGTGCCTCCCACCTTCGCTGAAAAACCCATTGTAAAATCCCTGTGCCTCTTAGTAACCCACGACTGCAATCTGCGCTGCGGCTATTGCTTTGCCGATAGCGGCTCCTTCGGTGGCTGCCGTCAGCTCATGAGCGTGGAAACAGCAGAAAAGGCCGTGGAATTTGCCATTGAGGGCAGCAAAAAGCGCCATAATCTGGAGCTGGATTTATTCGGCGGCGAGCCCCTTATGAACTGGCCCGTGGTGGTCCATATTGTGAACTATGTGCGCCGTCGTGAGCAGGAAACCGGCAAGAACATTAAGCTGACATTGACAACTAATGGCACCCTTTTAAATGACGATAATATTAAATTTTTGAATGATAACCGCGTTATGGTAGTGCTAAGCCTGGATGGCAAGAAGGAAACCCATGATGCCATGCGTCCCTTCCCCAATAAGAGCGGCAGCTATGATGCAGCTGTGCGTGGCTTCAAGAAGCTCATCGACAGCCGTGAGGGTAAAAACTACTATCTGCGTGGCACCTACACCCATTTCAGCACCCACTTCTGCGAGGATGTGCTGGATATGACCAAGGTGGGCAAGGAAATCAGCGTGGAGCCCGTTGTGGGCATTGACGAGCCCTGGGTACTGACCGAGGAGGATTTGCCCGTGATTTTCGAGGAATACGATAAGCTGGCCCGCGCTTATCTAGCAAGACGCCGCGAGGGCAATCCCTTCGACTTCTTCCATTTTAACGTAGCCCTGGACAACGGTCCCTGCGTTGCCAAACGCTTGGCAGGCTGCGGCGCCGGTCATGAGTATTTTGCTATTACCGCCGACGGCGATATTTATCCCTGTCATCAATTCGTAGGTCGTGAGCAATACAAGCTGGGCACGCTCAAAACCGGTGTTGTAAAGCCCGAGCTGGTGCAAAAATTCCGCCACACTCACGTCATGACCAAGCCCGAATGCAGTGAGTGTTGGGCTCGCTTCTTCTGCAGCGGTGGCTGCCATGCTAATGCGGACCTCATCAACGGCGATATCTCCAAGCCCTATGAGTATGGCTGCAAGCTGCAAAGAAAGCGCCTGGAAAATGCCATTTTAGTACAAGCTGTTCTTTCTGCAGAGGCACAACAGGGCGATGACCTGCGTCCCCATATTAACAACTTCACTTACGAAAAATAATTTTTAGTACGAGACGTTTCCTTGCTTTTAAGGAAACGTCTTTTTTATTTGCATCTTTATACCCGTTTTGGTATAATATTTATAAATAGATTGCGTATCTTTATTTTCCAAGGAGCTAATTTATATGCAAAATACAGAGAATGTTTTAAAAGTTAAATTTAATGCAAAGCAAGGCATTTGTTCCTCTAGCCTAGGTCATGCTTGTGATAATTGTAGTATTTGCAATAACACGCCCGTTGCAGAGCAGACCGTGGACATACTGACCTTGGATTTTGCTGTCGCCTTAGCGGAGGAGCAGGTGCTTGTTTATTACCAGCCCAAGTACAGCCTTCAGGACGAAAGCCTGATTGGCGCGGAGGCTCTGGTACGCTGGCAGCATCCTACCTACGGACTACTGGAGGCGGCGCAGTTTCTGCCCGCTGTGGAGCAGCAGGGGCTTATGGCTCAGCTGGACATGTATGTGTGGAGCAAAGCCTGCGCCCAGCTGCGACAATGGCATGCAAACGGCCATACTAATTTGCAGCTGTCGGTGAATATTTCCCAAGAGTCCTTGGAAACATATGATTTAGCTAAACTATTCTCCGGTTATATTTGCAAATACAGCTTAAATCCAGAACATATGCATTTAGAAATTACCGAGGCCATGTATTTAAGTAATCCCACTAAAGTAATTTCCGTTATAACCGCTCTGCGGAAGGCTGGCTTTGTGATTGAATTAGACGATTTTGGCACTGGTTTTTCTTCGTTGACCATGCTCGGTCAGCTACCTCTGGATGTTCTTAAGCTGGATAAGACCTTTGTGCATCAAGAAACTGCCAAACCCTATGATACCAGCCTGCTGAATGATGTTATCAGTATCGCCCATCGACTTAATTTAAGCGTAGTAGCCGAGGGTGTAGAGAATCGTGAGCAAATGAAGCGTCTTAGGGTCATGACCTGCGAGTATGTACAGGGTTATTTCTTTGCTAAGCCCATGCCCACTGAAGAATTTACGGCTCTTTTAGCTACTAAACGTGTCCATAAACCACGGCTGCTTTCCTCCTTCTTCCCCCAAGGTAAGACCCATCGGATTTTGGTAATTGACGAAAGTGTTAATTATGCTAATTTGATTCGCAAGGATTTTGGGGAGTATTATGAGATTATTTATGTGGCAACAGCTACTGCCGCATTGCAGCTTTTGTCCAGTGAAGAGCACAATATATCCGCCATTATTTTGAGTATGACCCTACCCACCAATGGTGCTGATGCTATTTTTAAGAGTGTTCGTCAGCAGCCTGGCTCCTGGCATATTCCTATTATAGCCACCATTCCCAATGGCAATGTGGCCGATAAATACCCCATGTTACACGAAGCGGACGATTTTCTCTGCAAGGCCCATCCTGTCAGCGATTTGCATAAGCGTATCGATGCGCTGCTGGATATGCTGGCCTTTGACGAGCGGGAGCGCATTTTGCGCGAGGCCGCCAGCCGCGATTTTATGACCGGCCTTTACAATCGCCGTGGTCTGCAGGCTGCCCTCGCCTCCCTGCGCAAGGAGGATATGCCCCTGGCTATTTGCCTCTTTGATTTGGACAATCTGAAGGCGGTTAATGATACTCACGGACATGAGGCCGGAGACCGCTTTATTGAAGCCTTTGCCGATATTCTGCGCCACAACACTAGATTGGACGATATCCAATGCCGCTATGGTGGTGACGAATTCATCGTCGTATTGAAACGCTTGGATTCGGAGCAATTTGCCTGCAAGAAGGCTGAAGAGATTATCCAAGAGTTTACCAATGTCAAAATTGAAGAGGATGTGCGTCCCTCTGCCAGCGTGGGCATTGTAATGTGTAGTGCGGACAAACGCCCCAACGCCCGCTTTATCGAAAGAGCTGACAAGGCCATGTACAAGGCCAAGGCACTGCAAAAGGGCAGCTGCTTCATTTGGCACGATGATTTGGATTAAGCTTATGAAAAAGAAAAGCTGTAGTTAGGCCTTAAGCCCGACTACAGCTTTTTAGCTTTTAAAAATCACTTACAGAAAATAGCCATATAACCATTAACAAAGATATAGAGCACGATTAACGGCAGAATATAGGTGGCGTAAAAGCGAATCCATTTAGGAAAGCCCACGCCTGCGCCCGTATCGGCCTCGCGAATGAAATTATCCCAGCCCCAGCCGTAGCGACTGGTGCAGAAGGTTAAGTAGACAAGGCTACCCAAGGGCAGTAAATTGTTGCTGACCAAAAAGTCCTCTAAATCCAGGATGCAGCTACCCTTACCCATGGGCTGGATATGACTCCACACATTGAAGCCCAGTACGCAGGGCAAGGAAAGCAAGATAATAGCCACAATATTAAAGCGAATAACCTTCTTGCGCTCCCAGCCAGTTAAATCGCTGATGCAGGAGGTGATATTTTCAAAGACGGCAATAACAGTGGACATAGCCGCAAAGAGCATGAAAAGGAAGAACAAGGTACCCCAAAGCTGGCCACCGCTCATAGCGTTGAAAACATTGGGCAGAGTCACAAAAAGTAAATTGGGACCGCTACCGGGGTTCACGCCGAAGCTAAAGCAGGCCGGAAAAATAATCAGGCCGGAAATAATGGCCACAAAGGTATCCAGGCCCATAATCCACATGGCCTCGCCAGTCAAGCGCTGCTCTTTACCAATGTAGCTGCCGAAAATAGCCAAGGAGCCTATACCAAGGCTCAGGGTGAAGAAGGCCTGGCCCATGGCTGCAAAGACTACCTCACGCACACCATGCTCCACCACCTTGTTAAAATCGGGATAAAGGTAGTAGCGCAGGCCCTCGCTGCTGTTGGGCAACATCACAGAATTCACAGCCAGCACCACCATGAGGATTAAAAGGCAGCTCATCATGGCTTTGGTAATACGCTCCACACCGTCCTGCACGCCCAGATAGCACACTCCAAAGCAGGAGAGCACAATCAAGATCATATTCAGTGTCATCGTATAAGGGTCGCTCAGCAAAGCACCGAAGACTTGGCCCACACCCTTGGCATCGAGCCCTACAAAGCCACCCACGGCCATTTTGTAGAAATAATACAGCATCCAACCGGAAACTGTAGTATAAAACATCATCAAAATAACATTGCCCGCAATGGCACCGTATTTATACCAATGCCATTTGCTGCCCTTGGGCTCCAGCACATCGAAGGACATGGCCGCGCTGCGCACGCTGGCGCGCCCCACGGCAAATTCTGCTACCATAATGGGCAGACCCAAAAGCAAAAGGAAGCATAAGTAAATCAAAACAAAGGATGCACCACCGTATTGACCGGTGATGAAGGGGAAGCGCCATACATTACCCAGACCAATGGCGCAGCCTGCAGAAATCAAAATAAAACCAAGACGTGAGGAAAAGCTCTCGCGTTCCAAAAAATAACCTCCCTAAAATAGCAACTACCCCTCAATATTGCTTCTCCATTTTCTCTTCTCTATTTTTCTCTAATTAATTATTCGGCCTTTTTCTCGGCAGGCTTTTGCTCAGCAGCCTTGGGAATAGGTCTAAAAGCCAATTCAACCAAAGCATTCTTGGGATCAAAAACAAAAATCACTGCTACCTTCTCTTCCTTGGCAAATTTTGCCAAGTAGGTCACTCTAGAAGCATGGGGCAAACGTTCAAAAACAGCAAATTTAGCCTCTTGCAGCAAGCCAAACTGCTCTTTAACGCTCTTTTGCCAAGCAGCATATACCTTCTCGGTAAATTTTTCTGCCAGCTGGGGATTGAGCAAGGGACTAATAACTGCGTATTCCGGTGCAGGAGCTGCATCAATCGCATTAATAAAATGCTCTGCAGTTTTTTGTTGCTTGTTCAAATCGTTGCCATCAGCAGCAAAGCACAGGCTGCAGGCAGTCAGGGTTACCAAAGTAGTGAAAAATAAAAGCAATTTTTTCATATGCCAACACCTCTCTCAAAATATTCTTATTATATCATAAGCTGAATTTCCTAATAAGTCAAATATAAAATCGTCTAAGCAGCTCCTCTTAGCTTTTTCTCGTTTACAAAGCAAGCTATAAAAGGTATAATAATAAAATAGATTATTATAAACATAAGCCCCTTGGGCATTTGGAGGTATAGAAGATGGCTGAAAAGATTATTCTGACCGGCGACCGCCCCACCGGTCGCTTGCATGTGGGCCACTACGTGGGCTCCTTGCGTGAGCGCGTGCGCTTGCAGGACTCCGGCGAATTCGATAAGGTTTTCATTATGATTGCTGATGCGCAGGCTCTCACTGATAATGCGGAAAATCCTGATAAGGTGCGCAAAAATATTATTGAGGTGGCTCTGGATTACTTGGCCTGCGGTCTGGACCCGGCTAAGACCACTATTTTTGTGCAATCCATGGTTCCCCAGCTCACCGAGCTGACCTTTTATTATATGAATCTGGTTACTGTAGCACGCGTACAACGTAACCCGACCGTCAAGAACGAAATCAAAATGCGTAATTTTGAAGCCAGCATTCCCGTAGGCTTCTTCTGCTATCCCATCAGCCAAGCCGCGGACATCACTGCCTTTAAGGCTACCACCGTGCCCGTAGGCGAGGACCAGGAGCCCATGCTGGAGCAATGCCGCGAAATCGTGCATAAATTCAACTCCGTTTACGGCCCCACCCTGACCATGCCGGAAATCGTATTGCCCACCAACGACGCCTGCATGCGTCTGCCCGGTATCGATGGCAAGGCCAAAATGAGTAAATCCCTGGGTAACTGCATTTATTTGAGCGACCCCGCGGATGTGGTGAAGAAAAAGGTTATGTCCATGTACACCGACCCCAACCATGTGCGTGTGGAGGACCCCGGTCAAATCGAGGGCAACTGCGTCTTCACTTATCTGGATGCCTTCTGCAAGCCGGAATATTTTGCTAAATATTTGCCTGATTACGAAAATCTGGATGCCCTTAAGGCACACTATCAACGTGGTGGCTTAGGTGATGTGAAGGTAAAGAAATTCCTCGTGAAGGTGCTTGAAGAAACCCTGGCACCTATTCGCGAGCGCCGTCATATGTGGGAACAACGCATTCCTGAGGTTTATGAAATTCTGCGTAAGGGCAGCGAGGTGGCTGCGGCTACCGCTGCTGAAACCCTGCACGATGTGCGCGACGCTATGCGCATCAACTATTTTGACGACCAAGAGCTGATCAATCAGCCCTATGAGCAACAGCAATAAAATGGCACTTTCAGAGCAAGCAATCCTCCATTTATTGGAACAACATCATATTAACTACATAGTGCGCAAGCATGAGCCCATCTACACTGTGGCCGAGGGCGAAGCACTGGGCTTGCCCAATGTACAGGCGGCGGTGAAAAGTCTCTTCTTGACGGACGATAAGCGTTCGAGCTTTTATCTTGTGGTGCTGCCACTGGATAAAAGGCTGGACTTAAAGCAATTGCGCAGCCTCATCGGCTCCCGCAGGCTGACCATGGCTAGTCCCGAGGAGCTCGCGCAGCTCTTAGAGCTCACACCGGGCGCCGTGACTCCCTTTGGTCTTCTAGCTGACAAGGAGCACAGGGTGCAAGCTTATTTTGATGCTGAGCTAAAGGAGAACACTATTGCCACGCATCTAGATTGCAACACAGCTACCGTGTGGCTCAAATGCCAAAAGCTGGTGCAGCTTTTGGAGGAAAAAGGTCACAAAAGCACCTATCTTGCCATATAAACATTTGTTTCCTACCGCATTTGGGAGCAGGAAACAAATGTTTATGCTAAAAGCTGAAAAAAATTATCCCTACCGCGCAACGCGGTAGGGAATTTTTTATTGCTCACTTTTTCTTATTTACCGGTGCGGCCACGCTTGGTAAAGGGAGTACCCTTAGCGCACAGGGGGCAGGAGTCCGGTTGGAAGGTTTCTACATTCAGGTGCAGCAAAG
>JBJDXC010000132.1:0-2281 GCA_051866475.1 Phascolarctobacterium sp.
CCGGGCACTCGCCGCAGCCGCCGGTGCGCAGGGTCTTTTTCAGCATAGCTTTATTAACAGTTTGGATATGTTTTCTCATGTCTATTACCTCCAAGAGTAAATATTATTACCCTTATATTTTACCCTCTTTCGCCCACTTTTGCAAGGGCTTTTTCGTGAATACAATAGCTGCCGCAGTAGCTCTTACTGTCTCGGCAAGCGCGCAATCACAATGCCCCTCATCTCGTCCGTAACCTTATGCAAAGCTTTCATAGCGGAGCCCTTATTGCCCAAGCCACCCACAACAGCGCTATCAGCGCCCTTAGCCACGATCTTGCCATTGTACAAGTACTTATTGTTCTTCACATCAATAATCTTGATGGGCACCTGAGTAGTCATTTCAATGCCATAGTTAAACATGTGCACCTTTTCCTTGCGCACAAAGGGCTGAATCTCGCAATAAAGCACATAATCAACCTTTTCGCCCTCCAGAGCATCAATAATATCCGCTCTTTCGGCAGTGGAAATATCAGTAATGCCAATTTGGTTCAGCTTGTACACCAGACCTGCCCCATCCACATAATTATAGTTCGTGGCAGGCACCATTTTTTGCAGCTCCCCCAGCATGTAGCTGTCAATTTCAGCATCATACTTAGTTTCCGCATGATTGACATACATCACAGCCACAGTGGGCTTTTCGGCAGCCCAGGCCACACAAGACATCATGGTAACAAATAAAGCCACCAACAAGAACACTAATTTTTTCATCAACAACACTCCTTTGATAAAAATTCTGTGTGCGACCCCATAAACATATATAACTACGTATACAACTTCTATTTTACAATGAAATTAACTAATTCACAAGCAGCAACAGTCATATTTTGCTAAATATTTCAGGATTATTTCAGGTAAAGCTATTGCATGGTAAGGCTTTGTCCTTTCTTTGTCCTTTGGCAAATAAAAAAGACTTCCCGACCAATCAGGAAGTCTAGCTTTAAAATGGAGCTGATGACCAGGATTGAACTGGTGACCTTATCCTTACCAAGGATACGCTCTGCCGACTGAGCTACATCAGCATATGAAATTGGTTGCGGGGGGCGGACTTGAACCACCGACCTTCGGGTTATGAGCCCGACGAGCTACCAACTGCTCCACCCCGCGATATGGTGGCGGCGCACGGATTCGAACCGCGGACACTGCGGGTATGAACCGCATGCTCTAGCCAACTGAGCTACGCCGCCAAGGTGTTGGTGGAGAGGGTTGGATTCGAACCAACGAAGCGAAACGCGGCAGATTTACAGTCTGCTCCCTTTAGCCACTCGGGAACCTCTCCATAGGCAACATCGATATTATATTATAATCTTGGCGCTTTGTCAAGAAATTTTTTCACAGCACGGCAGCGTTCAGCATAATTTCTAAAAGCCTTGACCTAATGCTTAGAGCTTCTGGCGCAGCGCCTCAAACATCACTATCCCAGCTGCCATAGCCACATTCAAGGACTCAGCCCGCCCCGCCATGGGAATATACACACGCTTGTCAGCCGCCGCTAGGAGCCCGTCGCTCACCCCATTGGCCTCGTTACCCATAACGAAGGCCAAGCGTCCGTGCAAATCCGCCTTGTAGAGATTATCCGCCCCGTCAAGGCAGGTCACAAGAAGCTCATAGCCAGCGTTATGTGCGCTCTCGATAAACTCGCTCTCGCCCACGCCGGCTAACACCGGCACATGGAACAACGAGCCCATGGATGACCGCACCGTCTTCGGTGCGTAAATATCCACGCTGCCCTTGAGGAGCACCAGTCCCCCGATGCCTGCGGCATCGGCTGTGCGCAGCATGGTGCCCACGTTACCGGGGTCGCCCACCCTGTCGAGCACCAGCAGCATCTTGCCCGACGCCAGCACATCCTCCAGCGCTGTGGCCTGCATCCTGCACACTGCAATAATGCCCTGGGGCGTTTCTGTATCAGCAATCTTCTTCAAAACGGCGTCGCTCACGCAGGTCAATTTGACCTGCTGAGCAGCCGCCTCCTCCAGCACCGCCCTCGTCCTGTCGTCCTCGATGGCGGTGTAAAAAATGCTCTCCACCTGTCCAGAGGCTACCGCCTCCTCCACCGTGCGCAGGCCCTCGGCCAAAAACTGGCCTCGTGCCTGACGATGCTTCTTCAGCTTCAGCTCCGCTGCCGCTTTAACCTGCGGGTTATTTACAGCTGTCAATTCCATCAGAAGTCCACTCCCATCCGCTTCACGCCTTCATGAGTGCCCAAGACAACAATCTCGTCCTCAGGCTGAAAAACCTCCTG
>JBJDXC010000133.1:0-10420 GCA_051866475.1 Phascolarctobacterium sp.
AGCTGGAAAAGGCCAAGGCTGAGGCTGCTAAGGAGGATAAGGCAGCAAAGGCTGCTCAGGAGCAAAAAACTTCGCCATCAGCAAATGAGGATAAGGCCAAAGCTCTGCAGACTGAGGCTGTGAAGCCTGATACCCTGCCGCTGGAACTGCGGGCTAAAATGTGGCGTGAGCATCTGCAGCTTGTGAAGGGCTTTAAGGCCTATGAGCCTCAAAAGGGCCAGATTTCTCTGCAATATGTAGATACTTACAAGGGCAAAGCAGTAGCTCTGCCCCAGGATTGGATTTATGGCCAATTGCAGTTTAAGGAAAAGGAAGCCAGGGGTTGCTTAACCATGGCTGCTCCTTTGGCAAATCTGCGTAAGGCTTTTGCCGATATGGATTACTTGGGACTTTATAAGGCCTTGGATAATAAACAAGATTTATCCCAAGATAATGTACCTAAGTCAGAGGCAAAGCAATCTCAGGTAGCAGATATAGCCGACAAGCTACCGGAGCTGGATCCTGAGCTGCACAAAACTGCCACATCTGAGGGACGCAAGATATTAGAAAGCTTTGATGCCTTCCTTATGACCTTAAGCTACCAAACTAAGGATAAGGATTTTGTGGCCCTTGCAGATGCTGCTTTGGCTAGCAAGCTCGGTGCAGATGCGCTTATGGCCGACACTTTAAAGTCCTTAAAGAAGGCCTCCGGTGGTAATTTTGTTTTGGACAACTACAGCTATAGCTTAGATTTTACGCCTACCAAAGCAAGTGCTGCCATTCAAGCTAGGACTAAGTTGTTCCAAGAATTTACCTATGATAATTTCTTGCATTTGGCTTTAACTAAAGAAAGCGGCAGCGTGCTTTTGTATGCCCATAAACCTGAGGCTGTTACCGCTACTGAGCTAGAAAAAAGCATGCGTGAATGGCAGTTTTAGCCATTGTGGTGAATTAAATATGTAATGTGAAGTCCGATACTGTGTTCTGCGGAGCGAGTGGTATCGGACTTTTTTGCTCAATCCATGAACATAAAAGTAAGATTTTAGGTAGAAAATTTACACATTACAAGATTTTATGTTATAATTAATTTATCATGGAGAATTTTGGTCCTATCTTAATCAGGGGAGGAGATTATTACGGCTGATGGGATGAAAGTCAAATTAAATGATAACCATATCAAGGAACTGTTAGAAAAAGGTAAAAAGCAGAATAATAAGCTGTGCTTTGCCGATATTACGGATATGATAGCTGGCCTGGAGGACTTTTCTCCGAAGGACTATGAGAAGGTCATGGCCTCTGTAAATAAAGCAAGTATTGAATTAGTAGATAAACTTACCCCAGAGGATTTTCAAGCGGCTAAGGCTGAACCCGTAGCGGTTAAAAAGTCTGCACCGACCAAGGCCACGCCTGCTAAGGTTGCAGCAAAAAGCAAACTCTCTAAGGAGGAAGCTGAGCCTGTAGAGCTCGAAGCAATGGCTGAGGGAGAGGCTGCTGATGAGCCCACTGAAGAAGAGCTCAATAGCATTATCGTCAACGCTGTGGACGCCGACCCTGAGGAGATGATTGAGGAAGCTGAGCTGCAGGATTATCAGGAGCAGGAGGACAGGGAAGAGGACGATACTGACGAGGGCTATTATTCTGAGGACGGCATTGTCAGCACCTACACTGACGACCCCATCAGAATGTATCTGAAGGAAATCGGTAACTTTACTCTAATCAGCAGCGAGGACGAGGTCAAGCTGGCCAAGCGTATCAATAAGGGTAGAGCTGCAGCTCTCATTACCCAAAATGGCGAATGCCCTAAGGACAGCATTGACTATAGCAAATGGACTAATGCCGAGGTCATCAAGAAATTCAATGATGATATCCGTAAGGAAAAGGAAATCACCGGCCAAAGGTCCATTGCCAAGCTTTTATCCCGCATGAGAAGAAGAAAAAATGCGGGGAATCCTTATTCTCTTGAGGAGTATAAAAAGGCTGCCGCAAGGCTTACCAAGGCTGAGCATAAGCGCCTTTTGAAATTTGCTCAGGACGATAATTGCTATATTGAGGGCATGGAAGAAGTAGATGTTGATAATAATGATATTGTTAAGGAAGTAGCCTATCTTTTCCAAATCAGAGCTTTGATGCGCGAGATTGAAGCTCGCCATATAAAGGATATAGGTGGCTTTACCGTTGAGGAGTCCAGAGCCCTTTATAAAAAGCTTTTGATGCATATCGAAAGACAGGGCGAGGATGCTAAGCATAAGCTGTCAGAGTCCAATCTGCGCCTTGTGGCCAGCATTGCGAAACGCTTTATCGGCCGTGGCTTACCCTTCCTAGATTTAATTCAAGAGGGTAATATTGGCCTTATGAAGGCTGTGGACCGCTTTGATTTTACCAAGGGCTTTAAATTCAGTACCTACGCCACTTGGTGGATCCGCCAAGCCATTTCTAGAGCCTTGGCCGACCATGCTAGAACTATTCGCATACCGGTGCACATGGTTGATACCATCAATAAATTTAATAAAATTAAAAAGGAATTGACTATCACTCTTGCTCGTGAGCCTAAGCTGAAGGAAATTGCTGAAGCCATGGAGATTACTTACCAGAAGGCTGTGGAAATTGAAGAGTATTCACGTGATACCACATCCTTGGATATTTCTGTTAATGATGAGGGCGACACCTCCATGGGCGATCTCATTGGCGATGATAAAGCCATTTCGCCGGAGGCAGCTGCAGCTCAAGCCATGCTGCGTCAGCATATTGAGGAGGCCTTAAGTGAGCTGAAGCCTAAGGAGCAGGAGGTGCTCAGGCTGCGCTTTGGTCTCAACGATGGCCGCGAAAGAACGCTGGACGAAATTGGTAAGCAGTTTGGCGTAACTCGTGAGCGTATTCGTCAGATTGAAGCTAAGGCTTTGAAAAAGCTGCGCTCACCGAAGCATAGAAAAAAATTGCAGGGCTATGAAATTGAATAATGGCATTTTGGTCAAAGTGAAAAAATAGCCATTTTTAGAAACGCAAGCAACTGCATAGACATGCCCCAAAGCTCGCGTCAGAAATAAGAAAAATTTAACATAATATATATTATCGGACGTAAAATCTACAATTATTTTCTTCTGAAAACTGTATGCTTTTTCGCACTTCTGTTTGACGAAACTAGTTTTATCTGTTATAATATAGTCAGGTGAATTCTAAACATTTGATTGGAGGTCTGGATTATGGGTCGTAGAAAAGCACTCCCCCCTGATTTTGATGGCAATTACACTGAAGATATGCTTTCTGAGCGTCAACGTGGTATTTTAAAATTTGTGCGTGATTTTATCAATCGTAAAGGCTATCCGCCTGCAGTACGTGAGATTGGTGCTGCTGTTGGTTTGTCCTCCAGTGCTAGCGTACACAATCATTTGAAAAAGCTGCAAGAGTATGGCTTTATTCAACGTGATGCTGCTAAGCCCCGTGCTTTGGAGCTCATGAGTGAGAGCGATGCATGGAGAAATAAGCTGCTGGTTCCGGTTCCGCTGGTTGGTAAGGTTACTGCCGGTGTACCCATTCTTGCTGTAGAAAATATTGAAGAAACCTATCCCATTCCTCGTGATTTGATTGGCTGCGATGATGATGTGTTTATGCTTTCCGTTACCGGCGACAGTATGATCAACGCTGGTATTCTTGACCATGACTATATCATCGCGCGTAAGCAAAATTTTGCGAACAACGGCGATATCGTTGTTGCTTTGATTGACGGCGAGGAAACCACCGTAAAGCGTTACTTCCGCGAGCTGCGCAGTGTACGCCTGCAGCCTGAAAATGATAAGTATCAACCTATTACTGGCTCTGATAATATCCAAGTTTTGGGCAAGGTTATCTCCGTTTTCCGTATGCTGTAAACAAGAATTGACTGCTTTCTGATATCGCAACGATATCAAAGTGACGTCATAATAGTGTTAAAATTAAGCAAAGCAGCTCTTTTCGAGGGCTGCTTTCTTGTGTAAAGGAGTCTTTGCATGCTTCACCCATCTACAGATATTATCGCCAATGCCTATAGCTTTTATGTTGCTGACCAAAGCAGCACTAATTTAACACGTCTCTTGCGTGCTGTTAGCAATTTGTTGCGTGAAGGTGCGGATATTCAAATTCCCGTATCCTTGGCAGCTCAAGCTGAGGGTCAGCTAGCTCTGGTAACCCACACTACCAGCGATGGCCAAGTATATGTAGCAGCTTTTTCTAGCGAAGAAGCTTTTGCTAGTGATCAAAGTGAGGAATATACTTTAATTGCTCGTCCTCTGCTCAATTATTTTGAAGCAGTTCTTGCCATGGATGGCATTGCTGGCATCGTCTTTAATCCCACCTCCCCTGCTCCCTTTACCATGCAGAAAAAGATGCTCAAGGAGCTCTTCCAAGAGGCTACTGAGCATCCTCACAAGAATGGTATCAATGTGACCCGCGGGGATATCACTACCCTTGACTGCGATGTTATTGTTAACGCAGCCAACAGCACTCTTTTAGGTGGCGGCGGTGTGGACGGTGCTATTCATAGAGCAGCCGGACCTGAGCTGCTGGCTGAATGCAAAACCTTGGGTGGCTGTGCTACCGGCGAGGCCAAAATTACCTATGGCTATAATTTGCCCTCTACCTATGTCATTCACACTGTAGGGCCTATTTATGATGGCAAGGTGAGCCAGCGTGTGGATCTGGCTAATTGTTATCAAAACAGCTTGGAGCTGGCTAAAAAGCATCATCTGCACAGCATTGCCTTCTCTGCCATTTCCACTGGTGTCTATGGCTATCCCATAGATGAAGCTGCCAGAATTGCCCTACTGACCTGTACCCAATGGCTTAACGCTAACCCTGACTATGGTATGGAAATTACCTTGGTGTGCTTTAATAACGCTGTCCTCAAGTCCTATAGCGAGATTATTGATGCTGCTAAACGGGGCGAGCTTGAGGAGTAAAAGCTTAACTCCTTAGTAAGATCTTGTGATATAGTATATAAACACAAAAACCGATGTTACTACTCTAAAAAGTAATAACATCGGTTTTTATTGCTTTATTTCTTCATGGGAGCTTTGCTAGCTGCTAAGGCTCTATCTTACGCATTAATTATGCTGGTAAACTTTTCTTTGTTGGCTTCAATGGGCTGCTTACCGCCAACTACGCAAATAAGCCCGTCGCTGAGCATATCCTCTACCACCTGACCCAGAGCTTGCAAATCAGCATTGCTTACATTAAGCACCTCGTTACGAATGCGTTGGCGTGTCGCATCAGGCAGCTCCTTAAGATATTGGATAGCGGCTTGGTCCATGCGCATAGTGTTTGTGAGGGGTGTGTCCATGCCACTGATGGTGCCGATAACGTATTTATCCAGCTCACGAGCCGGGAATTCCACGGCCTTGAGCCATGCAGGCAGCTCCTTATAAGCCTCTAAGGACTTGGCCAGCTGTGGGTCACGATAGGAAGCAAAGACGCCCAGACCATTGAGCTCAAAGCGTGCTGTGGCGCCGTAGGCGCCTCCCTGAATGCGTATTTTTGTCCAAAGGTACTCGTACCTTAGGATGGTCTCTAAAACCTTCATAGCGCCCACGTAAGCATGACCGTGCTTGGCAAAATTGCCACCGGCAGCCACATATTGCACCTTGCCAGCGGTGGTAATGCCCTCGTTGTGACCTGGAATGGGCAGCTCAGCAGGCTTGGCAGCCACAGGAGCCTCGGGCAGCTTGGCTGCGAATTCAAGGCATTGCTGGCGCACTACTTCCCTATCCTCGGCATCACAGGAGTAGAACAGGGTATACTTGCTCTGTTGGAAGAACAGGGAAAGCAGCTTTTGCAGCTCGGCCAAAACCTTGGGTCCTTCAGCCTCAAAATTATCATAGAGCTTTTTCAAGAATTGATAATAGCTGAACTGATCCTGCTCATTGGCGCGAGCACCGGCGCCACAGTAGGAATACAGGCGGGAAATAGCGATATTTTGACCACGGTTAAAGAATTCATCGTCCCAATCGGTCTTGACCTCGCTGAGCAGCTCCTGGAAGCGCTTGATATCAGTTAAGAGGCTTTCAAGGCCTATTGCCTCAAGCAAATCAAAGACATGGGGCAGATTTTCTAGCAGGGCCTTGGCCTTGACTACAAAGTACAAGCGATAATCATCCGCATTCTCAGCCTCGGAAATGGCCCTTACATCGAAGGTTACGCCACCTGTGTACATGATGCCATAGGTGGACAGCTCCTCGTAGGTATAGCGCTTGCTGTTAAATTTGCCTAGCACATCAGTCAATAGATAGCACAGGGGCATCTGCTCGGCAGTGACGCTGCTAATATCAAAATACCAATTGGTATAGGCGATTTTATTAGTCTCAGCGGGCACATAAACCAGCCTTTGCTGCTCAGTCCCCTCCTCTAGCTTCTCAATCAGCTCTACCTCTTGGCGAATATCGCTGCGTTTTAAGATGGGAATGGAGGCTCTAGCCTCTTCGCTGTCAGGATCGGCCTGCAGGCGGTGCAGCTCAGCGCACTCTAAGGCATATTGCTCCAGCTCTGCTTGGGTCATGCTGGCCTTGAGTGCAGCCATTTTCTCTGCTGCCTTGGCTTGGTCAGCTTCCTCCTTACCCGGCTGAGGCATGAGGGTAACGATAACCTTGTGAGTATTGTCTAAGAGATAATTTTCAATCAAGCTTTCATAGAAATTAGTTTTCAGGCCCTTGCGCATGGTTTTTAAAGCTTCTTCATAGCGCAGACCCTCAATGGGATTACCACCGTAGAGCCAGTTGTCCAGCACGCCTAAGCCATAAATAAGTCCTTTAGGATAAGGGCCAAAGTCGGCCTCACGCAGCTTGAATTCCGTGGAGTTTAAGGAAGCCTCTAAGAGCTGCTTATCCAAGCCTTTGATGGTCAAATCCTGCAGGGTTTTATAGATAATGCTGATAAATTTATCACGCTGCTCTGGCTCGCTACCTGCGGCACGAATGCTGAAAACTGGCTGCTGCAGGCTGCCCACGTAGCTGCCGCTGATGTTTTGGCCTACACCTGATTCTACCAAAGCACGGCGCAGAGGCGAAGATTCGCTTTCTAAGAGCACTGTTTCCAAAAGACGCAGGCTCATGCTGGTCAAGGTGTCGGTAGCCTTGCCAGTGACGATGGAAAGCTCATGGTAAGTCTTGTTCTTTACATCCTCCTCAGCATCCACAGGATAGTAGGCCTCTACCTCAGCTGTGCGCAGCAAGGAGTCCTGCAGGGAAATTTCGCTGTGCACAAGGCCTGTTTTGGCAAAATGGGACAGATATTCCTGGTCTAAATAGGCCAGAGTAGCTTCAATATCCATATCACCATAAAGATAAATAAAGGAGTTTTCGGGACTGTAATAGGTCTTGTGGAAGTTTAAAAAGTTCTCCTGGGTCAGCTCCGGAATGGCATCGGGATAGCCGCCGGACTCAAAGCGATAGCAGGTATCCGGGAAGAGGGCCTTCATAGCCTCGTTCTCTAAAAAGGCGTCCGGAGAGGAATAAACTCCCTTCATCTCATTATAGACTACGCCATTATAGCTGAGCTCGTCCTCAGGAGAGCTTAGATTATAATGCCAGCCCTCCTGGCGCAGGGTGTATTTATTTTCATAAATCAAGGGATAAAAAACTGCATCCAGATATACATCCATTAGATTATGGAAGTCCTTCTCATTGCGGCTGGCCACGGGATAGACGGTCTTATCCGGATATGTCATGGCATTTAAAAAGGTGTTCAAGGAGCCCTTAACAAGGTCCACAAAGGGCTCCTTCAGATGGTATTTACGGGAGCCACATAAAGAGGAATGCTCCAGAATATGGGCCACGCCTGTATCATCTGCCGGTGGCGTGCGAAAGGCAATGGAAAAAACTTTATTATCATCGTCGTTGGCCAAATATAAAAGTCGCGCTCCGCTTTGAAGATGCTCCATGATATAGGCCATGGAGTGAACTTCTTCCACAAAGCTAGCCTCGAGCGCCTTGAAGCCGTGGTAAACTGCATTTATAGTCAAGCTCATAGCAAATAGTAACCTCCTAGGTCAAAACATTATTGCTAATATTATAGCATAGATCCCCCACATCCGTCTAAAAAAGTGTGTGAATTGTGGTTTCAGAGCTACACAAGCAGGCTTTTTTGGAGCAAGATTAGGCAAATACTTGCATAATAACAGGCTTTTGCTATAATATTAATAGTGAGTAATTGGAGGGATGATGATGGAAGAAGCACGCTTTACGCTGCGTATTCACCCGATTTTGATGAATAAAATGAAGCATATTGCTAAGAGTAATGGCCGCAGTGTCAATAAGGAAATCGAGCAGATATTAAAATGGGTTATCGATGATTATGAGCGCAAATGTGGGCGCATTGTGCTGGAGGAAAGTGAAATGCCTAAGAGCAAGGCCGAAATCAAGCCAGCACCGGAAAATCCCATGGAGATGCTCTTTAAAATTGAAAAATAAGCAAGAGAAAAGGACTATCACCGAAGTGATAGTCCTTTTTAGTTTCCGATTTATTATTTGCGGATACCCAGCTTAGCAATGATGGCACGATAGCGCTCGATATCCTTGCTTTGCAGGTAGTTCAGCAGGCCACGACGTTTACCTACCATTTTCAGCAGGCCACGACGGGAATGATGGTCTTTCTTGTGCTCCTTCAGGTGCTCGGTCAAATATTTGATACGAGCGGTCAGTACAGCGATTTGTACTTCCGGAGAACCGGTGTCGCCTTCATGGCGAGCGTTGTCGAGAATTACGGCGGTTTTAGCTTCGCTAGTTAACATTGTGATTTCCTCCTAAAATTTACAAATTGCCAAAGGCATAGTAGCCGCTGGAGTGGCGCACCACCAAGCCTTGGTTCACATACTGTAATAGTATACCATAAGAATGGTTGAAGAGCAAGATGTTACTGTAAAATTTTTTACAATCTACTACAGAACTCGATCAGAATATTGCTCTAAAAGCTGCTGACACTGTGCCTTGTCAGCAGCCAATTGGCTACGCAGCTCTTCTAAAGCTGCAAATTTTACTTCCCCACGGACTCTGGCTACAAAAGCTACGCTGATAGGGGCATCGTAGATATCGCCACTAAAGCCGAAGATGTGCACCTCGAGCCTGGGGCTAGCAATATCGCCAAAGGTGGGATTGTAGCCTATGTTGGCCATGCCACCATAGCGCTGTCCACACACGTGCACCTGCACTGCATAGACTCCTCCTAAGGGTATGGCCTGCTTGCTTGCCGCAAGCTCCACGTTGGCTGTAGGATAGCCTAAGAGCCTGCCCCTTTCGTTGCCGTGGGCAACGCTACCGTGCAGGCTGTAGAGGCGGCCAAGCATGGCCGCCGCCTCCACTACGTCGCCCTCAGCAATGAGGCGACGTATAGCGGTGCTGCTGATGATGGTAGCGCCGTCGCTGACAAGCCGGCGCACCACTAGCTTAAAGCCCAAACGCCGGGCGCTGGCTGCCAGGGTTTCCACTGTGCCCGCGCCGCGGAGCCCATAGGTAAAATTATTGCCCACCACCAGGCAGCTGTAGCCCAGCGCTTGTAGCTGCTCTAGAAACGCTTCCGGCGCGAGTCGCGCCACGCTTACGTCGAAGGGGATGTCCACCAGCACATCCACCCCTAAATCACGCAAAAGCTGTTGCTTTTGCGCCGGGGTGATGAGGGCTGGTGGCACTTTGTCCGGCCTGAAGCAGGCGAAGGGATGGTTGCTGAAGGTGAATACCGCCAGCAACGCGCCCGTGCGATGGGCTTCGTCCCAGGCCGTGCGGATCACATCCATGTGACCGCGGTGCAGGCCGTCGAAGGTGCCCAGCGCTACCACGCAGGGCCGCTCGTATTTATGCAATTGTTCGAGTGAAGTGATAACATCCATAACAATTGTGTACCTGAATAAGTAAAAATTCCTCAGTCCGCAATTTGCTACCGCAAATTGACTTAAGACAGCTCCCTTTGCAAAGGGAGCCTCTATTCTATTTGAAGTTTATAATGCTGGAATATCTTTTCTGCTTGGACTTTAGATTCTACGCATTTACCTATGCCTAGGAATTCATTATTTGGTCCAAGCAGTGCATACTGTCCATCCGCTGCGCCATTTACAGTGGTCTTAACGCCATTGGTAATCCTCGCAGCTTGGTTCGCAGTTAAAATAAGCTGCGGCAAGTGGTCAACAGCAGTAATAGGCTCTGCGCAGCAGGCTTCAGGATGTTTGGCGATTTCCTGTAAGGTATGGGCTTCATTAAGCAAGTAGCTCCCCACCTGTGTACGCAAAAGGAAGCTCATGGTGCCGCAGGTGCCTAAGGCAGTAGCTATATCCTCGCCTAAAACGCGGATATAAGTACCTTTACTGCATTCCACTGCTACCGTAAATCTTGCCTGAGTTGGAATTCCTTCACTGCTAAAGCGGTCCCCCTCCCTTTGTAAAGGGAGACTCTCCTGCTCATTTTGGCTAGCAGAAATATTGATTTGCGCA
>JBJDXC010000134.1:0-2270 GCA_051866475.1 Phascolarctobacterium sp.
GTCTCGCTCCTGCCTTATAGGTCAGCTGTAAAATCTTCTTTAAGGATTGCAGGCCGCCATGGCACTGGATTTCCACTACATCCTCTGCCGTGTAGGAGCGAGGCGCGCGCATATACACAGCTAAAACCTCGTCCACCAAGCTGCCATCCACATCGTAAACATGACCATAGACCATGGTATGACTACTATATTCTGCTAATTTTTTGCCGGAGACTGCCTTAAACAGCGTCTCGCCCACAGCCAATGCCTGCTCGCCACTAATGCGCACGATGCCTACGGCACCTTCGCCTAGAGCAGTAATCACGGCGCTAATCGTTTCCTCTGCCATGTGCGCCCTCCCTTCCTTATGCGTCAGAATAAAAGATAACCCAGTATTTTACTACTGGGTTATGAGTTTTTATTTTTTCAATTCAATTACCACATGACGGTACGGATCATCGCCCTCGCTAAGGGTCGTAACCCGGCGATCGCCCTGCAGGGCCATATGGATAATCTTGCGTTCATGGGGATTCATAGGCTCCAGGGCCACGCGCTCACCAGTACGTTTTACCTTGTCAGCCAGACGAGTTGCCAAGCGAGTGAGAGTCTCGATGCGGCGGTCACGATAGTCCTCCACATCAATAATCACGCGCACGCGCTCGGAGCTATTTTTATTAGCAACCAGATTGGTCAGATATTGCAGGCTATCCAAGGTTTGGCCATGCTTGCCAATGAGGATGCCCATATCATCACCATGGAGCTTGAAGGTTACACTGCCATCATTTTTATTGATGAACTTTTCCATAACCACATCAATCTTCATAGCATTGAAAACCTTTTGCAGGAATTCCTTAGCTGCATTGACGGATTCGTCATTAACAGCATATTTACGAGGCTCACGTACAGGACGCTCGCTCTTTTCGCTCTTCATGGATTCCAAGGTGGAAATAGCAGAATCCACAGCCTGCTCCTTAGCAGCTGCAGCCTTTTTGCTCAGCTCTTCGGCTGCATCGGCAGCTTGCTCCTTCAGCTCGTCAGCCTTTTTGGAAATATTCTTGGAAACAGTGCTAACAGCAATAGTAGTTGCTTCTTTAACAGCCTTGACAGCCTCGGCCGTAGCTTGCTCCAAGGTTTTTTCAGGAGCAGCTTCCGCTACCTCTTCCTTAACCTCAGCTTGTGCAGCTGCTTCCTTTACAGTAACACGCACCTTAGCATCCTTACCACCGAAGAGACCGAAGAAAGCCTTTTTGCCTTCCTCTAAAACCTCGATTTCAGCTTGGTCCGCAGTAATATTTAAAGCCTTTAATGCTTCTGCAACGGCCTCATCCACGCTCTTACCTGTTTTTTCAACAAAAGCCATCCTTCTCACTCCTTATTTGGCAGATGCCTTATCCATCATATATTGTTGTCCAATTTGCATAATGTTCATTACTACCCAATAAAGCACCAGGCCTGCCGGGAAGGTTAAGCTAATGTAACCAATGAACAGGGGCATAAAGTACATCATCATCTTATTTTGAGCACCACCGGCACCGGTTGCAGGCATGGTCTGCTTAGAAGCAATGAAAGTGGTCAGGGCAGACAGCACCGGCAGAATGTAGGTGGGGTCCGGAGCGGAAATGCTTTCCATCCACAGGAAGGAAGCAGAGCCCTGGTATTGAAAATCGCGAATACCATAAAAAATGCCAATCATAATAGGCATTTGAATAATCAGGGGCAGGCAGCCTGCCAGCGGGTTTACACCCTCGTTTTTATAAAGATTAGCCAACTCCATATTCAGACGTTGCTTGTCGTCCTTATATTTTTCTTGGATGGCCTTCATCTTCGGTTGAATTTCCATCATGGCCTTAGTTGATTCAATCTGCTTTTTGGTCAGAGGATACAAAATCAGCTTTACCAGAACTGTCATAATAATAATTGCTACGCCATAGTTAGGAAAGCCCACACCATGGAGGAAGCCATAGATTACCGTAATTACCTGTTGCACAATATTGCTAAGAAAATCCAAGATATCACTCCTTCGAAACAAAGTGTTATTTGCATTGATTATTTAACCGGATCATAACCGCCAGGATGAAAGGGGTGACATTTACAAATCCTTTTTACGGCCAGCCATAATCCCTTGACAGGTCCCTTTTTCTGTATTGCCTCAATCGCATAAGCCGAACAGGTAGGATAAAATCTACAGGTCGGCGGAAATAAAGGCGAAATAAAGATTTGATAAAATCTTATACACAAAATCAGTATCCTGCTCATAGGCATATCCTTATTCCTGCAGCAAGGCTGCTCTC
>JBJDXC010000135.1:0-10243 GCA_051866475.1 Phascolarctobacterium sp.
TTTCCATAAAGGCATCATCCATTTTGATGGAGCCATCCACAGGAATGCGCTCAAAGTTCATGCAGCCCTGACGCTGACAATTATAATAGCTAGTGCTGGTCATAATGGCATCGCCGGTATCCGCTATCATGCTACGACTTGCTTTATAGCTGCCTTGCGCATCAATATCCGCATCAAAAAGCCAAAAGGGTACGTACATGCCCTGAATGGCCTCCACACGATTATTGGCAGTGAAGGCATCGGGGAGCAGGGGCTTGCCCTCATAAAACTTTTTGAGAGCAGCCACTGCCTCCTCCTTGGTCTTTTTAAAGGGAATAATATAATCAGGCTTGAGCATGCCGCTGAAGCGACTGGGCAGCATGGTAGGGTTACCGCAGTAGCAGCATTCTGTGGCCATGGTGTTGGCGTCGCAGACGATTTCAGCGCCACAGCTAGAGCAGGTAAAGGCCTGCATCAGCTCTGCTTCCTGCTGCTCCCACTCGTTGCCTGCTGCGGCTGTATCCCATTTTGCCTCCTTGGCAGCTTGGGCAGCGGCAGCAGCGGCTTCCTTCTGTGCATAAAATTCTTCTACAGTTTTAACATCCAGCTCTGTGCCGCAATACTCGCAGGTTACCTTTGCGGCCCCGGGTCGGAAGCTTAGGGGTGCGCCACAGGAAAGACACTTATAGCTAACACTGGTATCAGCCATAGCATATACCTCCATGAAATTCTTATTTTGCTCGCAGCTTTGTACATGTTCCTAATGCATCTGCAAAACTAACCGCATTAATACATTTTTAATACCCTGTACAGCTCTATTTCCCTAATAATTATACTATTCAAAAGTAATCTTTTGCAAGAACATCACAAGACACAGAAAGATTTTTAAGCTTTTTTGCTTTTCCTACCCAAATTTAGCCTTTAGGGTAGGGATTTTTTGCTGGATTTATTGTAAAATTGTATAAGGAAGAGTAGTTAATGAGTGCATTGACTAACAGAATTGGTAATCACGTAAAGGGAGGTATATATTATGGGTTGCAAAAGCTTAACTTTAGGTCTCGCACTGGCGCTGCTCCTCAGTGCGCCTCTGGCTACGGAAGCAAGCGTTTATGAAAAAGAATTAAGTATGGAGTTCAACAAAATTGATATGCAGATTGGCAAAACTGTTGATTTTATTGAGCTGCAAAATCATTATATCGTCAAGCGTGATTTGGCCTTCGTCTGTGCAAGGGATTTTGTAAAGCCTTATTTTAACAAAAAGGGCATCACCTTAAGCAACGAGGAGGCTCAAGCTGTAGCCTTTGGTGCTATGCAGCTGGAGAACGGCAAGCACACTTCTACCAGCGATGATGAATATGCCTATAAAGCTAAGGGTGTGATTTATGAGGACTGGGAGCTGGCCGGTGTCTATGAAAACAAAAAATTCATGAATGCTTATGCGGAGCTGCAAAAGGAAGTGCAGGCTATCTATGAAGCTTATTTATCTGTGGATGATTTTTATTTTCAAAACAAGAATAGTCCGAGAATAGATGCTAAAACACTAGCGACCTTGAAGGAAAAGAATATTAAGCTGACCAGTATTTATCGCACCTTGGAAAATATGGAGCTCTTTTGGCAGCACGGACGCAAAATGGTCCTGACCGGTGATGATGTGAATTTCCGCAGTGCTCCCTCCACCAATAGCGAGGTGCTCGACTCCCTGCGCCTTAATGAAGAGCTGTACCCTATGACAGGTGAGATTTTAGAAATTGAAGGCCGCAGATGGGCTCAGGCCATTAATGCTAAGGGTCAGGAGGGCTATGTGAGCGCCGATTATGTGCAGCTGACAGACTAAGCTTTATATTGCAAGGATTATTAGCAAGCATCAAGAATTCAGTGAAAGACAAGAGGCGATAATTATGTTGAAGAAAATTTGCAAGGGCTTGGGCCTTTTAGCTACAGCAGGCATGCTTCTCCTGCAGGGGGCTGGCATTGCCGAAGCAGGAGTTTTAAAGGTGGGCACAAGGGCCTATCCCTATGGAGAAATTTTGGCACAGGTGCAGCCTGTTTTGGCAGAGCAGGGCGTTGAACTGCAGATTAAGACCTATGCTGATGATTTTAGTGCCGAGCATCTACCCCTTTTGGACTTGCTGGAGGGAGAAATCGATGCTACTTTTCACCAAACTGAAAGCTCTATGCGGGCTTTTACCCAGGAGCATGGCTTGAACATTAAGCCTGTCTGCTCTGTATTCTTAGAGCCCATGGGCATTTATTCCGCTCAGGTGAAGAGCCTTGCAGATGCTTGGGACGGCTCCCAGGTTATTATCCCCAACAATGGCTACGCCGGTCGCGCCCTGATGCTGCTGCAGGATGTAGGTATTCTTACTTTGAAGAAGGATACTGGCTATAATGCAGGCTTTGAGGATATTGAGAAAATGGTGCGCCCCTTCAAGGTAATTTTGGTTGACCCTGAAGCTATGCCTGCCAATTACCAAAACTTCCAGCTGGCAGTGCTGGATTATAGCCAGGCCAAGGCAGCTAAGCTGGATCTTACTAAGGCAGTTTATGTAGAAAATGGTGCTAATCCCTTTGCAGCCATTGTAGCAGTTAAGGATGGGAACCAAAAGCGGGAGGATATTAAAAAGCTAGTAGCTGCTTTGCATGCTCCCAACATAGCTGATTTTATCAACTACAATTACGAAGGTCACTATATCGCAGCCTTTTCCACTGATTACTAAGCTTTGTTAAACTGTAATTTCCCAAGGAGGGATGCTCTGTGAGCATAAAACAGACACTTTTAACAGGACTCTTGGCTCTATGCTTAGGAGTGAGCAGCCTTGTCGCTGCGGACGGGATCTATGTGAAACAGGATCCCACGGGTAAGGAAATGGGAGAACTGCTGGTTATTTTTACAGGTTTTGGCGGAATTGTCGAGGTTAGTACCTATAGGAATAAGGAAGATTTACGAGAAACTATGGATGTTTTTCGAGGTGCTGGCATGTTCGTAGCGGAAGGCATTTTGCTGACTAGGGGCACCAACTCCGTGGGACCGCGAGAAATACCGGTAAAGGATGTTTTCTATCTACGAGAATTCTGTGGTAAGGATATTAGGCTTAGCTTTCCTGAGCAGGGTGGGAGGAGAACTAACCCTGATATCGCGGGCCTTTATCAAGCCTTTAAGGGAACGGCCATAGCCACTCCGGATATGGGTCGCATTTTGCTGGAGCAAATCGACCCGGCGCTAACCCTGTTTAACTTAAATACAAAGGGCGTCCTCTGCAATTATGCCGGCGAGCTAGTTAGTCCTAATAGGGTCTATGCGCAGGTGCCCATGCAGAAGGCCTGCCATAAATATGAGGTTTTTAATAAAAATAGCCAAATTATGATGACCTATTTAGTGGCTAAGGATTTAAGTGAAGCATATCGGGTGCAGCCCAATGGCGAAGCCCTGCAGATTTATGCTCGTGGTGGCTTGGGTTAAGGTTGTTTTTTCTCATGGTGCTGTTGTATGCTAATAACAAATTAAATACTGTTGTATAGTAAACACAATGCAAAAGCTTCGGCGAAGTGCTAGACTTAAGCGAATAGCCGAAGTTTTTGCTTGATTTTTCGTAAATCTCTTGCAAAACGAGACTACTAAATAGTATAATTAAAATATAAATAAATTAGCAGCGGGGGGTAATAACTCATCAATAAAAGTACAATTAAAGAAGTATATTAAACAAGGGGAACTTTTTTTGTAGATAAAATGAATTTATGGAGGTGTATGCTATGGCTGATACCAGTGTTAGCTATAAGTGTCTATCCTGTGGTGCGCCACTTAGCTTTAAGCCAGAGGACCAAAAGGTAACCTGCGAATACTGTGGCACAGAGCTGGAAGTAAAAACTATTGAAGAATTTTACGCTAAGAAGGAAGCAGCAGCAGCTGCTGCTCAGGCCGCCAAGGAGGCGAAATGGGATACTGCTGCTGCGGGCAAGGAGTGGGACGCGGACGAGGCCGCTATGCTGAAGGCCTTCACCTGCTCCAGCTGTGGTGCCGAAATCGTTACCGACGGCAATACCATGGCTACGGAATGCTGCTACTGTGGCAACCCCACCATGATGCCCGCTCGCTTCAGTGGTATGCTGAAGCCCGACTTCATCATTCCCTTTAAAAAGACCAAGGAAGAGGCCGTAGCTGCTCTGAAAAATTTCTATAAAGGTAAAAAGCTGTTGCCCAACGCCTTCACTGCCAATAACCGCGTGGAAGCCATTCAGGGCATGTACGTACCCTTCTGGCTCTTTGATGCTGAAATTGATGCTCAAGTATCTTACAAGGCTAGCCGTAGCACAGAGGTTGTTTCCGGTGACGATTTAATTACTACCACCGAGTTCTACAATTGCCAACGCTCCGGTTCCATGAAATTTGAACGCATTCCTGTGGATGGCTCCATCAAAATGGATGACGCCTTTATGGAAAGCATCGAGCCCTTTGATTACAGTGAAATGGTGCCCTTTAGCAGTGCTTATTTCACTGGCTACTTGGCAGATAAATATGATGTGGATGCTGAGGCTTCCGTGGAACGTGCGGATGCCCGCGTGAACAACAGTGCTCAAAAGTGCTTGGCCAATACCGTGGAGGGGTATGATTCGGTACTGCCCAACGATGACTGTGCGGTGTTAAAGAAGGAAAGCGCTGTGAGCTATGCCATGGTGCCCGTGTGGATTTTGACTACTCGCTTTAACGACCAGCCCTATACCTTCATGATGAATGGTCAAACAGGCAAGGTTGTGGGCAGTCTACCCATTGACTATGGCAAGCTGCGCAATTATTTGATCATGGTCTTTGTGATTACCTTCATTATCGTTTTTGCTCTTGTTTATATGATTTCCTAAGGAGGCTGTCATAATGAAAAAATTATTTTTAATCTTGACATTAGTGGCAGCAATGCTGCTCAGTGCAGCAACTGCCTTAGCAGCATCCCCCAGTCTGAGGGATAATGCCAATTTGCTCTCTAAAGCGGATAAAGCTAAGGTGGAGCAAACCCTAAAGAAAGTCGAAAAAAAGTATAATGTGCGTCTGGGCATAGTTACCATGAAAAGCATTGGTAATAAGGTTCCTGGTGAATATGCCAACTCTCTCATTGACAAGGTCTATAACAATGGTGCCAATGGCAATATGGTGCTGCTGCAGGTGGTGGACCAACGCAAATGGTACGTCAGCACGGACAAGAAGCTGAAGGACGTTGTTGTGGGCAACGAGGGCGTTGAATATATGAGTAAGCAATTTGTTCCCTTAATGAAAAAGGGAGATTATCTTGGCGCTTACAATATGTACGCCCTTAAGGCCGGCGAGCTTTTGAAATACTACCAAAATAATGGCAAGGGCTGGACACCGGAAAAGGAATTTCCTTGGGTAGCTTTGGGGATTGCCCTGGTAACGGCTGCTATTGTCACTTATTTTTATAAGCTAGGCTTTGTGGCCTCGATGAGCAATGTAAACAAGCAGGTGGAGGCCAATGCTTACCTTAATAAGGAAAGCTTCACATTGAAGGAATCCGAGGATAGTTTTATGTATTCCACTGTGACTGTCACTTTGGTTTCGAGCTCCAAAGATCATGGTAGTGATGATGGCTCCGTAACCGATTCCAGCAGTGATGGTGATCATGGTGGTGGCGGCGGCGACTATTAAGAGCCGGCGCTTAACCTTTTAAGTATTTCCTAATATATGATGAATAGGAGATGTTAATATGTTGAAAAAATTAGCCTATGGCCTTGTGGCAAGCTTATTGGCTTGCGGACTCCTTGCCGGTTGCACCGCCAATATTAATGTTAAACCAACTGAAGGCGGTGGACTTAACATCGTTGCTGACACCAATGCTAAGGGAGTTAGCAACAACAGCAGCAACAAGAATAGTAACAGCAAAAGCAGCAGCAAAACATCCACCAAGACATATACCTTAAAATTTGGTGACCATACGTCTAAGATGTATACGGTTACAAATTCTGGCAACCTCTATATGCAAAATAAAAACAATCGGCCCAAGCGTTTGAGCTTTGCCGGAAAGACTCTTTATGCTATGACAAATGATAATGTTTTGCGTAAGTATATCTACGATGCCAATAGCCGGACTCTTAAAAGTGGTTCTTCGCAGACAATGAAAAATCTGTGGGAGGGTTCCCATGTTTCCGCCAATACCAATGGTGTGTACTTCGTTATGCGTGAACGGCCCAATTTCTTACCTAAAGCTTTTCAGACATCTACAGTGTCTAATCCTACCTTCTGCCACATTGAAGCTTTGAGTAATTCTACGGCTTATCTTTATAAGGATGGGGCTCAGGTGCGCAAGGTATCAATAGATAGCAATGGTAAGGTTCTCAAATCCTTGGGTATTGTGCGTAAAGACTACAGCCTGCGGAAGAACACCGGGGATTGTATTAATACTGGTGTATTTATGCTGAGCGATAAGGATGGCACCTATTATTTTGGTCAGGGTGTAAGAGAAGGTCATTCCATTGGCAGGGGCGTTTATTATGACAACAACCTTAAGCAGAAGGCTTTCTTTGGTGCAAAATATAATTCCAAGTCCTCTACTCAGGCCAAGAGCTATGTTTCTAAGGCAGGCGATGCAGTTGTAACGGATAAGTATGTGGTCTTCTGTGACAAGGGTAAGGCTCTTGTAAAAATGTGGGTTAAAAAGAGCGGTGCCTTTGTGGGCAGCTTGAAATATTCCAATTTGGGCACTACCGGCACCACTTCCATTAGCATGGCTCATATGAGTGGTAATAGAATTATGTTAGTGGCTAATAACCCCAACAGTAGCAATAAGAAGGACATAGTTAGGGTTATAGATTTGTAATAACAAAAAGCTTCGGTGGAGCGCTAAACTTTAGCGTCTCGCCGAAGCTTTTGTATGGTTTAAGTTATTATAGGGGAACTGTTCTAATCAGCCCATGGGTTCATCGCTGTAAATATGCTGCCAGCCATCCTCGCTGGCGCGATAGATATTGTGGACGCCGTCATCCACAATCATAGTATCCACCCACGCATTGTTTTCGTCATAGACAACTACATTGTAGCCACCTTCAAAATCACGGAAGAAGCGTTTTTTGACTTCTTTTTCGACTCCGTCAGCCTGTTTGCCGTGAATACGTTTCATTTCATATCTATACTTATGCTTGTAAGCCTTAAGGAAGAAATCGCCATTTTCAGGGATGCTTTCTAGGCGCGTAATAATGAAGCCACGGCTGTTTTCTGCAAATTTTTCTACATTTTTCTTATCGCCTTTACGCACAACCTTATGCTTGCCCTTTTCTATTTTGGCAATTTCACCGTTGTTGGTTACAACAAACTCTCCCAACACATCGATACTAGCCTTTTTAGGCATATAGACAATGATTTTTTTCGTGGCAAGGGAATCATCCTTCTTGTCGATGCTGAACTCTGTTGTACAGAAATGCAGCTCCTCGCCGCTGGCTTTTTTGCCCCAATTGGTCTTATCCTCCAAATAATCCCACAGAGCTACATCCCAAGAGTCCATCTCTTGTGAATAGACGCTGTAGCCTTGGTTTTGGCATTTTTGGATAAGCTGGGGGTTTTGGCATTCCGCCGCTTGGACTACGGGGCTCAAGGATAGCAGGGCGCAGCTAGTTAATAAGATCGCTAATTTTTTCAAAATAATGCACTCCTTTTCTAAGGACTGGCTTGGACAAGCTAAGCTTGCCAGCTCATGGTAAAGGTTTTTGACTACAAAATTTTGAACATAAACCAGAAATTGGATTACTTCACTGATTATATTATAACAAAAAATAGTAAAAAAAGCCCTACACTTGCTCGTAATTTTGGGTAGGAGCTAGGGATTTTAAAAATTTTTTTGCTGTATATGCTTTTACCTACCCTAAAACAGCTCTCGGGGTGGTGTTCTTGGACACATGCTCTGTTAGACTATATTATGAAAGCATATGGAAGGAGTTGAAGTATGGATACTAGCTCACAATTTAAGGAATTGCGTCAGCAGGCCCGCAATGCTGTACGTTCCCAAAATTTAGAAAACTCCCCTCTCTATATTGCCTGTCAAAGCTGCGGCGCTCCGGCAGAATTTGATATTATGCACCAAAACTACCACTGCCAGCACTGCGGTGCCCATACGGATGTGAATACCACTTTAGCCTTTGTCAAGCAATGGCGGGAGCAGCATCGGTACAGATTGCGGCAGACTGCGGCCCAGCAGGTTTTACAAGCAGAAAGCGTTTCCTGCGCCAATTGTGGTGCCGAGGTGGTGCTACCGGCGGGAGAAGTCACTGCTAAATGCGATTTTTGTGGTGGCAAGCTGGTACGCAAGGAATTTAATCAGCAGGAGTATTTTCCGGAAATTATTATTCCCTTCTATATTACGGAGCAGGAGGCTTGGCAGCAGCTGGATAAATGGCTGGCCGAAAATAAGGACACCAAGGAAGCTCAAATCATCAGCCAGCATTGTAAGGGGCTATCCGCTTATTATCTGCCCTATCAGGTAGTGCAGGGAGCGGTGGACTGCGAAGTTTTCCGGGATGGCAGCAACAGAAAATATCGCTGTGCAGGCTATGTGGAAAATGTGGCTGTGAACGCCTCCAAGCAAATGGATAACTCGGTGCTCAATGCCATGGAGCCCTTTGATTGGAGCAAGGCAGTGCCCTTTGAGTATGGCTTTATGGCAGGGCAACGGGTGAAAATGCAGGATCTGGGCCCTAAGGCCATGGAGCAGCGCACGTTAGAGGAAATTCAGGAGGCGTATTTGCCAACTATCGAGAAAACATTGCAGACGGATGGCTTGGATGTGCATTCTTCTTGGCGAGGGGATAGCTGGTCCTTGAGCGCTCTTTTGCCGGCCTATGTGTGGCAGGGACAGGGTTTGAAGCTGGCCATCAATGGGCAGACAGGTCGCGTGGCAGTGAAGGTGAAGAAGCAAATTAAAACTCGACCCTGGTATCTTGAGCCTGCTATTTATACTGTGATTGGCACTGTGGCCTTTTATGCTTTTTTAGTCGGCTTTAAAGTGAAAGAAGCAGAAACCTTAGCAGGGATTTTAGGAGCATTTTTAGGGATTGCTTTCTGTAGCATTTTTGGCAACAGCACGCGGCGGCGTCTGAAGAATAGGTATTTACAGTCGGAGGCAGCGCAGGCTGAGCGTGCCCAAGGCGATAAGCTAGTGCTGCAAAAGGTGGAGGCAGTGGAAGCACTGGTGCCCCAGTTTGTGGAAAAAATCAACGGTCTGGACCAGTTTGTGAAGATCAGCTTCTATGATCCCAGCCGCTTGAGCGGCCAAATGGGCCTGCTTCTGGGCATGAATTTTTTGCCGGTATTGTTGGGCTGGATTTTTGGCGATGTGCTGGGTAGTAAGGTGGATTACAATACCATCGCAGCCTAGTGGTGCATCTCTGTGCCAGTGACACTGGTTTGGGTTGCAAAATTCTCCCGTCTCACAATATTTGATTTCCCTATTATGCATATCATTAATCCTAATGGCACCTTGGGCGAGCTCGTTACAGCGCCCTTTGAAAAGCAGGTTGCCCAATCAATCGGTATGGGCTTTAAATGGCTGTGGCGGGGTATGATTGCCTTTGCCTTTCTAACTGCATTCATGGCAGTGGCTTAGAGGAGGTCGTAGTATGAAGATAAAAAAATATATAGCAGGATTTTTAGCAGCGGCCATGCTAACTTCCTTCGCTAGCTTGGCTCAGGCAGCGTCCTTCACTACATCTATGCAGCTAGGGCCTTTTTTCCTCAAGGAGGATATTGGCTATGACGAAACCTTTCAAAGCTACAATGCTGCCCTTGGGTTATCAAAGGATTTAGCAGCACGGGCTGTAGAGAGTTATGTGGTTCCTTATTTTCAAAAAAAGGGCATTCAGCTTTCCCGTGAACAGGCTGATGCTATTGCCTTTGGGGCTATGGAAATAAGTGATTATAAGTCAGTGCTCGAACCTGGGGGCGTTGTAGTCTCCGGCACGGGTACTATTGTCGATGAAAGTAAAATGGAGGCGGTTTTTGCCAATAAAAGATATATGGATGGTTATATTTTAACCGTGAGATACATTCATAAGTTGGATATTGATCTTGTTGAGCCGGAAATGCATTATAAGCAGAATCCTAATGACGATACTGCTAGTGAGGTGCAAAGGGTACTCTGCAGGTATTGGTACCCCTACTTTAAGCTAATTTTTATGCAAAACTATTGGAAAAATCAGGACTTCACCTTGACTGTTACCCAAGAGGCCGCCAAAATCACGGAAACCCCAAACAATGAGGATCCTAATTGCCTAGTGA
>JBJDXC010000136.1:0-10220 GCA_051866475.1 Phascolarctobacterium sp.
CATACTTTTTGCATCTTAATTATGCCAAACTACCTCTTTTCTGTAAATATTTTGTAATTAAAGTAAGTATTATGTAAGTATGTTGCATTGGCAACAAAAATCAGGATGATCACAGCTACTTAGACAAAAAAGTGTAGCTCCCGTCACATTTTGTTACGGGAGCTACTGCTTATTTAAAAAGGTTTTTAATTTTATTGAGGAAGCTCTTTTCCTCAGGGTTAATATTGTCCTTGCTAATGGACTCAAAGGCACGCAGGGCATCCTTTTGCTTATCGCTAAGCTTGGTGGGTACAACTACCTTGATGCGTACCAATTGGTCGCCGCGCATACCGCCACGCAGGCTGGGAATACCCTTGCCCTTCAGGCGCATTACCTTACCGGGCTGGGTGCCCTCGGGCACCTTCATGGTTACCTGGCCATCCAAAGTGGGCACCTTAATCTCAGCGCCCAAGGTGGCTTGCACAATATTAATGGGCACCTCACACAGCACAGTGGTGCCGTCACGTTCAAAGAACTTATGGGGCTTGACGTACAGATATACGTACAAATCGCCGCTGGGTCCGCCCTTAGCGCCGGCCTCGCCCTCGCTTGCTACACGCAGTCTGGAGCCATTATCAACACCCGCAGGAATCTTCACCTTCAGGTGCTTATTCTTCTTCACAGTGCCCTTGCCACGGCATTCCTTACAGGGCTGGGAAATAATCTTGCCCTCGCCATGGCATTTAGAGCAGGGACGCTCGTTGAGCATTTGGCCAAACATAGTGTTTTGGGTAAAGCGCACATAACCGCTGCCATGGCACTCCGGGCAGGTCTCCACCTTGGAGCCGGGCTCTGCCCCATTGCCGTGGCAATGCTCGCAGGTCTCGTCCCGATAGAGATTAATCTCCTTTTCCACGCCAAAGGCTGCCTCTTCAAAAGTAATCTCCAAATCAAAGCGCAAATCCGCACCACGCTGAGGGCCAGCGTTGCTAGCGCGGCCACTGCGGCCACCCTGGCCGCCAAAGAACATATCAAAGATGTCCTCCATGCCGCTACCGCTGAAGCCACCAAAGCCACCGCCGAAGGGATTGCCACCAGGGCCGCCGCCCTGCTGGGCCTGCTCGAAGGCGTCAGGTCCTAATTGGTCATACTGAGCGCGCTTGGTTTCGTCGGACAGTACGCTATAGGCCTCGTTAACCTCTTTAAACTTTTCCTCGGCCTCAGCATTGCCTTTGTTGCGGTCAGGATGATACTTTAGGGCCAGTTTACGGTATGCTTTTTTTAATTCGTCCGCATTGGCGGTCTTCGACACGCCCAGGACTTCGTAATAATCACGTTTAGCCATAATTTGGCCTCCAATTATACATTAAGTTAGTGCCCAAGAGCCGTACAGCAGTTGGGCACTATGACTCACTTATTATTTTTTATCGTCAACAACCTCTGCGTCAACTACATCGTCATCATGTTTTGCGCCTTGTGCGCCAGCACCTGCACCCTCAGCACCCTTCTGTGCTTCGGTTTCCTTGTACAGTTCAGCGCTCAGCTCATACAGCGGTTTGGTCAGGGCTTCAGTATCGGCCTTAATCTTAGCCAAATCGTCACCCTTTACAGATTCCTTCAGGGTGTCAACTGCAGCCTTAACCTTGGCGATCATATCGTCCTTACCCTTGCCCTCCATGTCCTTCATGGTCTTTTCAGCTTGGTAAATCAGGTTGTCGGCTTGGTTCTTCACCTCAACGCCTTCCTTGCGCTTCTTATCTGCTTCAGCATTAGCTTCAGCTTCCTTAACCATTCTCTCTACCTCGTCCTTATCCAAGGTGCCGGAGGAGGTAATGGTAATCTTTTGTTCCTTGCCGGTGCCCAAATCCTTAGCGCTTACGTTAACGATACCGTTAGCATCGATGTCGAAAGCGACCTCGATTTTCGGTACTCCACGAGGAGCAGCGGGGATACCGCTCAGCTCAAAGCGACCCAAGGTCTTGTTGTCAGCAGCCATTTCGCGTTCGCCCTGCAGTACATGGATATCAACGGAGGGTTGGTTATCAGCTGCAGTGGAGAATACTTGCTTTTTAGAGGTAGGAATGGTGGTGTTGCGGTCGATAATCTTGGTGAAGACACCGCCCAGGGTTTCAATGCCCAAGGACAGCGGAGTTACGTCCAGCAGCAGCACGGAGCCGGTGCCTTCTTCACCTGAGAGTACGCCAGCTTGGATAGCAGCGCCTACAGCAACGCATTCGTCCGGGTTAACGCCTTTATAGGGCTCCTTGCCCATGAATTTCTTAATAGCAGCTTGTACAGCCGGGATACGGGAAGAGCCGCCAACCAGGATAACCTTGGAGATATCGCTGGTGGACATGCCTGCATCGCTCATAGCTTGGCGAACAGGGCCCATGGTGCGCTCTACCAGATCTGCGGTCATAGCTTCAAATTTAGCGCGGGTCAGATCCATATCCAAATGCTTCGGGCCATCAGCGCCTGCGGTAATGAAGGGCAGGTTGATATTGGTGCTCATAACACCGGACAGCTCGATTTTAGCCTTTTCAGCAGCCTCACGCAGACGTTGCATAGCCATGCGGTCGGTGGACAGGTCAATGCCCTCAGCCTTCTTGAATTCGTCAACCATCCAGTCCATGATCTTCTTATCGAAGTCATCGCCGCCCAGATGGGTATCACCATTGGTTGCCTTTACTTCGAAAACGCCATCGCCTACATCCAGAATGGATACATCGAAGGTACCGCCGCCCAGGTCATAAACCATGATGGTGTGGTCGTCGGTCTTATCAATGCCGTAAGCCAGGGAAGCAGCGGTGGGCTCGTTGATAATACGCAGTACTTCAAGGCCGGCAATCTTGCCTGCGTCCTTAGTAGCCTGACGTTGGCTATCGTTGAAATATGCAGGAACGGTGATTACAGCTTGGGTTACCTTTTCGCCCAGATAAGCTTCAGCGTCAGCCTTCAGCTTTTGCAGAATCATTGCGGAAATTTCTTCCGGAGAGTATTTTTTATCATCGATGGATACGCGGTAGCTGCCCTCGCCCATATGGCGTTTAATAGAGCTGATGGTTCTATCAGGGTTGGAAACTGCTTGGCGTTTTGCCAATTGACCTACCAGACGCTCGCCATTTTTAGCAAAGCCAACTACGGACGGGGTCAGACGGGAGCCCTCTTGGTTAGTGATGACGGTGGGTTCGCCGCCTTCCATTACAGCAACAACAGAGTTAGTAGTACCTAAGTCAATACCTATTACTTTAGACATTTTATATTCCTCCTATAGCGACTGTCGATAAAGCATCATCTGCTTCACAATTTTTCGTCGACGTACTTAAAAGTACGACTCCTCAAAATTGCTCGCATCTAATACTTTCTCACCAGTCTTGTTCACAAAATATTTTTATAAGTTTAGTTTACAATTTTATTCATTCGCATTCACGCGAACTTTACTATGACGAATTACCTTGTCGCCCAATTTGTAGCCCTTCTCGAAGACCATATCAATGATTTCGTCCTCTAATTCAGGGTTATGTCCACGCATTACTGCTTCGTGGAATTGGGGGTCAAATTTTTGATCCTGGGCCGGGATTTCTTCTACCTTTAATTCGCTAAAGGCAGCTTCAAACTGGCGGCGAATCATTTGCATGCCGGTAATCACAGCCTCCATATCGGTGGCCTTGGCAGCGCTTGCTTCAGCGCGCTCAAAATTATCCAGCACCTTCAAGAATTTTCCTACCACACCGGCAGTTACGAAGGTGGAAAGCTGCTCCTTCTCCGTAGCAGTGCGGCGACGGAAGTTTTCAAAATCTGCCTGCAGGCGCAGGAGACGATTGGTCAATTCTTCAATCTTCACATCCTTGGGGTCCGGCTCCGCTTCCTTAGCGGGCTCCTCCTTGGCTGCTTTTTCAGCTCCGGCCTCTTCTTCGGCTTGAGCCTCGGCTGCTGCGGTGGCTTCTTGCTTTACTTCGGCGTCAGCTTGTACTTCCTCCTGAGCCATGGTGTCTTTTACATCATTCTCTTGCAAAGCACTTCCTCCTTTAGATATTTTTACTATTATTTGTTATTTTCATGCTCAAACATGGTTTTCAAATACTTATGTAGGTAATCCATAACAGAGATAACCTTGCCATACTCCATACGGGTCGGCCCTAGCACTGCCATGGTGCCCACAATCTTGCCGTTGAGGCGGTAGGTAGCCTGCACCATACTGCAATCCTGAATGCCCGAGAACTTATTCTCGCTGCCGATGGTTACCTTGAGGCCGCTGTCCTCACCGGATTTCAAAAGATCGCGCACCACGCGCTCCTCCTCCAAAATACCCAGCAAGTTACGCACACGCTCCACATCCCTAAACTCCGGTTGATTCAAGAGCTGCTTGGTACCGCCCAAGAAAACCTTTTGCTCCATGTGCTTGTTGCGCAGGCGGCGGATGGATTGTACCAGGGAGGTAAAGAGCAGCTTGTCCTCGGCAATATTGCTGTGAATAAGCTGCAGGAGCTCCTCATCAATATCGGACAGCTCCCTGCCCTCTAAAAGACGGCTCACCTTGCCAGCCAGATAATCCAGCTCCTCAGGCCGCATGCCCAGGGGAATTTCCACTACGCAATTATCCACATTGCCGTCATCGGTAATGATGCACAGGATGGCATGATGCTCATCCAGAGGCAAGAACTTCATATAACGGAACCTGGCTCCTGCATCCCGATTGGCCAAAACCATGGATACGTTTTGGGTCATGCGGGAAAGGATTTTCGCCGTGGACTGGAAGATTTCATCCAGGCTTCTGCGTCTCTCGTTGAACCAGCCATTAATCAGCGCTCTCTCGTTATCAGAAAGGGCACCGGGCTCAATCAAGGAATCTACATACAGCCGATAGGCTTGCGCCGAAGGTACACGTCCTGCCGAGGTGTGGGGCTGCTCTAAATAACCCAAAAGCTCCAAATCACTCATCTCGTTACGGATGGTGGCCGGGCTGAGGCCCAAATCGTATTTGCGGGCAATGGTTCTAGAGCCAACCGGCTCAGCAGTCGAAATATAATCCTCAATTATGAGCTGGAGAATTTTTTTCTTTCTATCGTTTAACATATTCCCACCTCATTTAGTTGTTAGCACTCATATCATTGGAGTGCTAACATCTTGGTATAAGAATAGCACTCCCATCCCTTATTGTCAACTGCTTTTTGCAAAAAAAATCCTTCGTCACAAAGATTTCAAATCTCAGGACGAAGGATTTTGCTTGCTTCTTATTATACGGGACCCAGCTTAATAGCAGTTGCATAGGTCAAAAAGCAGAAGGCTACCACCCACCACATAGCAATCAAGGGCAGCACAAAACGTGCCCATTTTTTATAAGGCACACCAGCCATGGCCAGGTAGGACATAGTGGCACCGCTGGCAGGAGTAATGCAGTTGGTGAAGGCATCGCCAAAGGTGAAGGCAAAAACAGCAGTTTGGCGAGTAAGGCCTACTAAATCGGCCAAGGGAGCCATAATAGGCATGGAAATAGCTGCCTGTCCGGAGCTGGAGGGCACCAAGAGATTAAAGCAGTCTTGGATGATGAACATACCAAAGGCGATAATGGAGGACGGGAAAATATCCAGCATGCCCGCAAGATAGTGAATAATAGTATCCATAACCTTAGCGTTATCCAGCAAAATAGTTGCAGCCTTACACATAGCCACAGCCAAGCAGGGCAGCATCATGCCCTTGCAGCCCTCCATAAAGGCATCGCAAATATCGTTGGGCTTGAGGCCGCAGATAATACCGGACAAAATACCCATAATAATGAAGAGAGCAGAAATCTCGTTCATATAAAAATCGTATTTCAGCACGCCGAAGATGATGCCTACGAAGTTCAAGCCTAACAGTGCTAAGCAAATGGCTTGGCGAGTAGTCAGCTCAGGATTTTCTTCTAAATTAATAGTATCAGCCTTAGCGCGGTCTATTTCGTAAACAGGGCTGCTTTCAGGATTCTTCTTTACCTTATAAGCATGGTACATTACATAGGAAATATTCAAAGCCAAAAGCACGAAGAAAATACCTACACGATAGGGCAAAGCGGAAAAGATAGGCACACCGGCAATACCCTGCGCCACGCCTACAGAAAAGGGCTGGGTGCAGCCAGCGCCATAGCCTGCTGCTACGGAGCAAAACAGCATGCCCAGGGCGGTGATGGAGTCAAAGCCCAGAGCCAGTGCCACGCTTACTACCAGCGGCGTAAAGGCCAAATACTCTTCGTTACAGCCTGCCAAGGTAGAAAAGGTAGCCAAAGTTGTCATGAGCACAGGAATGAGTAAAATGCTGTGGTTGCGCATCTTTTTTACCAAGGTGCTCAGGCCTGCGATAATGGCGCCGGTTTTGGCAAGAATATTTAAGGAACCGCCCACCATAAAGAGGAAGGCAATAATGCTGATACCGCCCTTAAAGCCCTTATTAATTACAGTGAAGAAATCCATAAAGCCAGTGGGCTTTTGGGCTACATAATGGAAGGTAGCAGGGTCTACAACCATTTTGCCGGTGTGCACGTCCTTCACGCGATCATAAACGCCGGCAGGGATTACATAGCTCGCGATAGCGCATAGTACAATTACACAAACCAAAATCAGCACGGGACTGGGCGCCTTAAAGGCCTTGACATCATCTTTATTTTTCATCAATCATCTCTCCTCTAGTTTCTTAAGCAAAATTACTTTCGTAGTCATCGATTTCCATAATGCAGGCCATGGCAATAATCCAACGACGGAAAAAGCTTTCCACGGATGCATATTCTTCCTTGGTATGAGCACCGGCGCCCTGACCGCCCATGGAGCAAATCGTGGGCACACCCACGCTAGCAAAATAAGCCGCATCGGACATACCGCCTACATAAATGGGCTCGGACTTAGGATAGCCATATTTCGTAGCCACACTATTGATATAAGCAAGCAGCTTGTGATTGGCCTCGCTTTCCTCAAAGGAAGGCATAGGATAGACAAACTCCACCTCGGTAGTGGTGCCCTCGATAAAGGTTTGCGCACATATCTCACGAATTTTCTGCTTAATATAGTCCATGTGCTCCAGCTTTTTATAGCGCACGTCCAGCTCCGCATAGCATTTATCGGGCACCGCATTAGAGGCCATACCTCCCTTAATGATGTCCGCGCTCACGGTCAAGCCCTCCTCATAGATTGATAAGGACTGCAAAAGGGGCAGCTTATGGCACATTTCAATAATTGCATTGCGACCCTTGAGATAATCATTGCCCGCATGAGCAGCCACACCATGGACGGTAATATGGCAGTCCATGCCTCCCTTACGACCCACGGTCAGGCAGTTATCCATGCGTCCGCTTTCCATATTAAAGCAGCACAACGCTCCCCTGCCCTCCTGCAGCAGCAGCTCGTCCGCGATGCCCTGGCCATGGCTGTTTTCTTCATCACCTACGATGAGTACCTTCACCGGGCGCTCTGTGTAGCCAAAATGCTTCAGCGCAACCATAAGGTAAAAAATTTGCGCAATGCCATTTTTCATATCCACTACGCCGGGGCCATGGGCAAAGCCATCCTTAATGTAGAAGGGATTCTCCTCATAGGAGCCAGAGGGGAAGACAGTATCGCAATGTCCTGCCAATAAAATCGGCGCCTTATTCATCTCTTTATTGAGTTCAGCCACCAGCATATTGGCGCTGCCCTTAGTATCCAGCAAGTGGCAGTCTATGCCTTCAGCCTCAAAATGCTTCTTGAGAAAGTCGACAACTCGATTGACCTTATCCACTTCGTAGGAGCCGGCCTGCATATTCACAAGGCTCTCCCAGAAAAGCAGCATCTCATGCTTATTCTTTTCCACAAATGCTCTTAGCTCTGCAATGGGTGCTATCATAATCTATAAACCTCTTTACCTAAACTGATTTTACGCTTTATTATTTTAATACAATAAAGCGACAACATAAAGAATGCCTTTAACATTTTACTAAATACAACCTTAATTGTCAACGAAACCCATGCGCTTTAGGCAACAAAAAAAGCTTCCTGTTGCGCAAGGCAATAGGAAGCCTCTAGAAAAGCTTATGCAAGTTCACGCAAAGCCTAGACAGCAAAACAAGCTTATTTTTCTTCATCAACGAATATAGCAAAAATTTGATTGCCTATTTCCATGCCTGCCTCTGTAAGCTGCAAGCATTGTCCGAAAGCATCATAACGCACCAGGCCACGCTCAAGATAGGGCTGCAGCTGCCCCTGATAGCGCTGCCACACGTCCACGCCAAAGCGCGTCTGCGCTTCGGCTAGGTCCGCTCCCTGAGCTCGACGCAAGCCCATGAACATGAATTCTGCCAATTGCTGGGCCGAAGTAAGCTCCTCTATAGAGTACAGCTCGCTAGTGCGCCAGTTTGTAGGCGTTAAAGCCTTTGCTGCGGCGATATATTCAGGCACTGTGCTGATGGCAGCGCGACGATAGGCCATTTGGGCACTCTCTCCAACTGAAGCCAAAGTCTCTGCAACAGCATCATTTTGAGGCGAAGAGCTCTGCGAAGCGATCGCTTGTGAAGCATTGGCGTAGTATGTCTTACGCACGTCATTTAAGGCATCATCATTAACGTCAAACCCACACGCCGCAGCGCCGAAGGCGATGTAGGGATGGTACTGCCAATAGACAGTGTTATGCCTAGAGTATTGCCCATTTTTAGCGTAGTTGCTAATCTCGTAGCGCTCAAAGCCTGCTTGGGCAAGCTTAGCCTGCACCAGCTCGTACATATCCGCAGCAGTGTCCTCATCCGGCAAAAGGATTTTGCCGGACGCCACCAAACGCTCCAGCGGCGTGCCCTCCTCCACGATGAGTCCATACACAGAAAGATGCTCCATACCGGTGGCGAGGAGCCGCTGGAGCGTATCTGCCAGGCTTGCCAGGGTCTGCCCTGGCAAGCCATAGATAAGGTCGCAGCTAACGCGCCGAAAGCCCGCGGCCCTGGCAAGGTCCAGGGCCGCAAGGGCCTCTGCGGCGCTGTGGATGCGACCAATAGCGCGCAGCTCGGCGTCCTGCAGGCTCTGGACGCCAAAGCTGACGCGGTCGAAGCCTGCGGCTCGCAGGCGTTTTAGCTTCGCTAGGTCGGCAGTGCCGGGGTTCACTTCGATAGTCGCTTCCGCTGGAAGCTGCCAAAAGCCGCGCTTCTTGAGGGTTGCAGCAAGGCGCTCTAGGCAATCGGTGGGGAGCACGCTGGGCGTGCCCCCGCCGAAGTAAATAGTAGCGCCAGCTGCAACCTTGGCAGCCTCCTCTGCTCGCACCTCGATTTCATGGCACAGAGCATCCGTATAGTCCCGCATGTCCTGCTCCCCAAAGCAAGCATAGGAAGCAAAATCGCAGTACAAGCACTTCTGCTTACAAAACGGTATATGTATATAAGTGGCTTGATATTGTTGCCATGAAGTACCCTTTTTACTGCTCATTACACTACGCACTTTCTTTTTTTAGAACATTTGTTGCTTTATTTATACAATTATGCTATAATATACTAGACAACCGTGTTGCAGGGTGGCGTTGCCTCCACTTCTTATGAATGGAGGTGATGTCTATGGAAAACTACTCATTTCAAGACCTTATGGCCTTTGGGATGTTTCTTTTAGCATTGCTGACGTTCATTAAATTGAACAATCAAAAGTAGCCATTACATAGAAAAACCGCCCCAAAACTTTGGCGAGTGAACGGGCGGTTTATTCTACCTTATTAACCTCGGCAACCCACCTTGTGGGCGGTTGTCCTTCTATGTTTATTATAGCATATTATAAAATTTTTGCAAGCATATTACAGCTTCGCCTTCAGCTCAGCCAGCTTGGCCTCCTGCGCTGCCAAAACCTTGTCGCCGATAGCAAACTGTTTTTCGTTTTCCGAGAAGGCCGGTCCGCCATAGGAGCGACGCGCTTCTACACAGTTGGCAGGGTCAAGAGCCGCCATTAAATCGCTGTCAAAAAGCTCGGAGAACTGCTTGTATTCCTCAATGGGAATCTCCAAAAGGAATTTACCCTTGGCAATGGCATAGGCCACGCATTTGCCAACCACCTCATGGGCCTGACGGAAGGGCAAGCCCTTGCGTACCAAATAATCGGCCAAATCAGTAGCGTTGGAGAAGTCATGGGCCACAGCCTGGGCCATCTTATCCACATTCACCGTCATAGTGAGGATCATATCACGATATACGGCCAAGGTGAACTTCACCGTATCAATAGCGTCAAAGAAGCCCTCCTTGTCCTCCTGTAAATCCTTGTTATAGGTCAGGGGCA
>JBJDXC010000137.1:0-10218 GCA_051866475.1 Phascolarctobacterium sp.
AAAAATGTGAATATTATCTGCGTGGCAGTGGATGCTCCCAATGACGCAATTAGTGCGCTCTCAGGTAAGCTGGGCAGCATCGACGGCGTGAGTGTCAAGACTGCTTATTCCAATGTCATGGGCAGCGAAAAATAGAAATAAAAATACCCGCACCGATGGTAAAGCGGTGCGGGTTTAGTAAATTATGAGCTAAAAAGAGATGAGCTGGGTGTGGTAGACAGCGCTGGCCCCGGCATTGAGTGCTAAAAGGCAGCCTAGGGAGAGCGCTACCATCAGCGCAGCTTCTTTACTATTTACAGGCTGTTGTAATTTGACAGCTTTGGTAAAAACTCTGATGCAGAGCGTAACTAGCATTCCGAATAAAAATAGGGCGAAAAAAATATTGAGCATTAACAAACTCCTTATGCATATAAAAGCGTAGTATGCCAAAGGCATTTACGATAGGTCTTGTTTACAATACAACAAATTTATTATAACATTATGACGGATTTTGTCAAGGAAGATAATGATGCTGGGAGCACAGAAAATGGCAAGAAAGGCAAATTTTCATGAATAGAGTGAGAAATTGGAGTAAAAGAAAAATCATAGCAGTTATTTGTGGCGCTTTAGTGGTGCTATGTGGCAGTTTTTTCGGCCTATGTCAGCTGTTGAGTGGGCACGCAGCACAAATATTTAATAATTATATGGCCAAGCAAAAGGTGCTGGTGGGCACGGTTACTGCTGAGCAGCTGGCGGCAGATTTATGGGGTAATGTGTATTTTACTAATCTACGCTGGGCCAATCCTGCTGGAGAAACGATTATTGCAGCGCCCAAGGCACGCTTACAGGTAAGGCCTTGGGATATCGTGTGGCGCAAGGCATCCCTTGACAGTATTAAGGAGCTGGAGCTGGAGCAGGCGGATTTGCATATAGGCTTTGATAGAAAAATGCGCTTAGATATTTTAAGGCAGGATACTCCTTTAGAGAAGCCTGAGCGCAGCATTCCTCTTAAAGAAAAGCTGCCTCAGAATTTAAAGCTCCCCAAAAGCTTGCCGAACATTACCTTGCTTTTAAAGGATACAACACTTACTGCTCATTATAGAAAACGTTTATTTATTTTAAACCATGTGGACTCTAAAATGCATGTTACAGGACATGAGTTGCTGCATATCAAAATGTCCGCAGGCAAATTCGGCGGTAGTATGGTGGGCGAGGGCCTCAATATTGATGGTACTGTGCAGCTGCAGGATGAGCAAAGGGTATCTTTGAATATTGGCTTATATGATGTTGTGCCGGCGTCCTTGGGCTTGTCCAATGCCAATGACCCCATGACCATAACCGGCGAGATGAAGGGAACATTACCCAGACCTGAAATCGATGGCTCCGTAGCCTTAAAGCAGCTGCATATACCTGGCTTGAGCTTTACGAGGGTGCAGGGAAATTATCATTATGCCAATGGCTTAATTGCTCTGCAGGACGTAACCGGAAGCATCTTTGGAGGCACATTAGAGGCTTATGGACTCTATCATTTCGACAATCGCCATTATCAAATCGATGTGAAGGCCAAAGACTTAATGGCGGCTGTGGCAGCTAAAAATGGTCTGATTAATTGTCAGGTTGATTTGGATATCAAGTTCCGTTATTTGGGTAAAAATGCTAATAATATGACCTATGGTAGCTTTAAATCGGGCAAGGGAACAGTGATGTTTGTGCCCTTTAACAGCATTAGTGGCAAATTTAATGACCAAAATAAAGAGCTCTCCTTCCACGACGTTGTTATCAGCACGGATTTGGGTGATTTTGAAAGCAATGCCTTCAAGGTCGTCAAGGGAAAGGTTATCATTAGCGATATTTTTTGGGTGGAGTCCAATGGACAGCGCACCCGACTTAAGTAAAGTATACATGGGAAAATAACACTGAACCCCTTGCATTTACTTGCTTTTCAACATAAAATTATCAGTAGTAAATTATAAGAAAAGAGGTCGTTGATTTTGCAGCACAGAGTCATTCAGGTTGAAGAGCGTCCGCCCCTATTACTCAACATTCCCTTGAGCTTACAGCATCTTTTTGCTATGTTCGGGGCCACGGTTTTAGTACCGTTTTTGTTCAATGTTAATCCCACTACCTGCCTTTTTATGAATGGTGTGGGCACATTACTGTATATTTTTATTACCAAGGGCAAAATTCCCTCTTATTTGGGCTCTAGCTTTGCCTTTATCTCTCCTGTGATGCTGATTATTTCCCAAAGCGGTTATAATCATGCGCAGTCGGGCTTCATCGTTTTTGGCTTGTTATTCATGCTTTTCTCCTTTATCATCCATATGGTGGGGACGAAGTGGATTGACGTGATTTTTCCGCCGGCTGCCATGGGCGCCATCATTGCAGTAATCGGTCTGGAGCTGGCTCCTACAGCTGCTGGTATGGCGGGCCTGACCGGCGATAAAATTGTTGGCTCTAATATTGCTGTGTCCATGTTTACCTTGGCTGTAGGTGTTATCGGCTCCGTGGCCTTTAAGGGCTTCATGAGCATCATTCCCATTTTGTTTGGTGTGGTTTGCGGTTATATTTTCGCTTTCTGCCTTGGCATGGTTAATTTCCAGCCGGTTTTGGATGCGCCGTGGTTCCAAATGCCCCAATTTTATGCGCCTGTTTTCGATATCAATGCCATCATGATTATTGCTCCGGCAGCGCTGGTGGTTTTGGCAGAGCATATCGGTCACTTGGTAGTAACCGGTAACATCGTGGATCGCGACTTAATCAAGGATCCGGGCCTGTCCCGTTCCCTTTTTGCCGATGGCCTTTCCAACGTGCTCAGTGGCTTTGCCGGTGCTACTCCCAATACTACCTATGGTGAAAACATCGGTGTTATGGCCATTACCAAGGTTTATAGCACGTGGGTAATCGGCGGCGCGGCTGTATTTGCCATCATTCTTTCCTTCTGTGGTAAGCTGTCCCAGCTTATTCACAGTATTCCGGTGCCGGTTATGGGCGGTATCTGCATTTTGCTGTTCGGCGTTATTGCTACCAGTGGCTTTAGGGTTTTAGTAGAAAGCAAGGTTGATTATAGCAAGTCCTCTAATCTGGTGATGACCTCTGTTATTATGATTATTGGCTTGTCCGGCGCGAAGCTTTCCTTTGGTGCCTTTAGTGTACAGGGCATGGTGCTGGCAACCTTGGTGGCCATCATTATGAGCCTCTTGTTCAAGCTTTTTGCAAAGCTCAACTTGCTGAACGAATAAAAGTATTTGCTTTGCCTAGCCTGCATTTTTCTGATGCAGGCTAGTGCTGTTGTTAACGTTATAAATGAGGAGGAAAATTTATGCAAGCGGTTAATAGAGAAAGAGTAAGTAATTTATTGGCTGGTTTAGCCAAATTTACGGCTTCTGAGGAAGGCGTTACGCGTTTGGCGTACAGCCCGCTGGATAAGGAAGCACAGAATTGGCTTTTAGAGCAGGTGCAGGATTTAGGGCTCAGCATCCGAGAGGATGCTGTGGGGAACGTGTTCTTGCGCCGGGAGGGCGTGGACAGGGCGCTGCCCGCAGTGGCCTGCGGCAGCCACCTGGACACCGTCATCCACGGCGGAGCCTATGACGGTATGTGCGGCGTCGTAGGCGCGTTAGAAGCACTCTACATGCTGCGCGACGCGAAGCTAACGCGCAGCATCGAGGTGCTGATTTTCCGCGCCGAGGAGTCCAGTCGCTTTGGCTTCGCCACTATGGGCAGCAAGCTGCTCACTGGCGCAGCGACTGTGGCCAAGCTCAGTACGGGTGGTAAAAAGGGCGATATCAGCTTCGAGGAAGCGCTGCGCCAGTGGGGCTGCGACCCGGCACGAGCTGCGGATGCTGTTCTCGCGCCGGGAAGCTATGCATCCTTTAGCGAGCTGCACATAGAGCAGGGCAAGGTGCTGGAGGAGAAGGGCATCCAAATCGGCATTGTGCATAATATTGCCGCACCCACACGCTTTAAAATCCACCTGCAGGGCATGGCTGACCACAGCGGCGCTACGCCCATGGGCATGCGCCGGGATGCGCTGGTGGCTGCGGCCAAGCTCATCCTAGCTGTGAACGAGGCTGCGGAGGACGAAAAGTCCCACGGCACCGTCGGTACCGTGGGTGTGGTAGAGGTGGAGCCGGGCTCCATCAACGTGGTGCCAGGGGCTGTGACGCTGTGGGTGGACGTGCGTGGCGTAGAGCAGGCCAGCATTAAGCGCACGCTGGAGGATATTCAGGCGGAAGCAGAAAATGTGGCAGTTACTGACAGGGTGGGCGTGCGCATTGAGATGCTGACCGCCGACAGCCCTGTACCCCTGAGCGAGACCTTGGCGGAGCAAACGGAGGGTATTTGTAAGGAGCTAGGCTACAGCTTTTTACATATGAATAGTGGCGCCGGACATGATGCGATGCATATGGCTAAAATTGCGCCCACAACCATGATTTTCATCCCCTGCAAGGGTGGTATTAGCCATAATCCTGCAGAATATGCCAGCATAGATGATATTTGTCGTGGTATTACAGTTTTGGCATCTATCTTAGAGCGGGAAGCCAATAAGTAAAAAATATAATTGTTGATGTAAGAATAAAGGTACGGAAGATATACTCCTAATGCGGTCATGAGTGTATAAAGTGACGGCATTGGGAGTATATGTTTTCCTTGAGTGATTGTTGCTTTATTCTATATATAAAAATATATAGCTGTTCGGGCATTTATTATAATAAGTGAAAATCAAAAAACAAAAAAATTCTAAGAAGACACTTGTATATTGGGGCACAAATGGGTATAATATAAGTTGAGTAAGAACAATTATCGATTGGCATTTTTGATATTTGTCCATTTCATGCAAAAGGTTAATAAATTTCCCAGGAAATGGAGAAGGGATTTGATGGTAAATGCGTAAATTATCTCCTAAGGTGCTGTTAATTTTAGCAGCCGTATTGAGTGTAATATGTGGCATTATGATTTACTCTTACTTGTCCAAGGCTCAGCCCAAGGATGAAAAGAAAAATACAAGAGCTGTGGTGATAGCCTCCATGGATATCGCTCCCGGTACTGTCCTCACGGACAAGATGGTGCGTCTGGAGCTGGTGCCCACTAATTTGGCTCAGCCCGATGCATTGCGCACTTTGCCCGATGCTGTGGGCAAAACTATTAGGATGCCGGTGAACTCTGGTGACCAGATTACGAGAAAGCGTTTAAATGGTAATGGAGCCTCCAGCTCCTTTATCAACACTATTCCGAAGGATAAACGCGCTGTGACTGTCAATGTGGATGATATCAGTGGCGTGGCCGGCTTTATTCGTCCCTCTAGCTTTGTGGATGTTGTTTCTATCCAAGGCCAGAGCAATGGTATACCGCCCATTGGTAGACTGGTGCTGCAAAATGTGTTGGTGTTGGCCGTTGGTACTACGGATATGAATTCTGCTAACAGCAGCAAAAAGAATGAGCCCGCTAGAACAATTACCTTGGCTTTGGATCCAAGGGAAGCAGTTACTTTGCGCGTAGCTCAGCAGGAGGGGAAAATCTCCTTTATTTTGCGTCCTGCTAAGCCTTCTGAGGAAGAGTTTTATGGAGCTACGGTGGTTGGCGGTGGTGCCCTGCGTCAGGCTGTTCAGGCAGCTCCTAGTGGTGGTGCACCGGTGAAGCCTTCTGCAAATCATGGTGTAACCGTAATTCGTGGTACTAATATTAGTCGCTAAGACAGACATGGAGGAGCTTGAATGATGAAATCATTACGAATTCTAATTGGCGTACTTTTGTGCTGTCTTATGTTTGCTGGTTCTGCTTTGGCAGCTGAAAGATTGCAGGTTGGCGTTAACCGCTCCAATATTTATTACGGTGGCGGTGTGACCCAGGTGGCCATTGCCAACCCCGAAGTTGCTGATGTGGTGATTCTTTCACCTGAACAATATATGTTGGTGGGTAAGAAGGTTGGCTCCACTTCCTTGCATATATGGAAGGGCGATACCTATCAAACCTTTGAGGTAGTGGTTAACGGGACCGATCCCGGTACTGCTTACTCAATCGCTCAATTAATAGGCTATCCTGGCGTCACTGTTAATGTGTCCGGTGGACGCGTTATGCTTGAGGGCGCGGTGCAGAATCAATATGAGCGCAATCGTGCTGAGAAAATTGCAGCTAGCTTTGGCGGCGAGGTCATCAATCTTTTGGAGATGACTAAGCCGAAGCAGGTGCGTATTGAAAGTAGGGTTGTGGAAATTAGCAGTAGTAAGGCTAGGGATTTGGGCGTTGCTATTGGTAATGCATCAGATGAGAATGATGGGGGCACAACCGTTTTGGGTACTCCTGGTACTTTTTCCATGGGCCAAAGTGCACATAATGACATAGAGAAACCAAACATTTTCGGCTGGTTTGGTTCCTATGCAGAAATCAATGCTCAGCTTAATGCTATGGTAAAGAAGGGCGATGCTAAGATTTTGTCCCAGCCCTATATTATTACCATGAGCGGTGAGAAGGCTGAGATTTTAATCGGTGGTGAGATTCCTGTACCGGTAAATACAGGCGACAACGCTGTTTCTGTAGAGTGGCGTGAATATGGTATCAAGCTGAATATTGAGCCCAATGTAATGCGGGATGATTCTGTGGATAGCAAGATTAACACGGAAGTAAGCTCCTTGGACTGGGATAGTGCAATTGCGGCCAATGGCTCCGATGGCTCCACCATTCCTGGTATGCGTTCCCGTAAGGCCAGCACTCATGTGCAGATGCGTCCTGGCATGACCATGGCCATCGGTGGCTTGATTTCCTCTGAAGAAAGCAAGTCCATCTCTAAAATTCCTCTCTTGGGCGATATTCCCATTTTGGGCCATTTCTTTCGCAGCACCTCTAAATCTAGGGAGCGTAGAGAGATTATTGTACTGTTGACTCCTATTTTGGTAGACAGTGATTATAAACCCATTATGTCCGGCGAAGCGACCCGCATTAGCAGCTTGACTGATAAGCAGGTTTTGGATGGTGAATTATATGAGCAACCAAAATCCAAGAACAAAGATAAAAAGAAAAAATGAGGGCATAAAGGGCTCCGTATTCACCTTTTTTAGTACTGCTTCGGCAGTGGGTAAAACGGTGCTTTCCGTGAACTATGCTGCCGATTTAGCTGAGCGAGGCTATAAGGTCTGTTTAGCTGATTTGGATTTGCAGTTCGGCGATGTGTGCAATTATCTGGGCATTACTCCGGAGAAGACCTTCTTCAATTACTATGAGCAGGAGGAGGAGCAAAGGGATACATCCCTGTGCATGACGGAAACCCAGTTTGGCTTTGATGTGCTGGCTGCACCTCTTGAGGTGGACGAAGGCTTTATTATTGATGCAGAAACCATCGTGCAGGCTATTAATCAGCTGCGGGATGATTATGATTATGTGCTTTTAGATACTACCACGGGCTTTACAGGCATCAGCCTAGCCATTTTGGAGCAGACGGATGTGCTTTATTTGCCCTGTGTAGTGGATTTTATTCCTTCCATTAAAGATTTGAAGCTGGGTCTGGATACACTGCACAAGTTGCAGTTTGACTATCAGCGAGTGCGCTTGATTTTAAACCGTAATAAGGCAGAGACCCAAATTAGTACGAAGGATGTAGAGGCACTTTTAGGGCGTCCCTTCCAATACTTCATCAGCAATGATTACCAAGGCATTATGCAGTCCATTAAGGATGCCAAGCCTGTGGTGCTCACAGAGGCGAAGAATAAGCTGGCTGATGAAATCAGTAATATGGTCAGCGAAGAGCTGGGTGAAAAGGAAGAAAGCAGCGGCATTAGTGGCTGGTTTGGTAGTTTATTTAAATAAGCTTGAGATATTTGAGATGATTGTAGGGCAGGATTATGGCACAGAAGATTCGCGTGTGCATCTGGGATGAGGATAGCGACAGTCGGGCAGGGATGCTGCGAGTGTTGGGCAATCTGGATGACTATCAAGTAACTGAATATCGTAGTGGTGCCGGTGGCATTGCCAATCTGGAGAATTTGCGTCCGCAGATTTTGCTTTTGGATGTGGATTATACCATTGCCCAGCCGGCTAAGCTGGTGCCGGAGCTGCGCAAGAGCCTGCCTGATTTAAAGATTATTGCTTTGGGTAAGCGCTGGGATGAGAGCTCGCGGCAAATATTTAATGACTTGGGCTTTGATGCGATGCTGCTGAAGCCATTGGATGTAGAAAGCTTCTTAAAGGCTGTGGAATCGGCTAACCAAGATAAGAGCGTTAAAAGCAATTGTCAGGTGCTGAGCTTCTTTAGTCCCAAGGGCAAGAGCGGGCGTACGACCTTGATCGTTAATCTGGCCTTGGCTTTGGCCCGCGTGAGCGGCGAAAAGGTGGGCATCATTGATGCTGAGACCAATTTTGCCGATATGGATGCCTTTTTGAATTTGAATCCGCGTAGTACCATTGTGGAGGCGCTACGTGACTTGACATATTTGACCTCCGGAACCTTGGAAAAGTATTTTGAAGAGGTCAGCGATAAGGTTTTCGTGCTCTGCGGAGCGAATACGCCTCAGCAGGCAGCCTTTGTGGAGCCGGAGGGGTTAACAAAGCTTATTAATTTGGCAAGGCCCAATTTCCGCTACTTGCTAGTGGATTTGGCGCCGGGCTTTAATCCTATCAGTATTGCAGCCGCAGAGGCTAGTGAGAAGGTTTATCTGACCACCATGGCTGGCGGCACCTTTGAAATCAAGCATTTAAAAAGAGCTATGGAGATTTTCCAATCCTTGGATAATTGGCAGCAGCGGGTGGGCTGTGTGATTACTCGTATGGCACCCGATGTGCGCCGGGCTAAGGAGCTGGAGGAGCAGATTGGCTGTCCTGTGACCTTGATTCCCAATGAATATTTGCTGTGCTCCGAGGCGGCCAATAATGGCCGTATGGCGGTGGATATTGGCAGTGGTTCTCCCTTGACCCAGCAAATCGACAGAATGGCCTTTGCTATTCATGGCGGAGGGCGGTGAGGATATGCTATTGATTAGCCTAGTAGCCGCAATGGTTATATTTTTGGTGTTCTTGGCTATCTACAATTCCATGACGCAGAGTAGTGTTCAGGTCAGTCAGCGTGTGCGGCGCATTGGTGCAGTTAATCGCCAGCGGGCTCGCAGTGGTGATGGGGGCTTTTGGGACGACTTCAATAGTAGTCGCGTAAGCACTTGGGCTAAGGCTGGTGCTGACCGCTTCGGCAAGTTCTTCCCTAAGAGAGCTTGGTTTGAGCTGCAGGTGGAGCGGGCTGCTTTGCCTGTGACCGGCAGCGAGTATGCTACCATTACCTTCTTTGGAGGGCTGTTCTGGCTTTTCCTGATGCTGATTGTCAATGGCAGTCTTATCCGCTCGGCAGTGATTTGCGTTGCTTGGTGGCTGTGTGCTAGCTTCTATCTGTATAATTTGGGACAGAAGCGCATGAAGGCTTTTAACGCTCAGCTAGGCGATGCCATTGTCATGATGAGCAATGCTGTGAAGGCTGGCTTTACCTTTCAGCAGGCCATGGACATTGTTTCTAAGGAAATGAATGACCCCATTAGTGGGGAGTTCAATCGAGCTATTAACGAAGTGCAGCTGGGTGTGCCCCTAGAGGATGCCTTAAATGGCATCAGCAAGCGCGTTACCAGTGATGACTTTGATTTGGTGGCTACGGCGGTGATTATTCAGCGGCAGGTCGGTGGCAACTTGACGCATATTCTGGATACCGTGGGACAGACTATTCGCGAGCGTATCAAGCTTAATGGCGAGATCAAGTCCTTGACCGCGGAGGGTGTTATGAGTGGTTGGATTATTGGCCTCTTGCCGGTGGCCTTGGCTGGCTTTTTCTTGATGCTTGATCCCCATTATTTTGATGAGTTCTTGCAAGCCAGCTTTGGTAAGACTTTGGTGGTTGTGGCTCTGGTAAGTGAGATTATCGGCGGCCTGATTATCAAGAAAATTGTTAATGTTAGGATATGACACTTAGGTGCTTATCATATAAATTTATTATATATATTAAGGAGGAATGAACAATGATGACCCATGTTAAAAATTTCGGCTTTTATCTGAGAGCAAAATTCGGCCTGAGCGAACGCGGTGTTGCTATGACTGAATATGCAATCCTGCTGGCTTTCGTAGCTGCTGTTGCTGTTGCATTTTCTAGCGAAAACTCTTTGAAAACTAGTATCACTAGTGCTGTTGGCAAGGCACAAAATGCCATCGATAATGCTGGTAGCGGTGTAAACTAACGTTTAGTGTTACTGGGGGATACACAGTGCTTTTTGCACT
>JBJDXC010000138.1:0-2243 GCA_051866475.1 Phascolarctobacterium sp.
ATAAGGGTATTAAGCTGTGCGGTAAAGTTAAGGTAGTAAAGAGCTTTGCTGATATTAAGGTGCAGGTTGTAAAATCCTTTCCAGACTTGAAGGTACAAAAGGTTTCCTCTTTCCCAGATAAAATAGGTCAGTGGCAGTTTGTGGACGCCTTTCCTAATTTTACCATCCAGTTTGTAGATTCCTTCCCAGATATCAAAATCCAGTATGTTGATTCCTTCCCAGGAGTGAGGTAACATGTTATATCCGCTTCTCGAGCAGTATGACATAGACTGTAAAAAGGCAATTGCATATGGATTTAGCAGGAATGAAAGTGGCTTTGAGCTGAAAAAGGAATTGCCTGATGCGGAGCTTTATGCTGTGTTTGCTATTGCCGGTAAACGTTTTGAGGTTAATGTATTCGATGCCTATACTGATGAGGAATATTTGCCCTTTAATGTTGCGGAAAATATTACTGGCTTTGTCACAGGCATTAGGGAACAGGTAGAGACTTTGGTGCAAGAGATTAAGGAAAAGTGCCTACTTAAAGCTAATATGAAGCTGAGGCTGATGGAGTATTGTACTGGCCAATTTGGCACGAAGCCGGAGGCTCCTTGGGAGGATTCGCCGGAGTTTTTTACCTTTAAAACAGCACGAAGGAATAAATGGTATGCAATCTTCATGACCATACCTTATAAGAGCTTAGGGCTTACAGCCAGGGGAACTTTGGATATAGTGAATATTAAGCTGCCACCAGAAAAAGTGCGGTATCTTATCGATAGGATTCATTTTTATCCAGCATATCACATGAATAAAAAGCACTGGATTACGATTATACTAGATAAAGAAGTGGACGAGCTATTAGTGCAGAGGCTTTTAGAGGAAAGCTATAGCTTGGTTGAAAAGTAGGAAATAAAAGTGCTTCAAAAAAAGTAGTTTTAATTCGGATAAAAACTACTCGGACAAAATCGAATTAAATAAGAATGCAAAAGGATGATGTTTAAATGAGTAAATATTTAGTTATTGCTGCGCTTGCGGTAGCAGGTCTGTTCATTTTTGGTTTTGGTAGCGGTAAAAGCAGTTTGGTTAGCTATGAGGAGCTGCAGTCTAAACTAGCTAAGAAAGAAAATTTTGTACTTTTGGATGTGCGTACTCCGGAAGAATTTGCCGAAGGACATATTGGAGGGGCGGTGCTTTTGCCTTACGATCAGGTGGAGCAAAAGGCAGCTAGCTTATTGCCCGATAAAGATAAACCCATTATTGTTTATTGTCGTAGTGGTCGCCGTAGTGCCATTGCTGCAGAAAGCTTAAGGGGATTGGGCTATAAGGATGTAAAGGACTTTGGCGGTATTTCCCGTTGGCAGGGAGAACTGGAAAGGTGAGGACAAGTGTATTTAAAGCATATCATCAGTAAAGCTGAAAAATGGATAGCTGCATACTCTAGCTCATTTCACAACGAAGATAAGGAGGCTATGTGGGGCATCCGTCTTAAAGAAGCGCATATTGGCTTCGTGCGTCGCAACTGTAAGGAGTTGGCCCAATGGCTGGCGCTCACCGAGCACGATGTTCTGCTTGCTGAGCTGATAGGGCTTTTACATGATGTGGGCAGGTTTCGCCAGTGGAGTGTGTACCGTACATTTCGAGATAATCTGAGCGAGGATCATGCTGAGCTGGGACTGAAGGTAATTCAGGAGCAGTCATTGTATAAGGAACTGGATAGCGAGGACAGGAGTATTTTGTTGTTCGCTATCAGCAATCACAATAAAAAGTTTATAGCTCAGGCTCCCAGTGAACGTCATCTGCTGTTTGCCAAGATTATTCGTGATGCCGATAAGCTAGACATTTACAGAGTAAATATTGAGTATGTATGCGTGCCTCCGGAAGGAGTATTTACGCCTATCTGTAAGCAAAACTTTCTTAAGGCAGAACAGATTAATGGCGGTGATATGCAGACTGTTGATGACCGTAAGCTGCTTTATCTTGTTTGGGTATACGACTTGTATTTTCCCTGGACTATGAAAAAGATTGTAGAAAATAGCTATTTGGATAGAGTTATCGCTACTTTGCCTCGTGACGCAGAGGTTGAACAGGCGGTAGAACGGTTAAGAGAGTTTATAAGTAGTGAGATAAAATGATAACGGAAAAGTTTTCTATAGATGGTATTCCTGCGGTGCTGTGGGGAGTGCCTTCTGATAAAATTTATATTTACTTGCATGGCAAGCAGGGTTATAAGGAATATGCTGAAGCTTTTGCCAAGCGCTTTGGTG
>JBJDXC010000139.1:0-10151 GCA_051866475.1 Phascolarctobacterium sp.
TGGTTTAACTAAAAGTATACAGAATTATTTTGGCTTATGGCAGGAAAAAGCGGGCTTTAAGCAGAATGCTATAGGATAACCTTGCTTTATTATATTCATGATTTTACCAAGCATATTGAGGAGGTAGGTTATGTTATCTGATATTGAAATTGCTCAACAAGCGAAAATGCAAAAAATCACTGATGTAGCTGCAAAGATGGGCATCAGCGAGGAGGATATTGAATTATACGGTCGCTACAAGGCAAAGCTTTCCATGGATTTAATTCGTCGTATGGAAGCAGAGAAGCCTGGTAAGCTGGTGCTTGTTACCGCCATTACCCCGACCCCTGCTGGTGAAGGCAAATCCACCACCACTGTAGGCCTGGCTCAGGGCCTGCACAAGATTGGCAAGAAGGTTATCGTGGCTCTGCGTGAGCCCTCCCTAGGCCCCTGCATGGGCATTAAGGGTGGTGCTGCTGGCGGTGGTTACTCTCAAGTAGTGCCTATGGAGGATATCAACCTGCATTTTACTGGCGACTTCCACGCTATTACCAGCGCTCACATGCTGCTGAGCGCTATGCTGGATAACCATATCCAACAGGGCAATGCGTTGAATATTGACCCGCGCCGCATTGTATGGAAGCGCGTAGTAGATATGAATGACCGCGAGCTGCGCAACATCGTGGTAGGCCTAGGCGGCAAGGCTCATGGCGTGCCCCGTCAAGACGGCTTCGACATTACTGTAGCCAGCGAGGTTATGGCTATTTTGTGCTTGGCTAATAGCCTGCACGATCTTAAGGAGCGCCTGAGCAAGATTATCGTGGCCTATGATTACAGCGGTAACCCTGTTACCGCCGGCCAAATCAAGGCTCATGGTGCTATGGCAGCTCTCTTGAAGGATGCGATTAAGCCTAACCTTGTGCAAACCTTGGAAAATGTGCCCGCTATTATCCATGGCGGTCCCTTTGCCAATATTGCCCATGGCTGTAACAGCGTTATGGCCACCAAAACCTGCATGAAGCTGGCTGATTATACCATTACTGAAGCAGGTTTTGGTGCTGATTTGGGCGCAGAAAAATTCTTTGATATTAAGTGCCGCTATGCAGGCCTGAAGCCCGATGCAGTCGTAATTGTGGCTACTGTGCGTGCACTCAAGATGCACGGTGGTGTGCCCAAGACCGACTTAAAGACTCCCAATGTGGAGGCTGTGAAGGCGGGCTTGTGCAACTTAGAAAAGCACATTGAAAATGTGAAGAAGTTTGGTGTGCCTGCAGTTGTGGCTATCAACATTTTTGCTCAGGATACGGCTGAGGAGCTGGAGGCAGTGCGTGAGCACTGCGCTAAGCATGGGGTTAATGTAGCTCTGTCCGACGTCTTTGCCAAAGGCGGCGAGGGCGGTATCGAGCTGGCTAAGGAGGTTGTGGCTCTTGCTGAAAGCGGCAAGGCCGATTTTAAGCCCATTTATGAGCTGGATATCCCACTGAAAGCTAAGATTGAAACCATCGCTAAGGAAATCTATGGCGCTGATGGTGTAAACTATACCAAGGAAGCTGACAAGGCATTGAAGGAATTTGAGGCCTTAGGCTATGGCAATTTGCCTGTGTGCATGGCCAAGACCCAGTACTCCTTCTCCGATGACCAAACTTTGCTTGGTCGTCCCAGCGGCTTTACTATTACTATTAAAAATTGCCGCATTGCCGCAGGTGCAGGCTTTGTGGTAGTGCTGACCGGTGATATTATGACCATGCCCGGTCTGCCCAAGGTGCCGGCTGCCGAGAAAATCGACGTTAGTGATGAGGGCGTCATCAGCGGCCTGTTCTAAGCTTTACCAATGGTCACTTGTTTTAAAGGTTTTTGAGGTGAAATGCAATGGAAACTACGTTAATGAGGGGAAAGCCTGTTGCTGATGTGTACCGTGAGATGATAACAGAAAAAATCGCTGCAGCTAAAGCGCGAGGTCTTTTGGTAACACTGGCTATTGTGGTTGTGGGGGAGGACCCTGCTTCCCATGTGTACAAGGGCAGGTTAGTGAAGTTAATCGAAGGCTTGGGCGGTGCCGCTAAAGTAATAGAATTACCTGGTACCGCTACTGAAGAAGAGGTTATCGGAGTAGTAAAAAAGCTGAACCGTAACCGTTATGTTACAGGCATTCTGCCTATGATGCCCATGCCTAAACATATTAATGGTGATGCTGTGGGTGCAGCTGTTTCGCCTAATAAGGATGTGGACTGCCTCAATCCCCAAAACAGCGGCGATGTGTTTATGGGTCGCAGCAAATGGGCTGCCTGCACGCCCAGGGCTTGCATGGCCACGCTGGAGCATTATGGCATCGAGCTGGAGGGCAAAAATGTGGTGGTTATCGGGCGTAGCAACGTGGTGGGCAAGCCCGTGGCGGTGCTGCTTTTGCAAAAGAACGCTACCGTGACGGTGTGCCATTCCCGTACGCAAAATTTGCCTGAGCTGCTTAAGAGCGCCGATGTGATTGTGGCTGCGGTGGGCAAGCCTTGTTTTGTGAAACCTGAAATGGTGAAGGAGGGCGTGGTCATCGTGGATGTGGGCATCAACGCTGTAGGTGACAAGCTAGTGGGTGATGTGGATCCGGCGGTGGCTGATAAGTCCAGCGCCTTTACTCCTGTGCCCGGAGGTATTGGCGTGGTGAGCAACATGATGGTTATGGAGTGCTTGACCCGTAATTTGTAAAAGGATAAACTATGAGATATTTTTGGCTGCTTTTGGCTGTGGTTTTGGTAGCATTGATTTTCTTTAATTCTTCGCTGCCAGCCACGGACTCCGGCAGGCTGAGCGGCTTTGTGGCTCAATTTGTGCTGCAGCTGAGCAAGCTGCTGGATATTTCCCTGAAGGGAAATGTAGAGCATAATATTCGTAAGCTGGCCCATTTTCTAGAGTTTGCCTGCTTAGGGCTGCTCTGGTGCAAGACCTTTGCCAGCTTCCATGTGAGCAATCGTACCTCCACCGGCTATATTCTACTGCTGTGCCTGTTGACTGCAGTGGTTGATGAGTATATTCAGCTTTTCAGCCCTGGTCGTGATGGCAAAGTGATGGATGTGCTGTTGGACTTTAGTGGCGCATTTTGCGCTTGGTTGTGGTACCGCATTTTGCAGTGGTGTGATTAGCTCAAAGATATAAATATGAGTTTTAGAGCCGTTGCTTCACGCAACGGCTCTTTGCTTTGCATAATTGTGTACGCTACATAGAATAAATGCACATTGTAAAATTTATTTATTAGCAGTAAAATTAGAATATAGAATCAACTGTGCTCTAGCTACCTTGGTATGGACTAAGCTTATTTATAAAAAGGTATGCCAATTGCTAGAAGCAAGCGAAATAAATAGCCTAAAGCTACACGAGTGGAGTGATAAATATGGCATTGACTAGATTACGTAAGGAAATTGATGCTGCGCTGCAGCTGCCTGTGTTTGATTTATCAAGAGAAGAGCTAGTGCAGGAGGCTTTGGATAATCATGAGGGTGTGCTGGCTGCCAATGGTGCTTTGCGTGCTGTTACGGGCAAGCATACTGGCCGTGCTCCTAAGGATAAGTTTTTTGTGGATGACGAGATTACCCACGACCAGCTGTGCTGGGATAATAATCAGCCCTGCAGCAAGGAAACCTTTGACCGCTTGTACAAAAAAATGCTGGATTATGCAGCCACTCATAAAATGTATGTAACCGATGTCTATGCTGGTGCAGACCCTCGCTATCGTCTGCCGGTGCATTTTGTCAATGAGCTGGCCTGGCACCAGCTATTTGTGCGCAATTTGTTCATCAGCAATGAAGAGGTGCCTGCGGATGCGGAGGGCTTCACTGTGCTGTGCATGCCCAATGTGTATGCGGATCCTGAGGCTGATGGCGTGCATTCCGATATGTTCGTTATTTTAAACCTTACGGAAAAGGTTGTGCTCATCGGGGGCGGTCGCTACGCCGGTGAAATGAAGAAGGGTATCTTCACTGTAATGAACTATCTCTTGCCCCAGCACGATGTTTTTTCCATGCATTGCTCTGCTAATGTAGGCCCCAAGGGTGACTCAGCCTTGTTCTTTGGCCTGAGCGGTACGGGCAAGACCACTTTGTCCGCCGATGGTACTCGTGCTCTGGTTGGCGACGACGAGCATGGCTGGAGCAAGGACGGCATCTTCAATATCGAAGGTGGCTGCTATGCTAAGTGTATTCACTTGAGCGAATATACCGAGCCCCAGATTTTCCATGCTATCCGCGAAAATACGGTACTGGAAAACGTTATTCTGGACGAAAATGGTGTGCCCGATTACGATGATATTATGCTGACGGAAAATACCCGCGCAGCTTATCCACTGCATTATATTGATAACGCTCTGCTGCCCAGTGTAGCAGGTCATCCTAAGACAATTATTTTCTTGACTGCGGATGCCTTTGGTGTGCTGCCGCCGGTGGCAAAGCTGACAACGGAGCAGGCGATGTATCACTATCTGTCGGGCTATACTAGCAAGGTGGCCGGCACCGAGGATGGCATTGTGGAGCCCCAGGCTACCTTCTCCATTGGCTTTGGCGAGCCCTTCTTGCCCCTGCCGCCTCTGACCTATGCAAAGATGCTGGGCGAGCGTATCAATGAGTATGGTACCTCCGTTTATCTTGTCAACACGGGCTGGAGCGCCGGTCCCTATGGCAAGGGTCATCGCATTCGTTTGCAGCACACCCGTCGCTTGGTTAACGCTGTGCTAGATGGGGAGCTGGATAAGGCAGAATGGGAGACCTTCCCGGTATTTGGTCTAGCTATTCCTAAAGCATGCGAGGGCGTACCCTCTGAGATTCTCAATCCTCGTAATACCTGGGAGGATAAGGCTGCTTACGATGTGCAGCTGCACAAGCTGGCTGAGCTTTTTGCCAAGAATGTGGCTAAATTCCACGGCCTCATTACCGAGGATATTTTAAGTGCAGGTCCTAAGGCGTAATGAGCTTGGTGCATGTGGTCTTGGCTGTATGAGCTTTGCTGTGTGTAATAAAAAAATTATTTAAGGCTGTCACTAGGGTGATGGCCTTATTTTTTACTTGTAAAGGGCTTGAGTAATAGAGTATAATTAAGATGCAATACTATATATTGTGGATAATAGCAATAGTCATTTTTAGAAAATACTACTTATCCATAATCTGTATGCGTAAAAGAGGTGCAGGATGGGAATCAAGCTTTTAAATAAAAAATTTAAGATTTCTCTATTCAGCGTAGCTATCTTTATCTTTTTCCTGCTGGTTGCTATGGGCAGTCTCCATGTAATGCGGGAAAAGATATTGGAAAACTCCCATATTATGGGACAGGAAATTGCGGCTCGCTTCGCAACTCGCGAGACTGCGCGCATTAAGTCCCAAGAAATGCTGCTACGCAGTGTGGCTCAAAGCATGGGCTCCATGCTGCGGCTGAAGCAGAATTGGACTGATGAAGAAATTGAGCAGGCCCTGAGCCGGTTCACGGATTATATGGAAAATAACTCTGAGGTAGGGCGCTTTGATATGTGCGCTGTTATTGATGGCAGGCTTATTTGCAGTCGTCCCGATAGAGGTGTGCATGGATTAAATAAGGTTAAGTGGTACCAGGCAGCGCTAGCTCGCAAGGGTGATGTGGCATATACCAATCTGTATCAGGTGGAGCCCAAGCAGGAGTATGTGCTGACCATGGCTGTGCGTTTAGGTCATGGTGATGATGTGCTGGCTATGAACCTTTATCCTGAGCAGCTCAATGCTCTTTTGGCGGATAATCGCTTGCCTCGCCAGAGCTATTACTATTTGTGTGACCCCAACGGTAATATTATGTTTGCCATCAGTGATAGAGGCTTGAGCATTGACAAGCAGCAGCCCTATGTGGACCAGATTTTTAGCGAGCTGCGCCAGGGCAATGATGATTATATTATCGACTTAGAGGGCAATAAGCGCGGTGTGTACTACACTGTTTCCGATAAAGGTTGGATCAGCGTGGTGACCATTCCCTATGATTTTCTTTTGGGTGATTATCAGAATTTGCTGCAATGGTTTATCCTCATTTTGGGTATCTTTGCCCTGATGGTAGTTTCCTTGGGTACACGTGAGCATTTGCTTAATAAACAAGTGCAAAATATTAACGATGTTGTTCAAGTTATGAGTAAATCCTTCCTAGCTGTCTTCAGAGTTAATCTGCGCACCGGGCGGTATACTATGGTAAAGGCAGAGAACATGGGCTTTGAGCCTGAGGCAGAGGGCTCTTATGGTGAGCTTTTAGAGCAGCTGGTGCCTTTGGTAGAACCTGATGCTGCTACAGAATTTGCAGAAACCTTTTCTTTGGATAATATTAAGGATTTGGTCAAGCGTCAGATTTATGATTTCGGCGGTGAATTTAGGCAACGGTTTGGGAAAGAGTATAAGTGGGTCAATGTGCGTCTCGTATGGGACGAGCTTTTGGGATCCGATGAAGCCATTTTTTTCTTCCGCGAGGTGGATGCCGAAAAGCTCAAGGAGCTGGAGCATATGCAGCTGACGGAGCGCGCACTGAAGGTAGCACGGGAGAATACTAAATCCCGCAATATGTTCTTTTCCGCCATGAGCCATGATATGCGTGCGCCCTTAAATGGCATAATCGGCATGGCCGAGCTGGCGGAGCTGCACCGCGAGGACAAGACGCTGGTTTTTGATTATATCCAAAAGATTAAATCCAGTGGCAAGCAGCTTTTGACCTTGATTAATGATATTCTGGAAATGGCTCGTCTTGATAATGGCAAGGTGGAGCATTTGCAGGAGACCTTTGATATGACCGGAGCCCTCAAAGAAATCGGGGATATGTTCAGCGCTCAGGCGGAGCTGGAGCAAAAGTATTTTACCCAGGATTTTAAGCTTGAGCCTGTTAATGTAAGTGGTGACTTACAAGGACTGCACCAGATTTTGAATAATGTGCTCTCCAATGCGCTTAAGTATACACCTGCCGGTGGCAAGATTTCCTTCATGGTAAGGCGGGAGCAGGATAAAAATAATAGGGCTAATTTTAGCTTTGTAGTGCAGGATACCGGCTGCGGTATGAGCGAAAAGTTTTTAGAAAAGATTTATACACCCTTTGAGCGGGATAGTCGCTTCGGTGTACCCAAGGTTACGGGCACTGGTCTGGGCATGACCATCGTTAAGAGCTTGGTAGAGCGACTTGATGGCACTATTCACATCTCCAGTAAGGTGGATGAGGGTACCTGCGTTATTATTTCTCTGCCCTTTATGCTGGCTCCGGAGCAGCCCAAGCCCCAGGTGAAGGATGCACCTAAGCTAAAGGACTTTGCGGGCTGTAAGGTTCTAGTGGCTGATGACAACGACATCAGCATGGAGATTATTACGGAGCTGTTGACTATGAACGGGCTAGAGGTGCTGCCTGCGGCCAACGGCCGCGAGGCGGTGGATCAGTTTGCCGCTAGTCTCGAGGGCAGCGTGCAGATGGTGCTGATGGATGTGCAGATGCCGGAGCTGGATGGATGCGAGGCGGCAAGGCAAATTCGCCAGCTGCCCAGAAGGGACGCGGCCAGCGTGCCGATTTTGGCCCTGACAGGTAATAGTAGCAGCGAGGACGTGGAGGCTGCTATGCAGGCGGGGATGAACGACTACATGGTGAAGCCGGTGAAGATGAAGCTGCTGGCGAAGATGATGAGTGAATATATTCATTTGTGAGATGGCCGATAAGGAAATATCCAATTCTCCGCGGTCTTAGGGAAAGGAGAGTAGGTATGCATTTGCAGGACTTGTCGAACTATATAGATATAGATATCGCTGAGGCGCTGGAGGAGCGCTTTATGGAGAGCGAGGAGCTGTATGTGCGCTTTTTGCGTAAGCTGGAAGCGGCCAATGATTTGGCCGTTGTGGAAGACTTCGTAGAGGCGCAGAATTGGCCAGAGGCGTTGCGTAAGGCGCACAACCTGAAGGGGGTGTGCGCTAGTCTGGGCCTTACACAGCTGACAGCGCAGCTGGCGGCGTTAGTAAAGATTTTGCGCAGTGAGGGCTTTTCTGAGGCGCAGGTGGTGGCACAGCTGGAAGGTATTAGGCCAGAGTGGGAGCGGACGCTGAGCTGTATTCGCCAGCTGGAGGACTAGGTTTTTACGGAGAAACTGCTTTTAGTGGTATAGGTTGTATTCTCTTTGGTATTTGTTTTAACGATGAGGAAGGATTTTGATTGGCAATGAGTTTAGTAATCGTTGCTCTAGGTGGAGCCTTGGGCGCGGTAAGTCGCTTCTTGATGGGTAATGCGATAAGCAAGGCTGTCGGTAGTGCGCTACCCTATGGCACCTTTGGAATCAATGTTGTAGGCTGCTTCGCTATGGGACTCTTAATGACGGTGATTGTGGATAGGGAGCTGCTGCCTGTGGCCTGGCGCTTGTTTTTATGCGTGGGCTTTTTAGGCGGCTTTACCACCTTTTCCTCCTTCAGCTATGAGGCGTTGATGCTTCTAACGGAGGGTAGACTGTTAGCTGCACTTACTTATGTGGGCGGAAGCATACTATTGGGCTTGACAGCCGCAGCTGTAGGGGTGCTCTGTGCAAGAGCACTGTAAAAGTAATCAATAAGGTACAAAAAGCACACTACTGTAAGCAAAAATGCTTACAGTAGTGTGCTTTTTACTTTTATGCTTTTATATGCTTTTCATAGTAGCTCTATGCTAGGTAAAGAATTTACAGCGCTTCGCAAGCGGCATTAATGGCTTCTTCATCCACTCGCATAGCGACCATAGTTCTCTCTAAAAGCTCGTCCAGCTCCCAGCCCAGCTCTTCGGCACCGGTCTTGATAACATCGCGGCTGCAGCCAGCAGCAAATTTTTTATCCTTAAACTTCTTTTTCAAGGATTTGAGCTCCATGTCTTGCACGCTCTTGCTAGGACGCATCAAGGCTGCAGCACCAATAAGGCCGGAAAGCTCATCGATAGCAAAAAGCACCTTTTCCATCTGGTGCTCGGGCTTAATATTGGCACCGGATAGACCCCAACCGTGGCTAGCAGTGGAGCGGATGATACTTTCATCTACACCGTGCTGACGCATCAGCTCCTGACTCTTCACACAGTGCTGTTCGGGATACTGCTCAAAATCAAGGTCGTGCAAAAGTCCTACAATGCCCCAATAATCCACTTCATCGGCATATCCTAATTCCTTAGCAAAATAGCGCATAATACCCTCAACCGTCAGTGCATGACGCAGATGAAAGGGCTCCTTATTATATTGTCTTAGTAAATTCCAAGCTTCTTCTCGTGTTAACATTTTTCTCTCCTCCACACTTAGGGATGCTTTGCTCGATACTCGTTAATAATATCGGCTAGCGAAGTGTTATCCACCACTCCATCAATCGCATCCTGTATTTTTTTATAAAGCCCGATGGTCAGGCAGGAATCAAACTTATCGCAGGGAGTACCACAATCAAGGCAGGATACGGGAGCCAAACTGCCCTCCACAGTGCGCAAAATTTCGCCCACGCTGTATTCCTCAACCTTGCGGGCCAGACGATAGCCTCCTTGGGCACCACGAGCACTTTCCAATAGTCCTTGACGGCTTAAGCGATGAATAATTTGCTCCAAATATTTATCGGATATTTCCTGCCTTTGAGCCACTGCCTTAAGCGGTATATAGCCAGAGCCTTCATTCATAGCTAAATCCAGCATTAAACGCAAGGCATAGCGTCCCTTGGTCGAAATCCTCATGCTCGTAACACCTCTTTCCATTGTTACTATTTTACTATGATTTTACTAGGAATTCAATCCTTCATTTATACTCTTTATAGCTAAGTCAAAACTAAATTTTTAGATAAATCTTGAAAAAGCTCTTGACAGAACACAATTAATGATATATTATATTGTTAGATAAAAATTATCCATAAGATTAGATGCATAGCTCTCTACGCCCAAGGCGTTCAGAAATATAATTGAAAAGAGGACAAGGAAATGAGAAGTCAGACCACATTTGATTTACAGTATGCACATCGTTTTTATGGTTTCAAGGGTGAAGCGCAATATCTGCACGGCCACACCGGCACACTAACCATTGAAGTAGAAGATACCGTAAATGCTGGCGTTAACATGGTGTTCCCCTGCAACGAAATCCAAAAAACTGCTTGGGAAGTATTGAAAAACTTTGACCATGCTCTCGTTCTCCGTCAGGACGACCCGCTGCTGCCCGCCATCCTCGACGTATACGAAAA